>JANMSI010000088.1:0-24386 GCA_031389115.1 Akkermansiaceae bacterium
TGTGAAACGAAGACCAAAGCCTCACCAACTACTAAATGTTCCCCGGCATCAAATGATCGAGATCAGCCATCGCTCCCGCTACAAGAAAACCGCACCTAAAATTATCCCAAACGACCCTTAAGTTAGTGCCATTCGGGTCAGTCCTCGCATGGTAACATCTATTTTGTTAAATTGCTAGCAAAACACCCTCCCGCAAGATCGTCGCTCCGCCCCGCCAAGCATCCCACTGGCGGTAGAAGCGGAAGTTTCACAGGGACAGGGCGACCACTTCATGGGTCTCGTCTTCAATGATGTCCTTGGGCGAGGGTTCCAGATAGAGGTCAATGGCCTCACGGATATTTTCGAGGGCTTCGTCGCGGGTACGTCCTTGCGACCAACAACTCTTCAACGAGGGGCAGCGGGCCCCAAAAAAGCCGTCCTCGCCCTGCTCAATTACGACTTGAAGTGTCATGGCAAAACTTTGGCGCAGGTCACGCCAAGGGTCAATCTTTCAGGAAGTCGGATCGCAGAGTTAGCTTGATTTCCCAAGCCGTCAGCCCTGATCGATTGTCTTCTCGGTCGTGGCATCCATGATCGCGAAGCGCTCGCGGTTGAGCGTGGGATCCGAGCGGAAAATCAGGCGGCCGGAGTGCGAGCGTTCGAGTTCACCTAACAACTTCGCGTCCTCGCTCTTGAAGCGGTTCAGGACGTCCGTATTTACCACGACGATGATGTCGCCGACCGACTCGCGGTGTTTCTGGATCACCGTGTTGAGGCGGCGCTGAATCTCGACGGACATGGTCATCGGCGTCTTGACCCGGGCGCGGCCCTGGCAATACGGGCAGGGTTCATACATGGAATCCCGCAGCGATTCGTTGAGCCGCTGGCGGGTCATTTCCATCAGACCGACCGGAGAAATTTGGAGCACCTGGGTCTTGGCCTTGTCCTTTTTGAGACGGTCCTTGATCGCTTTGTAAACCGTTTGCTGGTCCTTGCGGTGACGCATGTCGATCAGGTCGATCACGACCAGTCCGCCGATGTTGCGGAGACGGAGTTGGCGCGCAACTTCGACGGCGGCCTCGACGTTGGTTTCGAGAATCATTTTATCGACATCCTTGGAGCCGCGGTTGCGGCCGGTGTTGACGTCGATGGCGATGAGCGCCTCGGTTTCGTCGATGACGATGTAGCCGCCGCATGGCAGCCAGACCTGGCGGGAAAACGCCTCGTCGATCTGTTTCTGGATGCCCACGCGCTCGAAAATCGGCTGGGTGGTGGTGGGCATGTAGTGGATGCGACGCTTGGCACGGCGGGAAATTTTACCGGCGATCTGGCGGATCATTTCCGTGGTTTCGGCATCGTCGCACATCACCTGGTCGATTTCATCGGTTAGGAAATCGCGTGCCGTGCGCTCGATGAGGCCGGGCTCTTGGAAAATGCAGGCCGGCGCGGGATTGTTCACGCGACGCGCTTCGATTTCGTCCCACTGTTCTAGCAGCATGTGGAGGTCGCGGACAAAATGGCGGGCGCGGGTGCCTTGGGCGACGGTGCGCATGATGATGCCCATGCCCTCGGGGACCTGAAGCTTCTGGACGATCTTGCGCAGGCGGGCGCGTTCCTTGGGGTCTTCGATCTTGCGGGAAATTCCGAATTGCTCGGTGAAGGGCATGAGCACGAGATAGCGCCCGGCCATGGAAATATTCGTCGTGACGCGCGGACCCTTGGTGCCGATCGGGCCTTTCGAAACTTGGATCACGATTTCCGAGCCGATCGGATAGATGTCCGGGATGTCCTTGGAGGAAATCTTCTTCTGCTGCTTCTTTCTGCCCTCGCGCTGGATCTCTTCCAGCCCGCCGTCGAGCGCGGCGGGGATGGCGTCCCAGAAGTGCAGGAAGGCATTTTTGTCGAGGCCGATATCGACGAACATCGCCTTGAGCCCGCCCTCAATGTTTTTGACGCGGCCCTTGAAAATGCCGCCGACGATATTCTGGTCGCCTTCGCGCTCGACGGTGTATTCCTCGAGCACGCCGTCTTCTAGCAGGGCGACGCGGCGTTCGAGCCTCTCGACATTGACGACGATGGAATTGCCTCGCGACGGGTCGGGCTTGCCGATGCCGAGGAGTCTCTTGATATGTTGGATCATGTTAATGGGATTAAGGTAGTTAGAGATGATTGATGGAGTGATGAAAAACGTTAGGGTTCCTCCACGGGAACCGCTCTGGGGATTACCGAACCCTCCGCATCGACCTCGGGTGTGATGTTCGGGGTGGGGGTGACGGTGGTCGATGGAAGAGGTTCGATGGCAGGAGCGACGTCGCCGACTTCCTCGCCCGTCTCACCGCTGTCCTCCTCCGTGGGAATGACTTGGGTGGCTGCGGCCGCGATGGCCTCCGGGGCGGGCTGGGTGTCGCCCGCTTCGACTGCGGCGATCGTTTCCGGGGAAATTTCGATGGATTTCTCGATCCGGTCGGTGTTTCCCAGCGCCTTGGGAAGTGGCGCGAGCGGGAGCTTGATGCCGTGATTGTCGCGGGCGAACAGACCGCGATAGACGAGATTGACCAACGGCCCGCACACGCCGCCGCCGGAGCCGGCGTTTTGGACGAGGATGCAAATGGCGTATTTCGGATTCTCATAGGGCGCGAAGCTCATGATCCACGAATTGTTGGACTTCTTGCCGTTGTCAGAGGATTGGGCGGTGCCGCTTTTGGAGGCGGCTTCGATTTTTGCGAGTTTTACTTTTCCTGAAGTTCCACCGGCTTGGTTGGTGGACATCCACATGCCCTTGCGGATGAGTTCGACGTCGCTTGGCTTGATTCCCGACTGCGTCAAATCGACTTCAAGTTTCGGCGTGTCCTCGATGACGACCTTGCCGTCCTCACTCACCGCTTGTTTGACGATTCTGGGTCGGAAGTATTTCCCGCCGTTGGCGATGCAGGCGGCGGCGGCACACAGCTGAAGCGGGGTGGCCATGGACGTGCCCTGGCCGATCGATAATCCTGCCGTTTCGTGAGGGGTCATCACGAGGTTGGGGTAAGCGCTGCGCCACGCTCGGCTTCCGGGCAGGATTCCGGCGTCTTCCTTGGGCAGTTCGATGCCGGTGCGTTTGCCGATTCCAATCATGTGGCAGCCATCCACCATGGCTTTCCAACCGATGGTGTTGGCGAGCTTGTTGAAGTAGGGATTGCAGGAATGCTGGATCGCTTGGGAAAGATTTTGGCCGCCGTGGCTGCCTCTGTTTTTGTTCCAGATCCAGCAGCCGACCTTGGCGTTGCCGTAGGTGACATAACCGTCGCAGGAAAACTGCCGGCCTGCCATTCCCGCCAGGGCACCGGCGACGGCGGTCGGAATTTTCATGGTGGAGCCCGGCGTGAACTCGGAAATGGCCCGATTGGTGAAGGGCGCGAGCTGCATGTTCGCCCGGTAGGTGTCCCAGTTTTTCTGGCTAATGCTGGGGATGAAATCGTTCGGGTTGTAGTCAGGCACGGAGGCCATGGCGAGGACTTCGCCGGTGTTCACATCCATCACGACTCCGGCCGCGCGACCGGCGAGGCGGAGGGTGTTTTCGAGGAGATACTGAACTGGGGCGTCGAGGGTCAGCCGGACCTTCGCCCCCATGCCGGGTTTGGTGTAGTCGGACATCCGGATCGTGCGGCCCTTCTCGTCCTTGACGATGGTCTTCTGGCCTTCCGGTCCCCGCAGAGCTTCATCCATGGTGGATTCCACGCCGGCGATGCCTTTTTCATCGCCGATGTAGTGATCGTAAATGCGGGTTGCGGCTTCCGGGACATCGCCTTTTTCCCACTGTTTTAAATACCCCAGCACGTGGCTGGCGAGGGCGCCGTAGGGATATTCGCGCTGCGGGCGGAGACTCAGATAGACTCCTGGCAGATCCAGATTGTGCTCCGCGAATTTCGCGAACGCCTCGTAACTGAGATCGGAGCGGTAGCTGAAGGGAATCAGCCCGCCGTGGGTGAGGAAATGGGTGCGGAGGTCGCTCGCCTTGTAGGGCCGCGCGAGATCGAGCCGCGGGTCACCGAGCACTCGCACCGGGCCGTCGGTGACGATGGCGACGATGTCCTTCTCGGATTTTTTGCGGGGCAGGCCTTTCTCGGTGGTCAGGCGCACGATGGTCGGATCGTCCTCGTGCTGGGAAAGGTAGGCCTGCCGGATTTCGTCGAGATTGAAGGATACCTCGTAGTTGCGCAGATTGCGGGCGAGGGTGATGCCGTTGCGGTCGGTGATTTCCCCCCGGATGCCGGGCTCGCGGACGGTGACAGTGCGGTTCCCCGGCACCAGTTGGAGGAATTCCGCGCGGCGGACGATTTGGAATTCATGCAGCCGGGACAGCAGCGCGCCGCAGCCGACCAGCACGAGGGCGGTCAGCAAATAAAGCCGGAGGCGGTAGCTGGGTTCCATCAAGAGTTAGTAAGCGCGGCGGCGTTTCCGGCCAGCTTCGGGGTTGATCGAGTGGTCGCACGATTTCGCAATGCGGAAGAGCAGCCAGAAAACCAGCGGGGAAAAAATCATGGTGAGCAGCGAGGTGAAGAGCATCTGCATCACCGTGGCTTGTGAAAGCGTGAAGTCGCCTCGGACGAAGTTGATGATGGCATACTCGGCGGCCAGATAGAGGAAGATGGCGATGCCGGAAAGCAGGGCCGAGAACTGCCATTTCCCCTGTTTGAAAAGCGGCTGGATCCCCTGCATCAGGAAGCCCATCGCCCCGAAGAGAAAGATCGAGTAGCCGAACCTCAAGGACTCGACCTGCTGGGTGTAAACTTCCGCGTCGCCGCCCTGCGGACCCAGGGCGCAGTGGGCGTCCCAGAAAAACCCGCCGAGGAACGCGAGCAGCAGCATCGTCGGCTGGCCCACGGTGACCGCCTCACACAGGAAAACGAGCTGGACCAGCAGGATTCGCGAGTGATGCATGCCGGTGAACGCCGGCAAAAACTGCTGCACCACGAACGAGGCGAGCAGGAGTAAAATCGTGATGAAGGAGTAGCGGATCACGGGCGGATCAGGGATCGGTGGAAAGCACGACGAAAACGGTGTTGAGGTCCGCGAAGTTCACCGACGGTCGGACGAGAGCTTCGGAATCCAGCGCGCCCTTTTCGACGGAATCGATGGTGCCAAGGAGAATGTTGGCCTGGAAAATGCCTCCCCGGCCGGTCGTGAAAACGCGCTGCCCCGGGCGGAGCACGGCGTCGATGGAGAGGAATCGCAGGCGGAGCAAATCGAAGCGGCCGCGCTGGCCGCTGAGGATCCCGACTTCCGGCGAGCCCTCGACGCGGGCGGAGACCTGGCATTTTTCATCCGTGAGCAGGAGGACCGAGGAGCGGTTCTGCCCGGCATAAACGCGGTCGATTTTGCCCACGAGGCCGTCGTTGGAAAGTACGGCGAGCTGCGTCCCCACGCCGCGGTTCTGACCGGCGTCGATATCCACGGTTTGCCACCAGGTGGTCGGCTGGCGGCGGATCACCTGGGCGGGGACCACATCGAAGTGAGTGGATTTTTTGTAGTCCAGGGCGTGGCGAAGCCGGTCGTTCTCCCGCTCCAATTCGCGGTGGCGGGACTCGATGATGCGCAACCGGCCGAGCTCGCCGTGGATGGTGGCTATTTCAACCTCAAGTTCCCTGGAATGCCGCGTCTCGTTGAGGAAGGCGCGAGCTTGCGTCTCCATTCGCGATCCCGATTTCAAAAACGGCGACATCGCCGAAAAGTAGAAATCCTGCACCTGCCGCACCGCGCGCTCGCTCTGCGTGATGGCCCAGACGGCTCCTCCGAGGAAGAGCAGTAAGGCGATAAGATTAAGCGGCTTCATGGCCGGAAGGGGCCTGGCGGTCCGCGGTTAGCGGTCGGAGTTGGTGACCCGCTTCAGGAGGGAAAGTTCCTGAAGCGCCTTGCCAGTGCCTTCGGCCACGGCGCTGAGGGGATCCTCGGCGATGTGGACCGGCAGCCCGGTTTCCTCCCGCAAAAGGCGGTCGAGCCCTTTGAGCAACGCGCCTCCACCCGCAAGCACGATGCCGCGATCGACAAGATCGGCGGCGAGTTCCGGCGGGCAGCGTTCGAGAGTCGTGCGGACGGCGTCAACGATGGTGCTGAGCGGGTCCGCCATGGCCTCGCGGATTTCCTGCGAGGTGATGGTGATGGTTTTAGGCAGTCCGGCCACGAGGTCGCGGCCTTTCACTTCCATGGTCATTTCCTTGGGCAGGGGGGCGGCCGAGCCGAGCCGGATCTTGATGTCTTCCGAGGTGCGCTCGCCGATCATCAGGTTGTAAGCGCGCTTCATGTATTGGATGATCGCCTCGTCCAGTTCGTCGCCGGCGGTGCGCACGCTGCGGGCATAGACGATGCCGGAAAGCGAGATGAGCGCCACCTCCGTCGTCCCGCCGCCGATATCGACGATCATGTTTCCGGACGCCTCCTGCACTGGTAGTCCGACGCCGATCGCCGCGGCCATCGGCTCCTCGATCAGGTAAACTTCGCGCGCGCCGGCCTGCTCGGCCGACTCGCGAACGGCGCGGCGCTCGACCTCGGTGATCCCCGAGGGAATCGCGATCAGCACCCGCGGGTTCGATCGTCGGCCCTTGTTGACCTTGCGGATGAAGTGCCGGAGCATCGCCTCGGTGACCTCGAAATCCGCGATCACGCCGTCTTTCAACGGGCGGATCGCGACAATATTGCCCGGCGTCCTGCCAAGCATGCGTTTGGCATCATCGCCCACGGCGAGCACCTCGTTGGTTCCAGCTCTGACTGCGACGACTGACGGCTCGCGCAAAACGATGCCGTGGTCCTTGACGTTGATCAGTGTGTTCGCAGTGCCTAAGTCGATGCCGATATCATTGGAAAACAGATTTCCAAAAAGTTTCTTGAACATGGATAGTGTTGAAAATGAAAGAGTAGAAGTTGAAAGTGGCGATTTCCTCCAGAACCCGGACGCCCGTTCACAAAGACGGAGAAACCTGTGGGAAACGACGCGGCAGGCCGGGCACTTTCAAGAGATTGGGGGGAACGTCCTCATTCGCCGCGCCGCGGTCAAGCCGGAATCCCGTGTTCCTCATTGGCTTATCAACGTTCCACGCGTTGAGGGTCAGAGAGGTTCGCAGGCGAGGTTGCCGCTGGAGCAGGTTTGACCCGGATGGTAATCGAAGACGCCACGAAGCCTTCCCAGTTTTCATCCCAGAATGACAGGTCACCCGTCCAGATCCCGACTTTCACGGGCTTCAATCCGATGGTGACGGTAAAGGATTCCCCCGGTGCCAGGGATTTCGCCCAAATGAGCGAGGGGTCGCCCTCATCCAGCACCTTCCTCTCCGGCGCGGGTTCGATGTGCTGAAACTCGAATCCCTTGGACAGCGTTGCGTCGAGATCGATGCAGTCGAGGATCATCGGTGACTCCGTGGGATTAGAAACACTCGCGCGAAGGGTGAAATTCTCTCCCAGAGTGACCTCGTGGGGAGTGGCGATGTCCAGGACGAAGGGCGGAGCCTGCTCCGCGCTTCCGGCGCGGCGCTCCACTGCCGCAGCGGATCCACGGGCATTCACCCGCACCGTTGCGGACGAGGTGACATAGTCTTGGGACGGATTGCAGAAGTCCACGTCCCCGGTCCAGATGCCGGGCTTCACGGCTTCCAGGATAAATGAGACCTTGAACGTCTCACCTCCGGCCAGCGTTTCCGAGTAACTGAAAGTGGTGCAGTTGATCACCTCGTGGGTGTCTGCCGGGGCCGGAAATACGCTGCTTACCTTGAATCCGTCCAACAGCGAGTCCGCAAGATCGATGCTGTCGAGTGTCAGAGGCAAGTCCGCGGGATTCGTCACCTCCATTTCGACGAGAATTTCGTCACCCACATTGGCTTGCGGCGGAACGATCATTTTCACGGCGAAAGCAGGGTCGCTTCCTGACATGGAATAGTAGAACAGCGCGATGCCAGCCGCCCACAATGCCGACACCACTGCCGTCGAGATGATCGCGGTGAATACGATCACCGGCGTCCGGGAGGTCTGGTGGATCAGTGCTGGCACACCAGCAGCAGGAAACGGTGGCGGGCTCGTTTGGAACGGGTTGTCGTGAACGATCATCGGATGTGCAGCCGCTCTTTCCGTTATTTTGCGGCCAGCAGCGGCCCGACCGCCGCGTGGCGGGTGAGGAATTCGTCCGCCATCGCTCCATAGGCTTGGGCGCCTAGACCGCCGCCATCATGTTCGAAGATCGTTTTTCCATGGCTCGGCGCCTCCCCGATGCGAATCGTCCGTGGGATCATGGTCCGGTACATCTGGTCCGGGAAAAACTCCGACACCTGCTCCACCACTTGCCGCGAGAGCAGGGTCCGCCCGTCATACATGGTCATCAGGATTCCTTCGAGTTTGATCCCGGGATTCGCGTCCGAGCCACGAATTTGGTCGATCACGTGGACAATCTTCGCCAAACCCTCCAGCCCGAACCACTCGCATTGCAGCGGGATGAGAATTTCGTCCGCCGCAGCGAGCGCCGATGTCATGAGCACGCCGAGAGATGGAGGTGTGTCCAGGATGCAATAGTCAAAAAGATCATTCGGCTTCAGCGCTTGAAGGATGGAGCGCAACCGGGTGAGATGGTCGTCGCTGCGGGCCAGCTCGATTTCCACTCCGGCCAGGTCCATTTCCGACGGCACGATGGAGAGATTTTCCCGGCCGGTGGGTAAAATCTGCTCCGCGACCGTCGTGTCGCCGAGCAGCACCGGATACATGCTGCACCCTTCCGGCGGCTCGACGCCTAGGCCGCTGGTGCAGTTCGCCTGCGGATCGAGATCGACCAAAAGCACCCGCTGGCCACGCAGCGCGAGGGCGGCGGAAAGATTCAGGGCGGTAGTGGTTTTACCCACGCCGCCTTTTTGGTTAGCGATGGCGACAACTTTCATGCGGCGGCGATAGATTTCAAGACCGGGAAACTCTTTCGAGAGACCATGCCGCTGGCAACCAAAACCGCAGACCGATGCGAATTCAACGGAGGCGCCTGAGCGCCAGCAAGCCCGCACATCCACAACGTGCCGGGTTCCCGCACCGCCGCGATCCCGGTGTTCGCGAAAATCCACGGGTGAAACTTGGTCAGGCCATCTTGGATCATTCCCCAATTCCAGTCTGGCGATTTGACACGGCTCAATCATGTGGTATCAACTGATGCCATGAAATCAGCAAATGTAGCCGATCTAAGAAACGACTTCCAGAAGGTAGCCGCTTGGATTTCTGATGGAGAGAGTGTTTCCATTAGAATGAGGGGTAAGCTCTTTGCTACCCTCATTCCCGCAGGAGGGTTAAGTGAGCCAGCTATGCCAAAAATAGACTTTGCCGCTCAACTCAAGAAGATCTGGGGCGACAAGGTATTTACCGATGAGCAAGTGCGTGAGATGAGGGCCGCCGAACTGGAGGGAGAAGAGGGCTAGCGTGACCTACCCAGACACCTCATTCTTGTGTGCGCTGTATGTCGCACAGAGCACGTCCAAGAGGGCAATCAAGTTGATGCAAAGCCAGCCGACTGCTTTGATAAGCACCTCGCTGTTGCTCTATGAGTTCCGCCAATCCGTGCAATTCCAAGTGTTTAGGAACTCCAAGGACGCTACTCAGGGGTTTTCCATGAGCGTCGCCCAAACTGCGCTGTCCACGCTTCAAGCTAACATCTCAGCGGGCGTGTTTCGGCAGGGACAGGTCGATTGGGCAGACGTCCATAAAATCGCCGAAAGGTTAGCCTTCAAACACACGATGAAAGGAGGCCACCGGAGTTTCGACGTCCTTCATGTGGCATCTGCTCTTCATCTCGGAGCCACAGAGTTCCTCACCTTTGACGGAAATCAGAAAAAACTTGCTGAGGTCGAGGGGCTCATCGTCCCGGTATGACGAAGCAGGTTTTTGAGCCTTCTCCCCAGTTTGATTCTATCCGGTGGATCGGTCCTCCCGGAAATCCGATGCGCACACAGATTTCGGCGAAGGCACCGAAATCGACCCGCGTGGGCGCGTGGCTCTCCATCAGATCCGCTCGACCGCGGTTAACGCAATCCACTTGCATCGGTGGTGGATCGAGCCACGGTCCGGCCATGGTCGGCAAGGTCCCCTTAATCCTACTCGTCGGGCTGCTTCCGCTTTCCGCGGCGGGGCTGAAAATCGCCGTGCTGCATCCTTTGTTGGGAGATCTCGCCCGCGAAATCGGTGGCGCGCAAGTGGAGGTGGTGGATCTGATAGGACCGAACGGGGATCCCCATCATTTCGAACCAAAGCCCGAGGATCTTGAACAAGCGCAAGGAGCTTCCCTCTATCTGGTCGCCGGAATGGGCATGGAGGGGTATCTGCCAGAACTGAAAGTCATCATTGCAAATAAGGCGACTCTCATTGAAGTCGGCGCGACCCTGCCCGCGCTCGAAGGGGCCTGTGAGCATGAAGGCCACGATTCCCCGCATGAGCACGAAGCCGATCCGCACTGGTGGCACTCGATCGACTTGTTTCGCCGGGCGACGGGGATTGTGACTGAAGCGCTCGCGACTTCCGCTCCAGAACATGCGGCGGACTTCAGGAAAAACGCCGAAATCTATCGAAAAGAACTTGATGATCTCGAACGTTGGGCAAGGCGCGAGATTTCAAAGATCCCCCGCGCCAATCGGCACTTGGCCACGGCCCACGCGGCCTTCAATTACTTTTGCAAGGACTTCGGATTTACCGCCCATCCGGTGCAGGGGATGAACCGCGAGCAGATGCCGGACCCGGCGGAACTTGCTGCGTTGGTGGCGGTCTTGAAGAAGCACCAGGTGGCCGCGATTTTCCCGGAGAAAGAGTCGAATCCGAAAATTCTGCAGACTCTAACGAACGATACCGGAATCAAGTTAGGCGAACCGTTGATCGCGGATGGAACGGGTGGATTGGGTTATGTGGCAATGATGCGCCACAATATATCGGTGATCGTTAGAGGGCTCGCAAAATAAGGAGGAGGGCCGTCCACGTCCCTCGCACTCACTCATCGTCTTCCATGAAAAGTGATAGCGAGGGAGTCCCTGCTTCTTAGTGGACGGGTTTCCACGCGGCGTTTTCCTTGGAGGACGCCACCGCTGCTTCGATGAACGCCATACCTTCCACGCCGTCATCGACTGTCGGGAAATCGTAGCCCTCGGCGCGCGGATAGGTTCCGGACAGATAATCTGAAATCGCCTCCGCCGCGGCCAGATAGATGCTGGCGAAGGCCTCGATGAAACCTTCCGGGTGACCGAAGGGCAGGCGGGAGTACTTCGACGCATCGGGCCCGTTGTAGGTGTTTCCACGACGCCATATCTGACGGGGAGCTTCGGCGAATTTCACGATAAGTTCGTTCGGCTGCTCCTGATGCCACTCGATCGATGCCTCCGTGCCATAAACGCGGATGTTGAGGTTGTTCTCATCGCCGGTGGAAATCTGCGAGGCGTGGAGCACCCCGCGGGCACCGCCGTGGTAGCGGACCAGCATGCTGCCGTCGTCATCGAGCGGCCGGCCAGGGATGAACGTGTTAAGATCCGCGGCGATTTGCTCGAGCTCGAGACCGGTAATGTAGCGGGCGAGATTTTCCGCGTGGGATCCGATGTCGCCCATGCAGTTAGAAATCCCTGAAATGCTCGGGTCCATCCGCCAGTTAGAAATCGCGCCGTCGGCCTGATTCTTGATCGCGCCGATCGCGTAGCCCTGCGGATACTCGGCGACGACCTTGAGAATGCGGCCGAGCTTGCCGGACTTCACCATCGCCCGGGCTTCCTTGACCATCGGATAGCCGGTGTAGTTGTGGGTGAGCGCGAAGACCAGACCGGTCGAATCGACCCGTTTTTTCAACTCCTTGGCTTCCGCGAGAGAGAAGGCCATCGGCTTCTCGCAGACGATGTGGATGCCGGCTTCCAAGAAGGCCTTGGCAACCGCATAGTGGAGATCGTTGCGGGCGACGATGGTGACGAAGTCGATGCGGTCGCCTAACGGAAGTGCGGCTTCGGCCGTGGCCATTTCCTGGTAGGAGGAATAGACCCGCGATGGATCGAGGAAAAAATCCTCGCCCGAGAGTCTGGACTTTTCGGGGTCCGAGGAGAAACAACCGGCGACAAGCTCGATCTTGCCATCGAGGTTGGCGGCCATGCGGTGAACGTTGCCAATGAAGGCCCCGCGTCCGCCGCCGACCATGCCCATGCGTAATTTGCGATTCATCGGAGCGGGAAGTTAGATGGAGACCGGCTTGCCGCTGGCGGCTGACTGATAGATGGCGTCGATGATTTTCATCAGCTTGAGCGCTTGGTCCGGCGTGTTGAGCGGCTCGGCCCTGCCTTCGATGGCTTCGATGAAATTGCGGGCCGAGTTGCTGCGGCCCATGTCCTCGCAGGCGGGGGTGACGATGGTGCGGTTCACGCTGTTGCCATTTTCCTGAATGTAGAGCTCGCAGGTGTCGATGGCGGTTTCGTCAAGCCCGTCGCGGCCGAACAGGCGCTCGACCTTGCCGCCGGCGGCGGTGCCTTGGAAGACGACGGAGACTTCCTCGCGCTTGACCATTTCCGCCCATGAAACCTGGAGTGTTAGGACTTGGCCGGTTTTGAAAGTGACGAAGCCGTGGGCGGCGGCCTCGACGTTGTTCGTTCCATCGGCACGATCGGGAATTCCCCACGGGCCTTTGAAGCCCTTGTCGGTGATGAAGGTGTCGAAGGTGTTCGCCAGCACATGGGCCGGGTCGGGATAGCCCATGAAATAGAGGGCGAGGTCGATCATGTGGAGCAGATCGATGACCGGTCCGCCGCCCGAGAGTTCCTTGGTGGTGAACCAGCCGCCGAAGCCCGGGATGCCGGTGCGGCGGATCCACTTGGCTTGCGCGGCATTGATGGTGCCGACCACACCGGAATCTACGTAGGACTTCATCGCCTGCGACTCGGGCCGGGCGCGGTTGTTGAAGTTGAACATCAGTTTCTTCCCCGCGGCATTGGCGGCGGCGATCATTTCCTCAACCTCGGAGGCTTTAAGCGCGGGTGGTTTCTCACAGAAAACATGCTTGCCGGCCTTGAGGCACTGCAGCGCGAGCGGCGCGTGGAATTTGTTAGGAACGATGATGCTAACGGCGTCGAGGTCCTTGCAATCCGTGAGCATTTCCTCGACGGAATCGTAGGCCTCGGAAATGCCCCACTTGTCCGTGGCTTTCGCGGCCGCGCCCGGGGCGGCGTCCGCGACGGCGACGATTTCCGCTCCTGCCTGGCGGAAGCCCGCCGCGTGATACTGCAGCATTCCGCCTGCACCGATGACTCCTACTTTGATGGCCATGTTTTTGTTGGTTATGAAAAATTTATTTCCCCTGCCACTCGCCGAAGCTGCGGAATTTCGCATAGCGTTCGTTGAGGAGCTGTTCGGTGGAAAGGGCTGACAGTTGTTCGAGATGGGCGAGAACCTTCTCGCGAAACGCCTCGGCAGCGGCCTGGTGGTTGTGGTGCGCTCCGCCGGTCGGCTCTTCGATCACGTCGTCGATCAGACCCAGCGTCATGAGATCAGGGGCGACCAGTTTCATCGCGGCGGCGGCTTCAGGAGCGTGCTTGCGGTGTTTCCAGAGAATCGCCGCGCAGCCCTCCGGGCTGATGACGGAGTAGTAGGCGTTTTCCATCAAAATGACGCGGTCGGCGACGCCGATCCCAAGCGCGCCGCCCGAGCCGCCCTCGCCGAGGACGATCGCGATGACCGGAACTTTTAGCAGCATCATTTCGCGGAGGTTGTAAGCGATCGCTTCGGCGATGTTGCGCTCCTCGGCGCCGATGCCGGGAAACGCGCCGGGCGTGTCGATCATGGTGATGACGGGCAGGCCGAATTTCTCGGCGATCTTCATCAGGCGCAGCGCCTTGCGGTAGCCTTCGGGATGAGCGCTCCCGAAGTTGCGCTTGAGGTTCTCCTTGGTGTCGCGGCCTTTCTGATGGCCGATGACCACGACCCGCCGACCACCGATGCGGGCGAATCCGCCGGGCATCGAGGCGTCGTCGCCGATGTGGCGATCGCCGTGGAGCTCGCAGAAATCCGTGAAGGCAAGGGAGACGTAATCGAGCATGAACGGACGGTTCGTATGGCGGGCGATCTGAACGCGCTGCCACGGGGTTAGGTTTCTGTAAATCCGGGCCCGGGTGTCGGCGAGTTTCGTCTCCATCGCGGAAATCTCGGCCGACATGTCGATGTTCTGCGAGGAGGACTTGGTGCGAAGCTTTTCCAGCTCGCGTTCGAGTTCGGCGGCGGGTTTTTCGAATTCGAGGAGCTGCATGGTGCGGAGCTGTGAGATTCAGGATTCAAGCGCAAGATGCAAGAGCGGAGATGGAGGCGGCTACCGACAGCTAATTCTCAATACTGATAATTCCCTGAGTTGACACATTTCTCAATTTCGATAATTTCTCGCGGGTGATCGTGAGCTTTGGGGATAAAGAGTCCGCAGGGATTTTCAAGGGGGAACATTCCAAAAAGTTTCCGGCGGAAATCCAGGATAGGGCAGAAAGAAAACTCGTTCAAATCCACGAATCCACCGACATCGGCCAAATGAGAATTCCCGCTGGAAACCGACTTGAGGTGCTATCAGGAGACTTGAAAGGCTATCACAGCATTCGAATCAACCCGCAGTGGCGCATCATCTTCCAATGGGAGCTTAGCAACGCCCACCACGTCCAGATCACCGACTACCATTGACCATGAAAACCTTGCGTAATCTTCAGAACTACTTTGCGGAAACCCTCAAGGAAGCGATCGAGGATTCCGGGAAATCCCAGCGGGAAATCTCCGAGGCCACCGGAATTCCAGAACCTCACCTTTCCGAAATGAAGAAGGGAAAGCGCCGCTGCACCGCAGAGAACGACATCCGGCTCAGCCAGTTCTTCGGGATCAGCCCGGGACTTTGGATGAGGCTACAGTTGCAGTATGAATTCAGGAAAACGGATGGCGAAAAAGGCGAGCTGATCCGCAGCAAGGTCAAGCCCAGCGCGGCATAGCAGGATCGACTTTCGTGTTTGGTCTTCCAGATTCCGACAATTCGCCCGATTCGCTGGATTCGCGGTGCCTTTTCTTTCCACTCCATCTCCAGTCCGACTTCGAATGAATGAATGAAAGCCGGAATGAATTCCGCGCTCCTTCCGTCACCGGATTTCCACTTCGTTCCCGACCCGCGTGAGCAGGCTGATTTCCTCGATGTCCTCCATCCGCAGGACGATGCCGCGCGCCGTGCTGTCCTCGCTCTCGGAGCCGCCGCGGATTTGCAGGGAGGGTTTCGCGATTTGGATGACTTTTTCCGCAGCGCGGTAGTCCTTCGACTGGGGGGCGACCTGTTTTCCGTCGAGCTCCGCCAGCTTCGAGCCAATCTTGGTTTTCCCGGGAGGCAACTTGCCGGAGCCGAGGTGGATGATGGGATATTCCCGGATGAAGCGCCCGCCGTCCCAGACCGAGACGGCCTTCCGTTGAGGCTCGATGAGCAGCCGGAAATCCAGCGGCATGACGATGAGTTCCTCGCCGGGTTGGATGTTTTTCAGCTCCATCATGCCGTTTAGATGCATGATCATGTCGAGCGTGGTCTGGTATTCCGCGGCGATGCCGAGGAAGGAATTACCCCGTTTGACGATGTGGGATTTTTTCCCCTGCATGTGGGAGGAGGCGAGGACTTCGTCGAGGTTCATCTCGCCCACGATGCGGCGGGCGACGGGCGCGGAGGGCGAGGAGGGGAAAACGTTGACGATGTTGGTCAGCTTTTCGCGGGCTTCGGCGACCTTGCCGAGAGCGAGCAGCTCGTGGGCTTTTTGAAAGGCCTTTTCGCCCGGATCGATGTCGGGCAGCTCGGCCGAATCGAGCATTTTGGCGAACTCGGCGTCTGGCTGCTTGCCGACCACCTCGGCGGGGTTCGGGATGATTTTTTCAAACACCCAGCCGAGCGGCTTGACCAGCACGTGCCAGACTAACATGCCGGTGAACACCATCACGCCCAGCACTCCCCACGCGGCGATAAACTTGAAGAACGTCCAGAGGCTCATGGGCGAAATCCGCAGACGTTAGATCAGGCCGCGACGCTTGAAATCGAACGCGTTGATTTCATGGGAGCGCAGAATCATTTCGAAGGAAAACTTAAGGATGGAAATCTCCCACGCGTCGTCCACGCCTTCGATGACGGCCCGCGCGGGGTTGCCAGTGCGGCGGATGTCTTCCAACACCCGCTCCCGCACGGCGTCCATGCTGTCGTGGACGATTTCCTCGTGGACCTGGCCGCGGCGGAACTGGAAGCCGTATTGCAGGAACGCGAGGTCCTTGCCCTGCGCTTGCAGTTTCTCCACCAGCTTGTCGAAACGGGCGCGCGCGGACGGGTCGAACCCCTCCAGCTCCACTTCGCGATGCGAGGACGGACGAAGAATGCGCGGCCGCATGGCCTCGACCTCGCCGGTGCGGATTCTAACTTCGCCGGTGCGGTCCATCAGCTCGCTGATGAGCTGGAACTCGAAACGGGTCTCGCCGAAGGTGTCGATCCGGCGGTCCGGCTCGCGGAGCACCTTCGTCGTTTCAAGCGCGTAATGGATGTCGTCTTGCGAGTGCATGGGTAGGTGAGGGTCGCCCGGTTCAGGCGCATTGCAAAGAAAAGGGCGGACACCTATCGAGGAGCCCGCCCGTTTCAAAAGCGTCGCTTGTTGGAATCAGGCTTGCTGGCTGGTGATGTAAGCAACCACGTCGCCGACGGCTTGAAGCTTTTCAGCCTCTTCATCGGGCACCTCGATGTCGAATTCCTCTTCGAAAGCCATCACGAGTTCGACCGTGTCGAGCGAGTCGGCACCGAGGTCTTCGACGAACTTGGCTTCGGTGGTCACTTGATCAGCGTTGACGCCAAGTTGGTCCACGATGATGTCCTTTACACGGGCTTCGATACTTTTGTCTGACATGAGTTGCTGTATGTTGAGGTTGGCGTTGGCGTTGGAGGTGGTTATCGCTTGCAGAGGCGACTTGGCAACCTCGAAAACGAATCGGGAGAGGAAAAGCACGGGTGCCCGGAAAATCAATCACGCGAGCTTGGATTGCCCATCCTTGGAATCGCTTTCGGGGGTGGTGCTGTATTCGATGATTTCCCCGGAGAAACGCGAACGGATCTGGCGCATCAGGCTCTCGGCAGGCTCGCCGTGGTCTTTTTTAAACCCGCCGTAGGTGAGGCCGTCGATGCGGATTTTCCCTTTTCCCGCCGCGCCGTCGTAGTCGATGAATGCCAATCCCTTCGTCTCCCATTTCCGGAGGTCGAGGGTCTTGAAATCGGTGTAGGGGACCCGTTTTCCCTGCTGGGTCGTGACGGCCTCTGCGTCGGCGGTGATCGAGCGGCGGATGGTCCGCAGCAGAAAAAACGCGGCGAGGCCGGCAAGTAAGGAACAAATCCCAAACACAATCCATTGCTCCTTAATTTTCTGAGCGTCGTAAGGCTCCTCCACCGAAGCGGCGAGCCCGCGCTCCTTGGAATATTCCCGCCACAGGAGATTCCACTGGAGCGGCTTCATCCGCTCGTAGTCATGGAGGATGGCCGGCCACGGCATCGGGAGTTTGATCGACGCTGGCAGCACTGCGCGGTCGGCGGGGAATGCGACGCTCTGTTTCTCCGCGTGGCTTGCCCATTCACCGGCGGTGAGCGCGCCGGACGCATTCATTTTCGCGAAATCGTCGTTCGCCGTCTGAAAGGATTTTTTCAGGTAATAGCTCTCGTTCTTCTTCCGGTAGCCCGTGGAACCATCGATATAAAACAACACCGCGAACACCCCGAACATCACCAGCATCACTGCCGCGCGGAAGAGAAACCAGGGCGTCGGTCTGCAGACAATCGTTTCGGGAGGAGTCATCGGGATGGACGAGAGACAATCGCGCCGCCGGACGATTGGCAAGCCGCAAGCCACCCACGGCTGATTCCCTTGATTATGGCTTGTCCAAGACCCGCCACTTGGATACGCAACCGGCCGCCATGCCAATCGCTACCCCCGCGCAATATCGCGCCATGTTGGACGCCGCCCAAAAGGGTGGTTACGCCTACCCCGCCATCAACGTCACCTCGCTGCCCACCATCAACGGTGCGCTTAAAGCATTTTCCGAAGCGAAATCCGACGGGATCATCCAGGTTTCCACCGGCGGCGGCGAGTTCGCATCCGGCACCGCGGTGAAAGACGCCGCGTTCGGCGCCATCGTGCTTGCCGAGGCCTGCCACCTCCTCGCGGAAAAGCACAACGTCCTCATCGCCCTCCACACCGACCACTGCCACCCGGCCAAGGTCGATGGTTTTCTGAAGCCGCTGCTCGAAGCGTCCCGCAAACGCATCGCCGAGGGCAAGGGACCGTTGTTCCAATCCCACATGTTCGACGGCTCGGTCGTGGACCTGAAGGAAAACCTCGAAATTTCCAAAGCCCTGCTCAAGGAGTGCGCCGAGCTCGGCATCATCCTCGAAGTCGAAGCCGGCTGCGTCGGTGGCGAGGAAGACGGCCACGATACCTCCGGCCTCCCGATCGAAAAACTTTACACCACGCCTGAAGACATGGTGGAAGTGTATGAGGCGCTCCAGCCGATCGGCCGCTTCCTTTTCGCAGCCACTTTCGGCAATGTCCACGGCACCTACAAGCCCGGCGCGGTGAAACTAAAACCCTCGATCCTTCGCGACGGCCAAAAAGCGGTCACCGACAAACACGGCGCATCCGCGGAAATGGACCTCGTCTTCCACGGCGGATCAGGCACTTCCGAAAGCGACCTCCGCGAGACCCTCGACTACGGCGTCGTCAAAATGAACATCGACACCGACACGCAGTATGCCTTCACCCGCCCGATCGTCACCCACATCTGCGCGAACATCGAAGGCGTGCTTAAGGTCGATGGCGAGGTCGGCGACAAAAAACACTACGACCCGCGTTCCTACTTGAAGAAGGCCGAGCAAGGTCTTTGCGAGCGCATGAAGGAGGCCTGCGACGACCTCAAGTCCACCGGCCAAACGATTTTCGGCAAGGTCTGATTCCAAAAAGTAGTCCAGGACTTCAGTCCGCCTCTTCCCATCCCAAAAGCGGAGTCAGCAATGACTCCGTTTTTTTTGCATCGCACGGTTGCTTCTTGCCGCCCGACAATTTCTTCCAAGGAATTTTCGTTTCGCGTGTCATCATCACTGACATGAAAACCTCGTTTTGGCTTTTCCTGATAGTGATCGCCGCCAATCTCGATCTCATGGCTCAACCACCAGAGACCCTGCGCGCTGAACGCGACAAGCTCGCCGAGCGGGGACTGTGGCGCGATGCCGTGAATTTCTATCAGGAGAAACTGCTGCCGCTTTCCGACGCGGAATCCGGCGCCGACCTCGTCCGCGCCACCGAGTCGCTGAGGCGTTTGAACGCGTGGCAGGAATTCGACGGTCTCGTCGAGCGCGCCGTTTCAACGCACCCGGACAACGCGTCACTCCTCACCTCGGCCGCGGAGGTTTATCGGCGCGCGCCTCATTTCGGCAGCATCGTCGCCGGTGACTTCGAGCGGGGTGGGGGGAATGGATCCGGCAGGGGTCGCAGAAATGTGGATGCCGATCCAGTGGCCGCCACCGGCCGACCGGTTGCCACGGAATACCGGGATCACATCCGTTCGCTGCAACTGCTGCGGGCGGCCACGGTGAAACAAGCATCGGCGGCGGAAGGAATTCTCGCCTGGCGGGAAATGGCGGAGGTCATCAAGAACAACCAGGCATGTAAGTTGCAAACGCTCACGCCGTTAGAAGCGCTTCCCGAGTGGGGCGAGCCGGGGCCGGAGGGCGGCACGGAAGGCGCGCCGTGGCAGGTGGATCGCCCGGTCCTGTATGAAGTCCCCGCCTCGTGGGAGGCCGCGAAAAACGATGGCGAGCGCTGGCGTCTCGCGCTGGCCGAGCAGGTGCGCCTGAGCGCCGAGCCGGGCATGGCGGCGGTCATGATCGCCGAGCGCGCGAAATTTTCCCGCTCCCAGTTCGGCACCGAGACCCTCTCGTCATACGGTTGGTGGCAGCAGCAGGATCCGGACAGCGCGAAGGGCATTCTCGATATGGAGACCCTCGCTGAGGATGAATGCCTGGCGAAAACCTCCGATGGCGTTCGGCGCTTCAAGCTGCCACCGGAGCATCATTTCATCGCTCTCTATCGATCCATCATCGACGACCCGATGGTGGGCGGCCCGGCGGGCGATGCGCTGGTAGATGTCTTCCTCAACCGCCGGCAGTTCGACAAGGCTCGCGATGTGCTGGAGCAGACCAGCGCCAAGCACGGACCTGGAAACGGGGATGCACGTAAAAAACTCCTCAAGCAAATCACCGGCAACTGGGGCCGATTCGAGGCGGCGGAAACCGTGCCCGCCGGCGTCAAACCCAAGCTGCCGCTCGTCTTTCGAAACGCGGCGAAAATCTCTCTAACCGCCGCGCCGGTGGACATGGAGGAGGTGCTCCGCGACACCATGGACTATTTGCGGAGCAACCCGCGCGAACTCAAATGGGATCGCCACAATCCGTCACAAATCGCCAGCCGCCTCATCGCCGGCGACTCGGCGAAATACATCGGCGAGTCGGCCGCTAACTGGAACGCCGTTCTCACGCCGCGTGACAAGCATCGCGATACCCGGACAGAAGTCGAAGTCCCGCTCGATCAAGCCGGCGCCTGGTGGATCGGCGCGGAAATCGAGGACGGAAATTCTTTCCACACATTGGTCTGGATCGTCGATTCCGTGCTCGTCCAAAACGACGTCGGCGGCAGCAAGCAATGGTGGGTCGCCGACGCCTCCAGCGGCGCGCCGGTGGTGGACTCGGATATCGAATTCTTCGGCTTCCGTGTTCTTAATCTCGAACGGAAAAATCCACTGGAGCGCCGGCTGGAGGTCCGCACCCGGAGCTTCAACCGCCGCACCAATGCCGATGGCAAAACGCTGCTCAAGCCCGGAGATTGGGAGGAGGAGTTCCAATGGCTGGCCATCGCCCGCAAACCGGGGCGCACCGCCGCATTTTTCGGATTTCAATCCTATCACCTGGAGACGCCGCAATTTCAAAACGGCAACCGCGACCTCAGCTACGGCATCTCCGATCGCCCGCTCTACCAGCCGGGCGACACCGCGCATCTCAAATTCTATCTGCGCAATGTCGGTTACTTCGAGTCAGACGAAACGAAGTGGGCTAACAAAACTGGAACTCTCGTCGTCACTAACGGACGCGGCGAGGAGGTGATCAAAATCGAAAAACTCAAAACCGACGCGCTCGGTTCCGTGGAAAGCGAAATCGTGATTCCCAAGGACGCCGTGCTCGGCATGTGGAACGCGTCGTTCCAGATCGGCGCGCAGATTTCAGCGGCTGTTAGCCTCCGCGTGGAGGAATGCCGCAAGCCGGAATACGAGGTGACCGTCGAGGCGCCGGACGCACCGGTGAGGCTGGGCGAAAAATTCACGGCGACCGTGAAAGCCACGTATTTCCACGGCTCGCCAGTTAGAAATGCGAACGTAGAAATCATCGTGAAACGCGGCTCCATCGGCGGGCGCTGGTTTCCCGCCTGGCGCTGGGACTGGCTCTACGGCCCGGGCGCGTGGTGGACTGGCAGCGAGGCGACGTGGCATCCCGGTTGGAAAAATTGGGGCTGCCGTCCGCCGCACCCGCCGTGGTGGCAGGGGAACCGTTGGACGCCCGATGAACTCGTCATGAAACGCAACGTTCCCATTGGTCCGGACGGCACCGCGAAGATCGAGATCGACACTGCGCCCGCCAAGGCAATCCATGGCGACATGGACGCTAAATACACCATCGAGGCGCGCGTCGTCGATGCCTCGCGCCGCGAGGAGCGCGGCACCGGCTCCGTGATCGCCGCCCGCAAACCGTTCGAGGTCGTCGTCTGGACAAGTCGCGGCTATTCGCGCGCGGGCGAGCAGGTGGAAGCCACCGTCTCCGCCGCCACGCTTGCCGGAAAACCGGTGGTGGGCGCAAAGGGAAAGCTGACGATTTTCAAACTAACAAGCGGCGGGGACGGCCGGATAGGCGAACAGGAGATCCAGTCGTTTCCGATAGAAACCGATGCACGGGGCGAGATTCACCAGCGCTTCGCCGCGCCCGCCACCGGCCAGTACCGGCTGGCCGCGACTCTGACGTTCAATGATGGAGAGCCAGCGGAAGGGGCCACCATTCTCAACATCCAGGGTCCGGGCCGCGCCGAACCGGGCGATTGGCATTTCGGCCCGCTCGAACTCGTTTCGGACAAGCCGGCCCACGCGCCGGGCGAGACGCTCAAGCTCCGCGTCAACAGCGATCGGGAAAACGCCAATGTCTGGCTGTTCCTCCACGTCGCGGGCTCCGCCGGACGCGAGGCCCGTCGCATCCAACTCGACGGCAAGAGCCTCGAAGTCGAAGTCCCGCTCGACTTGCGGGACATGCCTAACATGTTCATCGAAGGCGTGACCGTCCACGGCGCAAAGGTGCATTCCGCCGTGCGTGAGATCCTGCTACCACCGGTGAGCAAGTTGATCGAAGTCACTCTAACTCCCGCGAAGGCCCGGGTGAAACCTCGCGAAACGTCGGCTCTCGGGATCACGTTGCGCGACGCCGATGGCCAGCCGGTTGTCGGCGTCGCAGTTCTCACGATTTACGACAAGTCGCTCGAAGCGCTCGCCGGCGGGTCGAACGTGGGGCTGATCCACGAGAATTTTTGGACGTGGAAAAACAACTATTATCCCAGCGGGATGCCGGATTCGATTCCGCGGTCGCCGGGAAATTTACTACGCCCGAAAGTCCTGGGAATGCAGCCGCTGGGGCGGTTTGGTGACGACCCTGATGGTCCGTTCGGCGAACTTGCAGGGAGGTCAAGTCTGCAGGAGAGCAGCATGGAATCGATGGCAATGCCTCCCGCCCCCATGGCGATGAAGGCGAGCCTCGCGCACGCAGCACCAGGCGAAGCGGCCCCCGCCGAGAGTCCCATCATGGTGCGCAAGGATTTCGCCGATCTCCTGAAATGGTCCGGCACGATCCAGACCGACGCGGAGGGCCACGCGGAAATTCCGCTGAGGTTTCCGGACAACCTAACCACCTGGAAGGCCCGCGTTTGGGTGCTGGGCAAAGGCACCCAGGTCGGCGAGGGCAGCGCGGAAATCATCACTTCCAAGGATTTGTTAGTGCGATTGCAGGCCCCGCGATTTCTGGTCGAGCGCGACGAGTCCGTGTTCAGCGCAGTCGTCCAAAACGACCATGACGCGTCGAAGGCGGTCAAGGTTTCGCTCGAACTTGATGGTTCTAACATCGTGGTCATCGATGGCGCGCCGCAGACCGTGGAAATCGCGCCGAAGTCGGAAGCCCGCGTCGATTGGCGGGTCAAGGCAGTGCGCGAAGGCGAGGTGACCTTCCGCATGCGCGCAGATTCCGGCGACGATGGCGACGCGGTCGAACGCAAGCTGCCCATCCGGGTCCATGGCATGCTCCGCTTGGACGCGTGGAGCCGCACGGTCGAGCCCGGCGCGGATGCCGCGAAAATCCAAATCGAAGTGCCTGAACAAAGACGCCCCGATCAGTCCAAACTAACCGTCCGGTTTTCCCCGACGATCGCCGGTGCTGTCGTCGATGCGATTCCCTATCTGGCCAGTTATCCCCATGGCTGCACGGAGCAGACGCTCAACCGCTTCGTTCCCGCCGTGATCGCCCAGCGGATGCTCAAGGATCTTAACATCAACCTCGCCGAGGTGAGGGCGAAGCGCACCAACCTCAACCCACAGGAACTCGGCGACTCCGCCGACCGCGCGGCGCAGTGGAGACAATGGCAGACCAATCCCGTGTTCGACGAGCTGGAGCTGGAAAAAATCGCCGGGAAGGGGATTGAAAAACTGCTGGCCATGCAGAACTCCGACGGCGGCTGGGGCTGGTTCTCGGGATACGGCGAGATTTCCTATCCCCACACCACTGCGGTGGTGGTGCACGGGTTGTTAGTCGCCAAAGAAAATGGCCCGAAAGTCCCGGATGAAATGCTTGCCCCTGCTCTCAACTGGCTGATGGCCTACGAACGGAAGCAATCCGCGGCGCTGCAACTCCACGTCGAGCGCGAGGCGCTGCGCAAGGTTGGGAAGAAAATTAAAGAGGACTCCCGATATGAGAAGTCGCGGAGCGCCGCGCTGGACGCCTTCGTCCGTCTGGTCCTCGGGGAGGCAGGTCGCGACTCGGAGCCGATGCTGGCGTTTCTCTATAGGGACCGCGCCGATCTTCCGGTCTATGCCAAGTGCCTGTTAGCGTTGGAACATCACCGCAAGCAGGATGAACTCCGGCGCGATGAAGTCATGCTGATGATTTCCCAGTTCCTCAAACGGGATGCCGAAAATCAGACGACGTGGCTCGACCTCCAAGCTAGCAACTATTGGTGGAACTGGTATGGCAGCGAGGTCGAGGCCCACGCGTGGTATCTCAAACTGCTCGCCGCCGTGAAGCCGCAGGA
>JANMSI010000089.1:0-1520 GCA_031389115.1 Akkermansiaceae bacterium
TGTAGCCGTAAAAATTCTCGGTCCAGTTCCACCACACGAATTTCGGATGCGCCGCAGCGAGATGAAGCAGTCGGCCGAGATGCATCGTGCGGATCACCGGCTCACGGACCTTGCCGAACGAGGGCGACAACGACCGGTTGCGCGCCTCGGGATCGAGCAGAATCGTTTTGACCACGGCCGCCAAATTCCCACGGACACCCGAGCCGTCGTTCACGAACGCATCCTGCACCCGTTTGATGTATTGAGGCGAGGGATTGTCGGTGACGAGGAATTGGATGAGCTGGCGGCAGACGAATGGTGGGGTGTTAGAATGCCGGAACAGCGCCTCGACGGCATCGTGCACGTCCTGAATACCGTTAGTTTCCGTGGCTTCGCGTGCCGGGATCACCACACCGTGCGGCATTTGCTTCGCCTCGAAATCGTGGCGCTCTGGATACATCACCATCGGCAGCGTGAAATGCTCGTCCGCCCAACCACCGCCACCCCAGCCGTAGGGCGAGGCGAAGTAGAGTCCGGTGAAAACGCGGGCGAGTTCAGTGATGTCGCCGTTGTCGTAAGTGGGGATCGGCTCACCGTTAGAGGCAAGCTTGCGGCTGCCGTCCGGATTGAGTTCCCACAGGCCGATGGTGAAAAGCTGCATGATTTCCCGAGCGTAATTCTCATCCGGGTAGCGCGGGATCGACGGGTCGGCCTTTTGATTTCCCGCATGACTGAGATACCAGCCCATCGACGGATGGAAAGTGACCTCACGAAGAAGATCGCCGAAGTTGCCGAGCGCGTGGCGGACGAGCACGTCGTAATAACTTGTCATGGCCTCGGCCTTCTCCTCCAGGTTCGCATCCCGGCGGGAAACGACGAGAATCTGAGAGAGGGCGAAAGCGACGCGTTGGCGGAGCTGGTCTTCCCCGGCGATGGCGCCGCGGGCGAAGGGCGTGGTGACGTTGTTGCCGAAGACAAATCGATCCTGTTCGTTGAAATTGTAAGTTAGGTCACTGTGCGGACCCGCGCCATCGACTTTGATTTCACGAATGTATGGCTGGAGCAGCGACGCCGGGAGATTGATCTGCGAGTCGATCCACGCCGGGTAGCCGAGGTTTCTAACTTCCTGGATGGCTTCCAAGGTGGGGCCGAACGAGGCCTGCATCAGGAACCGCGAGGCATTCACCGGCGATGGCATGCCCGGCGCGGTACTGCCACTCGTACCGCCGCCGGGGGACGATCCCTGAAGACGATCTAACAACGCCACGGCGTCCCCGCCGAGAGTTTGGCCGTTGGATTTCACCAGCGATTGCCCGAGCGATCCGGCGCTAACAAGTGACGAACTGAGCACTTTGTTTTCCGCCCAGTCCTCGACTCCGTCGCCGTCGGTATCCAGAGGCCTGACCCGAATGGCGCTAACTTAAGGGTCGTTTGGGATAATTTTAGGTGCGGTTTTCTTGTAGCGGGAGCGATGGCTGATCTCGATCATTTGATGCCGGGGAACATTTAGTAGTTGGTGAGGCTTTGGTCTTCGTTTCACA
>JANMSI010000091.1:0-10384 GCA_031389115.1 Akkermansiaceae bacterium
TGTGAAACGAAGACCAAAGCCTCACCAACTACTAAATGTTCCCCGGCATCAAATGATCGAGATCAGCCATCGCTCCCGCTACAAGAAAACCGCACCTAAAATTATCCCAAACGACCCTTAAGTTAGCGCCATTCGGGTCAGAGGGAGCTTGGATCGCGTAAACCGGGCCGTTTGCCCCGGACCCAATGTTGAAATTGGGGTCAATGACTCCCGTTGAAGTCAATTGGGTGATGCGTCCCTTCGCGGTCCCATTGAAGGTGGTGAATTCTCCGCCGATCAAAACCGGGCGGTTTGGCGATCCGTAGGAGCTGGATGCATTCAACGCCATGGCGTGGACTGTCCCGTTCGCGCCTGTTCCGGGATTGAAGGTGGTGTCCAAGGTCCCACCGGGAAGCAACCGGGCGATCCGGTTTCTAGGGACTCCATCGTAGGTGGTGAATTCCCCGCCGATGAGGATTCTGCCGTCGGTCTGCACCAGGACGCAGCGGATGGTGCCGTTGGCACCGCTGACGGGAGCGAAGGCGGGGTCGAGGCCGCCGCCTGGCGTGAGACGAGCGATCCGGTTCCGGGTGACGCCTTGGACGGTGGTGAAATCGCCCGCGATGACGGCGTGTCCGTTCGACTGCACCGCGAGGGCGTAAACGGTGGCGGGAGCGCTGCCGGAGAGAATGGTTCCCGAGGCGAACGAAGGGTCCAGGCCACCTGGCTGCGCGAGCGCGAAGGTGGTGAGAAATTTGGCGGCGATGAGATAACCGGCCAACCGTGAAAACCGGCCTGCGGTTTGAATCTGCCCACTCCCATTTCGCAGCTTTCCGAACATTGCAGTGGGATGACTGATCGGGGGAGAACGGTCAATGGTATTGCGGCGGGACGCCGCAATCACGGCCTGCTGCGAGACGCGGCAGCCACGAACAGGCTTGCAGTCCGTTCGGCGGGCGGGGCAGGGTGGCGCGTGTCCGATACGATGGAAATTGCTCGCCGGTGGAGCGGCTATGTGTGTCCGGATTGCCGGTTTGTGTTTCGTGTGCCACGGGATCACGACGGCAAGGGGATCGTGTGCCCGAGTTGCCGCCGGCTCCTGAAAATCCCGGCTGCGGCGGATCAGACGCTGCCATTGATGGCTCCCTTGCGCAGGCTGACGGTCGAGGAGACCGCCGGGGACGGCGAGCCGAAAACGTTGAAAAAGCGACGTCGCGGCAGGAAGACGAGCAGCTCGGGAGATCACGCTTGGGAACATCTGTCGAAAACTCCGCGCGGGGGTGATCGTGGAAAAATGCGCCTGATGCTATTTGGCGGTGCGGTGCTGTTCTCGCTGATCGTTGCGGGAGTCGTGTTTTTCCTGAACCACGGAGAAAACTCCCGGAGCGCGGTGGTAGCGGCTGCTCCCGTGGTCGCCGTTGCAAAATCCGCAGAGCTATCTGTAGTTGAGCGCAGCGAAGCTTCACTCCTCGCGGAAGCCGAGCCTCTGACCCGGAAATTTCTCGAAGCGACTTCAGTGGACGAACTGTTGCCTCTCGTTCGCGAGCCGGCGGTGGCCGAGCTCCGGATGCGGGCGTTTTATCCGGATGGAAAAATTGCCGCGCCCGGCCTGTCGCAATTCAACCCGACCGGAACTCCCGCGAGCCGGGGGGAGTGGTTCTCCATCGCTGTTCGGACGCGCGATCAGGAAGAAAAATCCATAGCCTTCATGAAAACGCCAGAAGGCATGAAGATCGACTGGGAAAGCTGGGTCGGTTGGTCGGCGGTTTCATGGGAAGAATTCCGGTCCTCCAAGCCGGTGATCCCGCAGGTGTTCCGAGTCTCCGTATCGACAGTTGATTATTATAACTTTGGATTCTCCGATGATACGAAATGGCGCTCCTATCGCCTAACATCAACCGACCGCGAGCACTCGCTCTACGGTTATTTGGAGCGAGGTTCCATGTTAGAGCAGCGGCTCCAGCCCGAGACGAACGCCAGCGAGGTCGCCATGATGCTGTCACTGAAATTTCCGGCAGGGGCGACAGCCGACAGCCAGGTGATGATCGAGGGCATCGTTGCCGATGGCTGGGTGGAAGGAGACACGCCATGATTCAGACGACTTACGACAAGGCTCAGGAGTTGAATTTGGACCCGTTAGTTTACGGCACCTTTGCCGAAATCGGCGCGGGTCAGGAAACGGCCAATTGCTTTTTCCGCGCCTCCGGCACTGCGGGTCTCGTGGCGAAAACGATTTCCGCCTACGACATGACGATGAGCGATGCGATCTACGGTCAGGCGGACCGCTACGTCTCCGCGACCCGTTTGGGTTCGATGCTCGATCACGAATACTCGATCCTGCTAGAGCGGCTCGGGCCGAAGAGGGGCAAGGACACGACGTTCTTTTCCTTCTGCAACACCGTGCGTGCCCGCGGTTGGAAGGACGTGGGGGAATGTCACGGTTGGCTCGGCATCCGGTTCCAAATGAAACCGGGCGATGAACCGTCCGACATCATCCTGCACGTCCGGTTGCTCGATACCCGGACGATCGATCAGATGGAGGCGCTCGGCACTATTGGCGTGAATCTGATTCACTCCGCATTCCGCCATCGCGGGCATTTGCAGAAGTTCGTGGATTCGCTGGTGGACAATCTCATCACCGGGCGGGTGGAAGTGGATCTCTTGAAATTCACCGGCCACGGTTACAGCTTTTTCGACAACCGTCTCTGTGCCCTGCAGCTGGTTGAAAGCGGTCTAACGGACGCCACGATGTTTCTGCCTAACGGCGAAGTGGTTCAGCCGGCCGAGGCGCTTTACCGGCACCCGGTGCTGTTGCTGCGTGGGAGTTTCGATCCGGTGATGAAGGTCCACCTCAAGATGCTGGAGCAGGCCCGCGAGGGGTTTGTCCGGTCGCTTAGCGAGGAGGACCGGGTCTCGGCCATCGAGCTGTGCGAGATTTCCATGCACAATCTGCTGCGCGGCCGGACGGTCGATCCCGTGGATTTCCTCGATCGGGCGGACGCGCTGCAGTCGCTTGGGAAGACGGTGCTGCTCTCGCGGCTGGCGGAATTCCATCGCCTGGCAGCGTTTCTCCACCGCTACACGAACAAGCCGGTGGGCATCATCCTCAGCATTGGGTTGCTCAACGAGTTATTTAAACCCAAGTGGTCGGAGAACCTCGCGGGAGGTTTGTTAGAATCGTTCGGTCGCTTGTTCAAGCAGGGGGTCACGCTCCACGTTTTCCCTTGGAAAAACCGGCGCAATGGCGAGCTGGTCACTGCCGAGTCTTTTCACGCGCCGGAGGACAGCGTCCATCTCTACCGGCATTTCCTCGTCAACGGACGCATTCAAGGGATCCCCTGCGAGGATGACCTGATCCTCTCATTCACTGGCCGGGATGTCTGCCGGATGATCCACGCCAAGGACGAAAACTGGCACAGCTTGGTCCCCGAATTGGCGTGGACGATGGCCGAGCGCCACGCCCGGCTTTAGGTGCCCTGAATCATCGACTGCAAGCGCCGCGCCGGTAAGAGGGCGTCTTCAACAGGTCGAAGTCCGAACCGCAATACATGCAGCGGAACGACTGCGTGGCGATGATCGAAAGCGTGGCGCTCACCCCGTGATTGAGCGGATGAAGGCGGGTGGCCTTCGAGTGGGCGAGCGCGCCCGAGTTGATCATCGGAGTCCCCTTGCACAGCGGGCAGTGGGCCGAACGGCGTTTGAAAAATGCAATCCACCAGGTCAGGACGCTGAACGCGATGCCGCCCACCAGCAACTTGGTCGCGAGCTGGCTCGGCTCCATGAAAAACATCGCAAACGCTGTTGCGGTCGCGATCAGTCCGACATAATTCATCGCGGAAAAAATCGCCGCCACCGCAAAGGGGCGGCTGGAAGGAAGCGAGCGCGCCCGGGTCACCCTGGCCTTGGCGCGGGGCAGGTCTTTGGGCATGGGACTCGCTTCGTGGTTCACTTCTGTGAGACTTCCACCGACTGCATCATTTGCAAGGCCTGAAATTTCACTTATTCGAAATAAATCCGGTCAGGCTCATTTTGACTACGAGGTTTCAGCGCCCTTGACCGCGGCGGGACCGGGTTTTACCACTTGCCGATGACTCCGCTTTACGAAGGAAAAGCCAAGCGCCTGTGGGCCACCGGGAATCCAGACACGGTGCGTATGGAATTCAAAAACGACGCGACGGCCTTCAATGGCGAAAAGAAGGCCAGCTTCGAGAACAAGGGCCATCTCAACAACGAGATCAGCACCCTCATCTACGGATTCCTCGAAAAAGCCGGCGTTCCGACCCACTTCGTCCGCAAGCTCGACGACACCAACGTCGAGGTGAAAAAAGTCACCATCCTGATGGTCGAGGTGATCGTGCGGAATCTATCAGCGGGCAGCTATTGCAAGCGCACCGGCACCGAGGAAGGCAAAGTATTCTCACAGCCGATCATCGAGTTTTCCTACAAGTCCGACGAACTCGGCGACCCGCTGATCAACGACGACTACATCCGCGAAATGGGCCTTGCGACGCCGGAGGATCTCGTCCACCTGCGGAAATCCGCGCTCACGATCAACTCGATCCTCACCGGCTTCTTCGCGAAATGCGGACTCAAGCTGGTAGATTTCAAGATCGAGTTCGGCCGCCTCGTTTCCGATCCGTCAGTCATCGTTCTAGCGGACGAGATCAGCCCCGACGGCTGCCGCCTGTGGGATCTCAAGACCGGTGAAAAAATGGACAAGGACCGCTTCCGCCGCGACCTCGGCGGGGTCATGGAGGCTTACGCGGAAGTGCTTGGCCGGATGAAGGCGCAAGGATGACTGAGGAGCCGTTAGGGTGTCTCCTACGATTGATCTGGTTGCCCTATCAGCTCTGGCAGGGGATGACCGGTGAGTCGCGTGTGGGAACGTCCGGGATGGACCGGCAAGCGGGCCAATTCTGGAAGTTGTTCGCCCTGATAGCGAACTTCGTCGCGCTTGCCGCCGTGGGCGTGTGGATCTGGCTGGCGTCCCGGCCGCCGTGAGCTTTCGCCTTTCTAATGGATGCGACCCGCTGCGGCTGGGAAATGATCAAGGAGGCCGCCGGGCGGATGACGCCATCGATCAAGTGCTGGCCTCCGTGGCGGATTGGGACCGGCACGTGAAAGACCATGAGTTGCCGAAGTCCGTCGCCGTGAGGGTCGGTCAGGAGCATGGACTATCCTGATTACTTGTCCGTCGATTTCGACGGCTTCACCGCAGTGCGCTCGATGAACTCGATGATCATCCCGGCGACATCTTTCTTCGACGATTGCTCGATGCCCTCAAGACCCGGGGAGGAATTGACCTCCATCACTACCGGCCCATGATTCGAACGCAGCAAATCCACTCCCGCCACGTTTAGGCCCATCGCCTTGGCCGCGCTGATCGCGACCGCGCGTTCGTCGGTGGAAATTTTGACTTTTGCCGAAGACCCGCCGCGATGCAGGTTCGAGCGGAATTCGCCCGGCGCGCCCTGGCGTTTCATCGACGCCACCACCTTGCCGCCGACCACGATGCAGCGGATGTCCGCACCCTCGGCCTCTTTAATGAATTCCTGCACGAGAATGTTCGCGTTCAGTCCACGGAACGCGTCGATCACCGATTCCGCAGCGTTCGTCGTTTCCGCCAGCACCACGCCGACGCCCTGGGTGCCTTCCAGCAGCTTGATCACCAGCGGCGCGCCACCACACATTTTGATCAGCTCTCCGGTCGCTTCCGTGTGGTGGGCGAACCCGGTGACCGGCAGACCGATCCCGCGTTTCGCCAGCATCTGGAGCGACCTGAGCTTGTCCCGCGAGCGGGCGATGGCGACCGAATCGTTCAGCGAGAAAACATTCATCATCTCGAACTGCCGGACGACCGCATTTCCGTAAAAAGTATGCCGCGCCGCGATCCGCGGGATGACGGCGTCAGCCACCAGTTCCTCGCCATCCACGTAGATTCGCGGCCTGCGGGAAGTAATGTTCATGTAGCAGCGCAGGTAGTCCACTACCCGCACCTCGTGGCCGCGGGTAGTGGCGGCGGTGACCAAGGCGTCGGTGCTGTAAAGCTGCGCGTTGCGGGAGAGAATGAGGATCTTCATGCGGGGAGATTCGCAGGACTGGTAAAGCCCGCGTGCGCCTGCGTCCAATAGTTATGCGCCCTCCCGGTCAATCCCAAAAAGGATCGGCCCTGCGGAGGAATTTACCATCCGGCGGTGGCTGCAAGGTCACGCCTTCTTCACGTCCACCCACTGCTTGCTGCCTGCGGATTCTAACACCGCATCGCAAACGTATTGGGTGCCGAGCGCGTGGCGGAAGTCAGGGTAGGCCTTGGGCGCGGACGGGTCGTCGAGTGATTTGAAAAACTCTCCCAGCGCGTGCGTGAAGGAGTGTTCATAGCCGAGGCAAAGCCCCGGAACCCACCAGTTTCCGGCGTACGGATGGTCGCCGTCGGTGCAATGGATGCTGCTCCAGCCGCGACGATCACCGGGGACGCCATGGTCGAAATAAGATAGTTTGTTGAGGTCGTGCAGGTCCCAGGCCAGTGATTTTTTCTCGCCGTTGATTTCAAACGTATAAAGCGCCTTGTGGCCGCGGGCGTAACGGGTGGACTCGAAGATGGCGAGCGAGCCGTTTTCAAACCGCGCGAGGAAGGCGCACGCGTCGTCGATGGTGACAGCCTGCTTCTCGCCGGTGGCGGTGTGGACGCGCTCCTTGATGAAGGTCTCGGTCATCGCGCTAACGGAAACGATCTCGCCGTTGATCCAGCGGGCGGTGTCGATGCAGTGGGCTAACAAATCCCCGGTCACGCCGGAGCCGGCGGCGGCGGCATCGAGCCGCCACAATCCGGCGCCGCCTTGCGGAAGCTCCTCGGAGATCGTCCAGTCCTGGAGGAAATTTGCGCGGTAGTGGAAGATGCGGCCCAGTTCGCCGGCATCGACAATGTTCTTGGCGTGGGTGACGGCGGGGAGGAACCGATAGTTATACCAAACGAGATTGGGCAAACCGGACTTCTCTACTGCGGCGACCATCGTTTCGCCCTGTTCGCCGTTGAGGGCGAGTGGCTTTTCGCAGAGGATCATTTTGCCGTTGGCGATGCACGCGAGGGCGATCTCGGCGTGGGAGTTGTTCGGCGTGCAAATGTCGATTGCGTCGATGTCCTCACGTTTCACCATTTCCCGCCAATCGGTTTCGTAGGAGGCGTAGCCCCATTTTTCGGCGAAGGCTTTGACCTTTTCCTCGTCGCGACCGCATACGGCCAGGCGGATAGGGATGTGGTCGGTGTCGAAGAAATGGGCGAGCTGGGAATAGGCGTTCGAATGGGTGCGGCCCATAAAGCCGTAGCCGATGAGGCCGATGCGAATTGGTTTTTTCATGATGGGAGAGAAAATGCTTGAAATGGCGCTTCAGAAAGTGCATCAGTTGATGCATGAGAACTACGGTAACGTTGGATGACGATTTAATTGCGGATGCGAGTGTTTACAGCGGGATTGCGGACAAATCCAAGCTGATTAACCTGGCGCTCGACCACTACATTAAGCGCATGGCGGCCAAGCGGCTGGTCGCGCTCGGTGGGACGATGCCGGATTTGGAAGTTCCCGCCCGGTTTCGGATGCGGGACGATGATTCTCCTTCCAAGGAAGCCGCGAGGGCCCTGGTTGCCTTGGGCGGAACGATGCCGGACTTGGAAGTGCCGGAACGGCGAAGGTATGAGCCGGTCCGTTACTCTTCCATGGTGGCGGAAGATCCGACGCCATACGGCGCGAAAAAATCCGAAGGGGACCCGTCGTGAAGCCGGTCGTCGTCGATACCTCGGTGTGGATTCATCATTGGAGAAACCCGAATCAACTGTTGATGGACATGGTCGCCGACGGCGAAATCTGGACCCATCCGTTGGTGATCGGCGAGCTGTTGATGGGGACATTGCGCAACCGCGACCTGACCTTGTGGGATTTGACCCGCTTGGGCCGACCGCAGTTGGCAACGGACGCTGAAACCCGCCAAATGGTGGAAGGCCGCCGCTTTTGGGGTCGTGGGGTGGGTTGGAATGACGCGAAAATCCTGGCATCGGTCGTAATCGGGAATTGCGTGCTGTGGACGAACGATCGGCGGCTGAGCGAACTCGCGGCGGAGATGAGCGTGGCCTGGCGGGGTTAGAGCGCTTCGTCCACTTGAATCATTGCCTGGAGAATGTGCTGCCAGGTTTCCGGCTTTTCGAGGACTTCATTGGAAAACATGCAACCGTCCCAGCAGATGTGTTTCATCCCGCGGTCGGCGGCGTCCTTGAGCCAGTAGGTGGACGCGCGGGCGATGTCGAGTTTGCCGTTAGGATCGTCTGCGAGGCAATGGCGACCGGTCTTGTCGTGCGAGCCGGTGCCGTGAACGGTGCCGTCATTTTGGGCGACGTGGAAATCGATGGTCCAGGGGCGAAGGGCATCGGTCATGGTCTTGTATGCGGCCCAGAACTCGTCGTCGGAATAGCCTTCCTTGAGCAACGCCGCCTCGGGCGCGTTGTATCCTAGCAGATAGAGATAGGTGTGGGCCAGGTCCGCCTGGAAGCCAACGGTTCCCGGCATGGCGGTGGCCTCGAGCGTGTCCAGCATGGCCTGCCACGAGTGCATGCCGCCCCAGCAAATTTCGCCTTCGGCGGCGAGGCGTTCGCCATGCTGCTCGGCGATTTTACCCGCCTCGCGGAAGGTTTCCGCGATCTTTTTGGTATTGCCGACGGGATCGGCCGCCCAGTCGGTCACGGCGCTGGCGGAATCGATGCGGATGACGCCGTATTCGCGCACCCCGTGGGCATTGAAGATTTTGGCGATGCGGCAGGCTTTTTCGACGGCAAGCACAAACTTGCGCCGTGCTTCGGCATCGCCCATCGCGGCGTCACCTACGGTGCCCGGCCAGATCGGAGCGACGAGCGAACCCACCTTAAGATTATGACTGGCGATCAGATCGGCAATGCGTCGCAGCTCGTCATCCGACGCGTCGGGGTCGGTGTGGGGATGGAACAGGAAGTAGTCGATGCCGTCGAACTTGCGCCCGTTCACCTCAGCGGCTGCGGTGAGTTCGAGCATGTGTTCGAGGGAAATCGGCGGGTGATCGGTGCCGGGTTCCTTGCCGACGAGGCCGGGCCACATGGCGTTGTGAAGTTTCATGGTGGGAATAAGTTAGAAGTTATGAGTTAGAAGTTATTGGTTTTTATAGGCCCCCATCGTGGGTGCATCAGGATTCACCTCGGGGCCGAAATACCGGAGCGCCACAAGCGGCTCTGTTAGTGAGGTATTCTTGAAGGTGACCCCTTGCTGCGCGGCGGGTTCGGTGCAGAAGAACTCGTCGTTAGAGAGTTCATTGAAGCGCAGCAGTTTCGGGCAATTGAGGCGCATCTTGTTTGCATAGCCTTCACCCTGCACGACGATAAGCGAGTATGCTCCATTGTCTTTCACGGTGACAGTTTCTCCCGGTTCGACGGTGATTTCCTTAGCCGTGAAAAACTGAAAGCCATCGACTTTTCCATAGACGATCCACTTGTCGTGGAAGCCTTCGCCCTGTGAAGCGGTGATGGGTTCGAGATAATGATTGTCTTTGAAATTCGGATCGACGTTCTTCTCCCAATCGAGCTGATCGATGATGAAATCGATGTCCTGATGCTTGTCCTTGGGCATGTCCTTGACGAGCAGCGACCACGGGACTTCGCGGCCTTCGACAAGATTCTGATACATGCCAAAGACGTCGGAACCCCATTGCGGTTCATAGGTACACAGCGAACCCGGCGCGTGGAGGATGCAGGGATCGATCAACCACCCGGTTCCCACTTTGAGGCGATAGGCTTTCGATAGATGGAGAATTCCGTTATCGCCCTTGTTCCAGTTGGCGATGCACTTGCGGACCTGGTCGCGGGTGGTGCCGGGTTCGAAGCCCATGAAGGTGTAGGGGAAATTATTTCCCACATTGTTATGCTGCGGCGGGAAATAATAACTCTCCGGCTTGCCTTCCTGCCCGACCAACGCGGCTTGCGCGGCGCTCTGATGCATGTGGTGCGGGATCGGTCCCATGTTATCGAAAAACTTCGAGTAAACCGGCCACTTGCCATACTTGTTCCACAACGTTTTGCCGATGATTTCCGCGCCCGACTCGGCGATCGCATCGCGCAAGGTGAATCTTTCCGTGCCGGCGATGACATAGGAAAGCCCCTCGTCAACGGCACGTCCTTCGTTGGCGGTTTCTGTCGTCGAGCCGAACCAGCGCTCGTCGATGCCGCCGCGCTCGGCGCCGAGGGCGTAGTAGTCCTGCGGCCTGAGCTTGATGCGCTTGCCGGGCATGAGGAACGAGCGCGGCACCCAGGTCGGGGCGAGGCGTAGGATGCCTTCGGCGGCCTCGAGCGCCTTGCGCACGTCGGCGTCGTTCGCCTTGGCGTCGGTGGCAATGG
>JANMSI010000173.1:0-10997 GCA_031389115.1 Akkermansiaceae bacterium
ACCCAGCGTCCCGTCCCTCTCGTTTGATAGCCCGCGTGCAAAGTAATTTGGCCCGAGGCTGGCAGCACCACCGCTCGGGTGGCCGCTCCGGACACCCCGGGCCGATTGGTCCCGGGCTCCTGCCCATCGCCTAACACAAACTTGAACTCCTCCAACTTTTCCGCGCCGGCGGGCAGTGGAAAAGAGATATAGATAGTTTGCGGAATACGCGTCGGGTTCACAAAAACATACTCGGCCTTGAATGCCACATCGTAAGTGCGGTGCCGGAAAAGCCCGCGCTGCTTCGGGACAAACTTTAAATCGACCAGCACCTTGGACGAAGCGGGAAGCAAGGCCGCGCGACCGCCGGGTGAGTTGGGAGTCTCGAACCATGCCTCGGGGTGCTTCTGTTCCAACGCGGGATTCCAAACACCCGCCACTTCCTGTGACATGGTTTGCGACGACTGCTGGGTCCGGTGGGTCATGGCGATGGCTAGGATGAACCAAGCCACGGCCGTGCAGCCGACAATGCCAATTGAGGCAATTAGATGGGTAATTTTCATGAGTAGCTAAGTTGGCTTTTTAGTTCTTAAGATCTGACCGCTGATAGAATATAGTGGTCTGCGGCCGTTCGTCACGGCAGAGGTTTTTCCGCAACGTCATGCAGGATGGCGGATCGCCGGGATCGATCGCGCGGGTTAGATTTCCATGGGTTTCCGCCTGATAGCTGCGGGGCAGCTCGATCTTCCAGGTCAGCGTCCGGATAAAAAGCGGAGTTTTCGGCAGCGACAGTTCCAAGGTGCCCTCCACCGGGTCGAGCGCGGCGATGCGCCCCGTGAAAGAGCATGACACTCGCGTCTTCTGCGCCGCAGGCAGACTGATTTCTAACGTCCCTTCGCCCCGCTTCACCGGAGTCGCGGATTGCCCGCCGACATCGCATGCGAGCAAGGTCAGACCCGTCGGCACAACGAGAATCACCCCGAGCATCCCGCGGTGTTCGAGACTCATCGCCCCTTCCACCATCATCGCTCCGTCCGGTTCCAGCTTTACCGACCACGCCGCTTCGCTGATGGTAGCCTCAGCGGTCGCGACGACGGGAAGCGGAACCACCGTTAGATCCACGGTGGCCGCGGCATCGACCTGATAGCACGCCTCACCCTCCGCAAGACCGGCGGACAATCCCCTGAAAGGAAAGGGTCCGGTCAACCCCTCGGCGGTGTAGGCCAGCTCCGGAGACCCCACGATGATGAACCGCGTGCGGGTCGCGTCCTGCTCCGCCGCCGCTGGAGACTGGAGTTTCCAAACTCGGTCCAACGGTCGGCGCGGCAGCTGATAGGAAATCGTAATCTCGCGCTCCAGCAGCCCGCGGGTCTTCCACTGGAGCTGCAACTCCAGTGAACGATCCGCGCTGCGCGACACTTTTTGCCCGGCGAGATCATCGCCCGTAACTTTCACTTCTCGGGCGTCCGCCGGAAGTGTTAGCCCGGCGAAAACTCCCGAGCCACCGGCGGCGGACGCGCGGCCTAACACACGGTAGTCAATTTCGCCATCGCCTGGAATGACCAGCGTCTGATGCTGCCAGCTCCATGCCGATGGCTCCGGTGGCCGGAGCGCTTCGCGGGTTTCGTCGCCACCCAGCATTTTGATTTCAACGCTGGCGCCAGTTAGAGGCAATGCCACTGTGCGGTTGGAACCTAGCAGTTGCTCCTTTCCACCGATTATCAGGGCGACGGAATGCTCACCAACGAGTTCGCCGGTTTCGAAAATCGCCGCCGGGCAAGGTGGCACATCCAAGCTGGCGCCCTCCGATCCCAGAGAGGGCAGCAGGCGGATTTCAAGGACTTGCGTTCCAGCTTTTTCCTGCGCTTGGCAAAGCATTTTACCTTGGATCAAAACCCTCGCATCCGCAGGTTTCTGACTCTCCATCGTGACGCCGCCGCCAACTAGCGGAATCATTGCCAGACCGTCGGCGAACGTCGCGGTGCGGAACGTCGCGTCCACGACAGGCCGACCCTCCGCCATCACCAGCCGGAACCGCGCCGACAGCAGCGCTGCCAGAGGTTCCGTCGTCGGAGTGGGACGAGTGGAATTGGTGATCAGGGTTTTCAATTCCCCGTAAGAAATTTTCACTTCCGCCTGGTCCAGCCCGGGCTCTGCAATCGCAAGGTGGGAGACGCACGCGGAAATCGCTAACAGCTTGTTGAATGTGGCCATGCGGGATGAATCGATCCTGCGGATGAAACCCTGATGAAGGTTCCATGAAATTCCGGCGGCAGCGGAAATCAGATGAATCTCCGCAGCACTCGGGGCCATACCGCTCGGATATCCTGCCCCACACCCGGACTCGTTGAAAGGGTCCATCCCATCCCCTTACAAATTGGTTTCCAAGCTCGACCGCCTTTCCGCGTGAATTCCTAACTACATCGAGCGATATCCTGGAATCGAAAAAGCTACCGGCGATCTGCCGGTAGCTAATGATAGATTCTGAATCGTTAGCGTAATGATAGATCAATCATCTTCTTTCTCGATCTCAACCTCGCCGTCATCTTTATCCACTTCGATTTCGACCTTGCGGCCACCCTGTTGAGTTTCAATTTCGATCTCGTCTCCTTGGTCCTCATATTTGATGGTGGGGATTTGAATGGAATCCACGACTTTGTAACTGGAGTCCACTGCCACCACGTTACTTCCGGCCACATAATAGCGGACGCCTTGGCTTGAGGGAGGGAGGACCTGCACCAGGTCAGCCGGCGCATCGATCAAATAGGAACGTTGTTCTTCGGTGACTACAACGCCGGGGGAGATTCTCGAGGTGCGCCAGGTGGCAGGAACCTTGCGCCCTTTTACTTTCGTAACCCAGGCCGGTGGGAGTCCATGCGGGTTCGTTTTATAGGTATCAAAGTAGGTCACAACCTTGGTCCGCGCTTCAGGATTGAAGGTGGTTGTGGTAGTGGTTTCAGTTGTGGTGGCAGGAGACCCAGGGACAGGCCGCACTTCGGTCGTCTCGGTGGTGGTGGTGGTCTGGGCCGCGAGGGGAAGGAATGCTCCCAAGGTGGCGACTCCAATTGCAGTGATCGTTTTCATGGATTGAGTGGGGTTAATAATTGCTCGCCAACAGATTTACCAAACGGGACATCTGCGGCGGCCAGCTTTTCGCAGGAACCATGCCAGCCCACTTTTCGCCGAAGCTACGGGATTTGCTTACATTCTGCCGGCCCGGGCACGTGCAAGGAGGCGGCAATAAGTGGCCAGCCTGTGCAAATTGCAACCACCGCCAAGCCTCGCGATCGCCGGGGCCTTCCGCCAACCGATGACCGGCTAGTGATGGCCGGGTTTGCGTCTGTGGATGATCAGGACGTTGCCGGCGGGATCGAGCACCATCGCCATATGACACACCGGCGTCTCGAAGGGCTCCATCTTGAAACTAACACCTGCTTGTTTCAATGAGGTGACGGTGGCGTCGAAGTCATCCGTTTCCAAGCCGCAACTGGGGCCGTCGGGACTTGGCAGCCAGCCGGGTGCCTGGCCGATGCTGAAGGTGTACGCGCCAAGTTCATACTCCACCCAGCCGCCGTTTTCGTCGCCAGGCGGGGTTTCCATACTGGGCTTGAGACCGAGGATGCCTTCGTAAAAGGCGCGAGATGCGGCTAGATCGATGGCTGGGTAACAGGTGAATGCAATTTCGCTAAAGTTCATGATCGGTGGTGGTTCGTTCGCGGCAGGCGGGGAGGATGTTCCCGAATCTTTCGCGGCGGTTCTATAGCACCGGCGGAAAGTTTTTGGCAAGTGGGCTGTGGTGCTGCCTGAGCTTGATTCATTGAGGCGAGACGCGGCAGTCACCTAGCCAGAATCGAACTTGCCAGCTATCGGCTTTGGTTGCAAAGCACGGCATCGTGCCATTTGGCCCCGTGCCATTCGAAAGGCCTATGTTGATCCAATGCGGAAACCTGCGCCCTGCGGAACCGGGCTAGCAATCACTTCTAGTCCGTGGTGCCGATCCGAACCAAGCCCGCTTCCAGCCACTCATGCATTCGGGCAAGAATTGCCATGCGATGCAGGATCGCGTCCAGTCGGTTCGTAGCGGGGAGCACTATGAAACTAAACCATGCCATCGCCGCCCTGGTCGCCTCGTCGGCCATCCTTTGCTCCGCTGAAAACGAACTGACCGCGCAGGACAAGACGGGCGGCTGGAAGCTGCTGTTCGACGGTAAGGACGCCTCCACCCACTTCCGCGGTTACAACTCCAAAGTCCTCCCAGAAGGTTGGATCGTCCGCGATGGCGCTTTGGTCCGCACGGGCGGCGGCGATGTGATCACCCGGGAAAAATATGACAGCTTTGAGCTAAGTCTTGATTGGAAGATCGGCAAGGGCGGTAACAGCGGGGTGATGTTCAAGGTGCTTGAGACGGCCGGCGCGCCCTATGAAACTGGCCCAGAGTGCCAGATCCTCGACAACCAGGACGGCAAGGATCCCAACAAGGCGGGCTGGATGTATGCGCTCTACCCGGCAGCAGTCGATTCGACCAAGCCGGCCGGCGAATGGAACACGCTCGTCATTAAATGCCAGAAGACCGCGGCGGGCACTTACCGCTGCCAGCACCACTTGAATGGCACTCTTTATGTCACTTACGAGATTGGCTCGGCAGATTGGATCGAGAAGGTGTCCAAAACGAAATTCGCCGGGTGGAAGGATTTCGGAAAAGCCGCCGCCGGCCACATCTGCCTCCAAAGCCACGGCGACGAGGTGGCCTTCCGCAACCTCAAAATCCGCGAGCTGCCAGTGCTGAAGTGAGGTTGCGAAGTCACTCGTCCAGATCGCAGCGTGGAAATAGATTTCAGGCTGGGTCCAGCGCGCCTGAGCCATCTATAAATTCCAATTCCAATGTTAAATCCTGGCGAAGGAGCTATTCCCTTCATCGTGCCTCTGTTGTGAAAACTAAGGACTGGTATCATTCACAACTTTTCCCACACGGAATCAGGTTCGAATCTGGCGGGACTGAATCAGGCGATGCTTTTTTTCAGGTCCCTTAAACTCCACAAGATCTCACTAGCAGGATGGGCACCGCCTTTCAGTTTCCTAGCGCCTGTCTTGCGCTTCGCTCCGAACCGCTCCCGGGATTTCACAAACGCCTCGTCCACGAAACTCCGGCTCCCGATCACCGCCCCATCCGTGAAATAACGGACCCGGCAACGTAGCAACTTGCCGAGCGGGACATCACCATCCTTGTCGTGTACGCGCTCTGACTCCTCTTTCGAAATTCCCTTGCGCAACGTTTTCATGATCGTCTTCCCGTCCCGACCCACACTTTCCGCCGATTTCCCAACAGCTCCAGCTATCAGCAGTTTCCGGTATTCCTTTGAAACTCCGCTCGCCCATAAATCCGCATCCGCCCCGATACCCTGATGTGCCCGAAGCGCCCGCACCAGGCCCGCCCGCGCGGTTTTTCCATTTCCCTTAGCCCCTCCACCGATCGCCTCGCCGTAGCTGCTCCAGCGGTAATCCGCCGGATCCTTCACCATCCCGGCGCGCACCGGATTCAGGTCGATGTAGGCGGAAATCGTCTTCGCCGCCACGCCATCCTCGACGATCACGCTCTTGAACCGGTCCTCCCACAGCCGCCCCGTCCTGGAATGCGCCCGGTTGAACCACTGGGTAAAACGCTGCAGCAGACCCTTCATGAACTCGCCCAAATCCTGCATGCGATAGGTGAAACGCTTGTGAATGGCCGCAAGCCCTTCCTGCAGACCCGACTCCTCCACGTAATCCACCGTCCTGGCGTCGGCCAATTCCCTCGCGACTCCGGCGACGAACGCCTCGCTGTAAATCGCCGTCAACCGCTTCAACAGCACCTCGTCCGACAGCCCGCTCTCCGCAATCGGCGGGACTTCCAGCAGTATATGAAAGTGGTTGCACATCAGGCAGTAGGAAACCACGCGGCAGCCCGTGAACTTCTCCTGCAAGCGCATCAGCGCGCGGAACTTCTCCTTCTCCTCCGGCCCGAACGCGAACCGCCGGTCCACGACACGCGAAATGACGTGGTAAAACACAGGTTTCCCGGCCGATTTCCGCCACTCGGCCAGCCAGCGCGCCTTTCTCATTGGGAAGATCTACCGGGGCGAGGGAGAAATGGCAAGAGGACTTTTTGACTAAAGGCCTGTCCCTCTGTCGTGTCCCTCTGTCGTGTCCCTCTGTCGTGGTCCCTCTGTCGTGTCCCTCTGTCGTGTCCCTCTGTCGTGTCCCTCTGTCGTGTCCCTCTGTCGTGTCCCTCTGTCGTGTCCCTCTGTCGTGCGCTTGCAATTCGGGCGACGCTGCGCTCTACCGCAGAAAGTGGTTTCTGCGTTGACTTGATGACGGTGGAGGACGTTTTGCGGCTGGCTGCTTTATCGCTCAAACGCCGCACTTCATCTTCAACCTTGGCCACGCCCTTCGCGAGTTCGCGATAGGTGCTTTTCAAGGAATTCACATCGCCAGCAAGGCTCGCCTTCGCCTGAACCGCAGCGGCAGCCTTGTCGGCCTGAGCCTGAAGGATCCTGTTCTTTTCCTCTTCCTTCGCCAGGTTTTCGGCCAATCGCTGGGAATCGGCGCGCGCCTCCTCAATTTCCATGTCCTTTTTTGCCAGGGTCTTTTTGAAATCGGACTCCAGATTCTTTCTGCTCGTTTCCACCTTTGCAACCTTGCCGTAGGCTTCATCGAGAAGCCGCTCGCTTTCCTTGGCTTGAAGCAGCTCGTAACCCAAGAACGCAGCCAGAACCGCCGCGGCTACGCCCAGGCCGATGACCATGCCCTTGGGAGAGCGGGCTGCAATTTCAGGGGTCGGCGGGAGTTCGCTGGTATCCCCGTCCGGCCCGGAGAGGGGCTGATCAGGGAGAGTTTCTCCACCGCTGAGCTCTGTTTCCGTTGAAAGAACCGGTTGGGGCTCCACCGGAACAGATTCCAGACTGCGGGACTCTTCATACATATAGCGATGGTTTTCGTCAGACATGGGTTGTGGAAGATTGAGATTGAGGATTGAGGATTGAAGATTTGACTGCCTGCTAACTTTTACGGCTTTTGGCAGTCACATTCATGGGTCGCGAGCGTAGGTCGGCGGGCTGACTTGCCAAGGTTACTTTTGGAAGCAGTCCCTTTAAGGCGCGATCCGGTTGGCGTCACGAGTACTCGAGAACCAAGGTGCAGCCCTCATCGAAGGGGATTTCCTTGGTCAATACTTGTTAGTCGGACTGGCCCCTTTGATTAGCCGGTAATGACCCCGGCGAGATGCATGCTGATCACCAGTAATTGATGTTCGCATTTCATAGCACTTGGAGCAGTTCTTCGAAACTCGGATACCAGTCCGGGCCGACACGCACCTTGTTATCGAGATGCAGCGGGCATTTCTGATGGGCTGCCAGATTGCGGGTGAGCTGATATTGAAATTCCCATTTCTCGGTTGAGGGATGGAGGCAGGCTGCCAGGATCTGGAATTCGTCGCGTCGGTAGTAGCGGGAACACGGATTGCTCTTCGACGCTCGGGTCTTTTGGAAATCCACGCGGATAGTGCCGTCGGCCATCGGGCGGCGGAGGACGTTCTTGCATTCGATCCGGAGATGTTGACCGCCCTGTAGGATTAGATCGAAATCTGGCTGGCCGGGTAGTTCAAGGCGCGTGAGTTCCGAGATTTGCCGAATGGTGCGAAGCTGGGTTTCGAGATGCGTTTCGGCAACCCAGCCTCTGACTGCCATCTTGAGCATGGGTGCGGCATCGATGAGCGATAGAATCTCATTGGTATCCAGTTGGAATTCCTTTGCCAATTGATGCACCTCCGCAGCCGCAGCGCTCGTGGGGCGTCCATCGACATATTTGCGATGCAGTTCGAGCGCACGGCTTCCATGGTCGCCGATCTGTTCTGCTAGGAGGAATCGGTGGCCTTGATCGAGGCCGAGTGCGGCTTGTTCGAAGCGGATGTAATCGAGGAAACGTTCGGGGCGGCCTCCGACTACAGTTTCCACGGGTGAATCGAAACCCCGGCTGGTTTTCTCCCGCTCCCAACAATTCCAACCGTTCTGCTGGATCTGGCGTGCTTGCTCTTCCTTGAACTCGACGGAGATGAACATCTTGGTCGGGCTGTGGAGGACGGGATCGACTCCGACGAAGAAACCGGACTCGGGATTGATGCCGAGGAACAGCGTGGTGTAGATGCCGTAGGGATCCTGCCAGAGTGGATGAAGTGCTCCGTCCTTGGCTCCATATTTGACTTGGAAGCGATGCTCGTCGTCAGGGCGGTTCTTCGTCAGCTTGCTGTTTGCGAAAAACGCGTAGACGATGATGCCCATGCGCTCGCCCAGCGGAGTCTCGAAGGAAACCTGGAATGGAGCGATGCCGGGGTCTGAATGTTGAATGATCCGGCAACCAGCGTTCGTGAGAGCATCGATCATGAATCCGACGAGCGGTTCCTTCGCTTTGCGCGAGACGGTGTATTTGCGGTAGCCGTGCATCGGATCGTCGGGAGTGGTGCGCGATGGCTTCGATGAGATCACGCAACACTCAATCGTTTCTGCGCTCCATAGCCGAGGCCGGTTCCGGGGTGGGCTTCATGTTCGCCTTGGAGTCCGAGGTATTTGCGCGGGACGGGTTGGACGGGTTCCATCGCGGGACGCTTCTTTTTGCGGGCGGGCAACAAGGTGAGTTGGCTCGTGGCGAAAGGCGCTTCATCGAAGAAGCGGGCGCGCAGTTGATAGCCGATCATTTCCGCGAGGGCGGAGGGTACGGCGTTGCCGACCTGCTTCTGGGCGGATGCACGGTTGCCGAGAATTCGATAGTCGTCGGGAAATGTCTGGAGCCGGGCGAGTTCGCGAGCGGAGAGGTGGCGGTTCTTCCAATGGAACGGCCCGGTCGCGGGGCCGGGTTGGGCGGTGAGTGTCCACGAGGGCAGATCCTTGGAAAGCTTGAGCAGGAAATTCCAGAAACGCCGACGCCAGCCGAACAGGGGAAGCCCGTCGCCACGCTCGGTGTGATAGAGGTAGTTGAAGCCTTCTGGAATGGAGGCCAGCAGGTCGCCCCACTTGCCCTTCAGAATGAGATCGGGCGAATCGTCGTCCTGCAGATCGCCAATGGCATCCCAGGCGGTCAGCGGTTTTTGTAAGAAAGAGCCGAGGAGATCGAACTCCGTTGGATGGCCGTGGGTCGGCATCAGCGAGCCGAAGGTTTTCCCTTCGCGGGAGCCGACGATGAATACCCGCTCGCGGATCTGCGGGACGCCGAAGTGGGCGGCATTCACCCGGAGAATTTCCAAGCCGTAGTTGAGCTTGTTCCGGCGGTTGATGGCGTCGATGGAACGCTCGAGATATTCGAGGCCTTCCGACTTGCCGCGATAGGCGAGGCCGCTGACGTTTTCGAGCAGGAATGCCCGGGGCTTGGAGGCTTCCAAAATGCGGATATAGGCGTCCAAGGTGGAGGCGCGGGGGTCTTCAAGGCGTTTCGAGTCACCACTGGCCCAATAGCCGGATTTGGAAAAGGGCTGGCAGGGAGGGCCGCCTGCGAGGAGATCTGCCTCGCCTTCTCTCAAGCCTGCGACCTTGAGAAGCTTCTTGTTGGTGACTCCATGCACGTCTCCTTCGATGACATTCCACGGGCGGTTGTGTCGCAGAGTTTGGGCGCAGGTGGCGTCAAACTCAACGGCGACCCGTGTCTCGAAACCCGAAGCCTCCAACCCAAGGTCCAATCCTCCCGCTCCGGTAAATAGGCTGATGACGGATGGCTCGCTCATGGGTTCATGCGAATTGTTCTGAAATCTGCTTCAATCTTCGAGGCCGGACAGGAATTGGAAATCTTGAAATATCAGGCGGCGAGGGAGAGGTCCTGGCAGGGGAAGCTGGCCCAGACGATGTCGCCGTGGGGAATGGAGCTGCCGGTGACGTGCTCGATGGAGCCGAGGTGGAAATGGCCGGGGCCGTGGTTGGCGGTGTAGATGGCGGCCTTCTTCGGGCAGATGTCGTTCGACCAGACGGGGATGCAGGCGTGCTTGGCTCCTTGGGTGACAAGGCCGCTGCCGGCAAAGAAATCGACGAAGTTTGGAAGGGAGGTGTTCAGGAGTTCTTTTGAACAGCTTTTTGGAAGAATGTCAATTGAGGAGTGGGCTGGTGGGAATGGGAAAAGTGGATTCAGCGAGGCTTCACTCCTGTTCGATCAAATCAAATTATCATTATCCGAAGGAGCTTTTGATTCTATTAGCGCGGCAACCTCAGCTAATTTGCCATTAAAAAGACGATGATCATCAGTGACACTGGTCTGAAGGTAAGTGCGAAGCATAATTTGTGGATCACGCATGAAGCAGCAAGAAGATAAAAGCAACTTGGAGCACAGGGAATTCGTTTTGGAGATCGATTCTTCTAATATTGAGTTTATGTTCCTGTGTTTTATTTTCGATATTTCTGCCACAAGCGCAGCAAGAGGCGTGAAGGCGTAATTAGTAGATTTTCGGCGCCGCCCCATTATATAATAATATCCAACTTGAACATTGGACCCCAGTACAAATCCATATGGATAAACGCCGGTGCCTTCAAGTAGCTTCGCCGTATTTTCAACAACAGAAATGATGTGTCTGACTACTCGATCGCGGGAGTTTTTCGTCAATGACGAGCCTTGGGTCAGGCACTTCACCATCAGTGTCGCGCCTTTTAGGCGCTTTCCTACCGCAGGGAATGTCTTCAGGTTTTCTACATCAGAAAGATTTATAAGAACGTCCATGAACTCAGTGGAGTCTTCCAACAGAGAAGAAATGAAAGCCAGAGACTCCCATTTTTCTGGATTGGCCCAATGAGTTTTGAGGTATTGTATTTCTTGACCAGAATTTCTCACGTATTCTGCACAGAAATAGTCCTGAAGAGATTTGTGTGCAAAACACCAGTAGTTGGCAGCCGGCTTTACAAGTAGGCCATGATGGCTCTCTAATTCGGACAGGACAGCGGCAGCTGATTCGGATTCTAGGTCAAATTTTTCAATATATTTCCCGACAATTACAGATGCTTTTCGATCACTCA
>JANMSI010000175.1:0-9377 GCA_031389115.1 Akkermansiaceae bacterium
GGAGATTTTCTACAGCCTGAGTGCCAAGGCCGATGCGTTGTTCCCACAAGCGGGGACCGGTTTCACACTTTCGCTGCTGGACGAACTCAAGTCGCTTCTGGGGGAGAACACGCCGGACAAGTTGTTTTTCCAGCATTTCCAGAAGCAGCAGGACAATTGGCAGCCGCTGGTATCCACCGCGCCGACGTTAGTGGAAAAAGTCGTTAGGCTCGCCGCTCTCAGGGAAAAAGACGGGTGTGCCATCCGCTGCCAGCTCGATCCTGAGAGCGCCCTGCGGATGGAGGAATTTCACAATCCGCTGCAACGAGTCTTCGAGCGCTATCCGCGGGCCATCGCCATGGAGCAGCGGATGATCGAGGAACTTTTGGGCACGCGGGTGAGCCGGATGGAACTCGACGGTGGGCGGAACGGTCAGCCGCGCGTGATTTTCGAGATGCGGAATCATTGAAATCACAGGGAAAACTTTCTGAATGTCCGTTGCGCCCCATGCGTCGAAAACCGCGAATTATGAAAAACCACGCATTGATCCCGATGGCCGCCGCGGTGTTGTTAGCGGCTGCTGGATGCGACAAGCAGTCGTCCGAAACCACGAGAAAACTCGCCGAGCTTGAGCAAAAAAACCATGAAGCCGCAGATCGGCAACGCGCGCTCGAGCAGGAGCTTGAAGATCAAAAGCTAGCCGCAGAGCGTGACGCCATCGAGCGCGAACGCGTAAGGATCGAGGAGGATCGCGCAGCGCTGGAGCGCCAGCAGGGCGAAGAAGCGGCGCGGCAGGACGAGGCGATCCGCCAGCGGGAAGCGGCCCTTGCAAACCGCGAGGGCAAGTTGGAGCAATTTCAATCCGCCCTGGCGAAAAAGGAGGATGAGCTGCAACGAGAGACCGAACAACTCAGTGACCGCGACCGCGAATTGGCCGGGCGCGAGGCGCTGAACGTTGCGCAAACCGACCAAACCGAACCGGTCGCGGACTACGGCTTGTTTTATGATTCGCTGGCGTCGTATGGATCGTGGTTCGAGACGTCGGACTACGGTTACGTCTGGCAGCCCGCAGCGGTCCGCGATTCTAACTGGCGACCCTACTCGCGGGGCCGCTGGGCGTGCAGCGACCGGGGCTGGACCTGGGTTTCGGACGAGCCGTTCGGCTGGGCCACCTATCATTACGGGCGCTGGACCTTGATCCGCAACCGCGGCTGGATCTGGGTTCCAGGTGCCGAGTGGGCACCGAGCTGGGTGTCATGGCGTGAAAATGACAGCCACATCGGCTGGGCGCCGCTGCCGCCGGAGACACTGGCCTATCGCGGGCACAGTTGGGATTCCACAGTCGATGTACAGTTCAGTATCGGCGCGCGGAATTACAGTTTCGTGGAAATTCGTCATTTCGGCAGCCCGATTTACAACTACTGCCTGCCGATCTCTGGGAACGGCGATTATTTCCAACAGACCACGAACATTACCTACGTCCACATCGCGAACCGGCAGGTGATTTGCGGGGGGCCGAAATACAAGAAAGTGTCCGACCGCATCGGCAGGCCGTTGCCTTTTTATCGCTTGGAAATCGATCGCCATCCCCGTCCCAACCGCGATGCCACGGGGATGCGCCCGCGCATCAAGGGCAACCATCTGCTGGTTTCCGCGCCTAACATCGACGTGGCTTGGAACGACGGGCTCAAGCCGAAACGTATCAAGGACCGCCTCGAGTCCGTCACCGTGGAACGCGACGGCAAGCTCAGTGCCGAGATTTCTGACCGCTATCGCCGGAGCCGTGAGGAAGGCCGGCAACAAGCGAAGGTCTCCGCAGTCCAAGCGGGCGGGCAGGAAAAGTTAGAGCAACGGCGTGAACGGAAGCGGCAGGATGAGACCGACGACCTTGCCGAAACCCCCGGAGCACTACCGCAGCGCAATCTCCCGGAAGCTGAAAAGCCGGTCGTGCGCCAGCCTGACAAACGCCCGCACGCCAGCCTGGAGGAGGTGCCGGCTGTCCCTGCCGACGAAGGGGTGATGGAGACGCCAGAGCCATTGCCTCAGCAGCCGTTAGACGAGCCGATCGATTCTGCGAGGGACCAAGAAAATCAGCGAGAGGACGTCGCCGAAGTTCAGGAGGATGGCCGCAAACAACAGCGCCAGGTGGAGTCACCGCGCCGTGATCAGCAGGACGAGATGCCGCGCAAACAAGACGAGCAAGCCCGCCAACTGCGCCAGCAGGAGAAGCAACGGGAGGCGGAGCAGGTCCGTGAAGCTCAGAACGAGGTCGTTAGACAGCAGCGCGAGGAAATGCGCGTTCAGCGGCAGCAGCAGGAACATGCCCGGCAACGTGATCAAGAGCGTGCGCAACGCCAGCAGCAGGAAGAGCAGCAAGAGGAAATGCAGCGCCAACAAGATAAAGCCCAGCAACGCCAGCAGGAAAAGTCCCAACGCAGGCAGCAGAATCAGGACCGCCAGCGTCAGCAGGAAGACAATCAACGCCAGCAGGACCGCGCGCAGCAACGGCAGCAGGAGGAAAACCAGCGCCAACGGGCTCAGGATGACTCACGTGAGAAGCAGCAAAAAGAGAAGGACGAGGATCAGCGCAAACGGAACCGTTAGGAATAGGGAGGTCGGACTGCTCCGGCATCTTGGCCAGTAAGAAAGGGGGGCATTTCCCCGCAGTCCGCGGGAGAAAGCCATTTCAATGCGCTTCGGACGGAGAAACGGGCGCGTCGCCTGACTCGACCCGAGCGGGCGGGCGACCGTTGTTTTCCAGCAGGATGTAGACTTCGTTCTGCACCGTTTCGATTTCGCTGAGCGGGATGTCCGGGTCCTTGACGATGAAAACCTCGCCCGTTTTGCGGTGCTCATAAACGCGCAGGATGCCGGTCGGCGTGCGCTGGCTATCGGTCTCGCGGAGGAGCTTCTGGCGCTCCAGCATGACGGCGAGGATGAAGCGGGCGTTCTCAGTGTGGTCCTCGTCTTCCTCGACGAGGCGCTGGAGGATTTCCTCCGAGCTGAGTTTTTCAGCGGCTCGGATGGCTTCGTGGTCAGGAGCTGCGGTGTAGGTTGTGCGCCAAAATGAAAACGGGGTGCCGCCGGTTTCCCGATAGGTTTGCCAGCCTTCCACGCCGTAGTCTCGGCGCAGGTAGCCGCTGGATTCCGGATCGGGAAACAGCGCGGTGACGATGGTCTCGCCGTCGATGAAGGCGCGCTGGGTGGCGGCGCACTCGCGACCGCGAGAGCGGACGTGCCAGGGCTCAGCAAGGGCCATGAGAGAGAAAAGGGTTAGTCATTTCCAGGAAGCAGTTTGCGAAGAATCAGATAGATCGGCTTGCCGGTGATCCGGCGGCGGAACAGATACAGACCGAGCAGGGCGAAGCCAATGTTAGGCAACCAGGCCGCAACCGCCGGGCGGAACGTGCCGGCCTCTCCCAGTGCCAGCGAAATGCTGGTGAAAAGCAGCATGAGCGCCGAGAGCACCACCGCCAGAAAAACCCCGCCGCCCGGGCCGCGGCGGGAAAAATGGATGGCGAGCGGCGTGGCTAACAGCACGGTGACCATGCACGTGAACGGCAGCGCCCACCGATAGTGCCACTGGGTTAGATACGGCGAGGCATCGGCGAAGGGACCGCGCCGCGAGTTCGCCTGGAGCCAGCTGCAAAGGTCGGGGATGCCGAGATGGGCCGCGCTGAGACCGGGCTTGATGAGCTGCCAGGGGGTTTCCGGCCAGGTGTCGATGACGAGCGCCTGGGGCGGAGTTTCATAAATCGGCGGCCGGTTAGGTTGATAGGTTCCAACGAGCGGCTGCTCGAAAGTCCAGCGGCGCAGGGCGCGGTCCCAGCGCGCTTGTTTGGCATACAGGCGGCTCTCTAACGTCTTGTCCGCACGGGTGGTCGTGACCTCGACATCGAGCAGCGGCTCGCCCTTGTGGTAGTCGCGCGGGAATGCCCCGATCTCCCACAAGCGCCGGTCGGTGGGATTGCGGTAGAGGACATTCTTGGCCTCCGTTGCGGACTTGCCGCCCGCCTCGGCCAGGATTTCGTCGATGCGGCCCTCGGCGACGGGCGCCCAGTGGTAGTTTAAACCCAAGCTCAACAGGCTGAAAAATACACCGGCGATGATCAGCGGCATCGTGATCCGGATCACGCTGCGTCCGGCTTGGATCATCGCGATCACCTCGCGGGTGCCGGAAAGTTTTCCCAGGGAATACAGCAGTGCTAACAGTAGGGTGTAGGGCAGCAGGAGCAGCAGGACGGCCGGCGAGCGGGTCGCGTAAAAAATGGCGAGAGTGTGCAGAAAGTTCCGGGACTCGCGGAAATCCGAGAGCTTGTCACCCAGGTCCATCAGCAGCCAGATCATGGTCAGCGCGGCGAGGCAGATGGCGAAAATTCCGGCGAACTGGCGGGCGATGTAGCGGTCCAAGGTGCCACCGAGAGTGTAAACGAGAGCCGCCACCGCGGGCAGAAAGCAGAGGGCTCCGAGGATGATCGGACGGGCGTGATGGGCCTGCGCCGCAGAATCCGGGAAGCCGACTAACTGCTGATGGACGGCCTCAATTTCCGCAGGAATCAGCATCGCGCACAGGGCGGCTCCCAACGCGGCGAGTGCAACGGGGAGCAGGAATCGCATGAGGTGGATGCGGAAAAAATTCATGAACAGGCCGCGCGGCGCAGACAGTGGCGGTGGCCGGGGACGGGTGTCGAGTGTGATATAGGCGGGCGGCAAAGTTGCGGCTTGGCACCGGCGCCAATGCCGGATGCGATGGCCGCGCAATGATTTCGATGACCGAAGGCCAACCGATTCCCGGCTTCAGCGACGCGGTGCGGGAGGCTTTTTCCCGCAAGGGCGTGCTCGCGAAATCGCGCGATTTCGAGTACCGTCCGCAGCAGCAGGAGCTCGCGGTGGCGGTGGCGGAGGCGCTGATTTCCGCGTCGCCGCTGGTGGCGGAAGCGGGGACCGGGGTGGGGAAGTCGCTGGCCTATCTGTTGCCCGCCGCGCGGTTTGCGATCGAGACGGGGCGGAAAGGGATTATTTCGACGCATACGATTAATTTGCAGGAGCAATTGGTGCGGAAGGACATCCCGATTGTTCGGAAAATCCTGGGTGACGAGTTGCCGGCGGTGCTGTTGAAAGGACGGCAGAATTATCTGTGCCCAATGCGGTTGCGGCGGGCCTTTGAGCAGGCGGGCGATCTCTTCACGGGCACGGAAAATGACGAGCTGGAAGCGATCCGCAAATGGGCGGAGGGCACCCGCGATGGCACGTTGAGCGATCTGGATTTCCAACCTCAGATGAAGGTCTGGCTGCAGGTGTGCAGCGAGGCGCACCTTTGCACGGCGCGTCACTGCGGGCCGCGCGGGAATTGCTTTTTTCAGGAGGCCAGGAAGGCGGCGGCGGACGCACGCCTGATCGTGGTCAACCACACCTTGTTTTTCGCGCTGCTGAATACTGACGAGCTGGCGGACGATGAGGACGAGGCAAAAAAGGTGGGCGGGTTTCTGTTTCCAAATGACTTCGCGGTGCTGGACGAGGCGCACACCATCGAGCAGGTGGCGGCGATCCAGTTAGGCCTGCGGGTGTCGCAGTCGGGACTGCGATTCGACCTACAGCGACTATATCATCCGCGCACGCGCAAGGGCTTGCTCAAGTCCTTCCGCAAGGCCTCGGCGATGACGGCGGTGGAGGCGGCCTTGATCGCGGCAGAACGTTTTTTCCAGCAGGTGGGAGAGGTGGCGAAGTTCGGGAACTACTCGAAGGAATGCCGCATCCGGCAGACCGAAGTGGTGCCTAACACACTCGCCGCTCCGTTGCGGAACCTGTGGCTGGAGATCGACGAGCTGGCGGCGGAGGTGGAGTCGGAAACGACGCGGGCGGAGCTGCAGGACGCGTCCCGGCGGTTGCGTGAAGCGCATGGCTCGATCGGGGTTTTCCTCGATCAAGGCACGGACGACAGCGTTTATTGGGTGGAGCGCAGCGGGCGGGACGAGCAACAATTCAGTCTTCACGCCGCACCCGTCAATGTGGCGGACCGGCTGCGGCCGTTGCTGTTCGGCGGCAAGAAAAGCCTGGTGCTAACAAGCGCAACACTCGGCGTGGGCGATCCCAAGCTCGGTTATTTCCGCGGCCGCGTCGGCGCGGAAAAGGCGCGGGCGTTGTGCATTGGCAGTCCTTTCGACTATCAGCGGCAGATGAAGATTCGGATCTACAAAAGCGTGCCGGACCCGGGTACGCCGCGCTACGACGAGCTGTTGGCCGAGGGGATCCGCCAGTCATTGTTAGAGAGCGATGGGCGTGCCTTCGTGTTGTTCACCAGCTACAAGACGCTGCGGGACGCGGCGCAGCGGCTGGAACACTTTTTCCGCACCCAGGGCTGGCGGGTTTTCCTACAGGGCGATGGCATGCCGCGGCACCGGATGATCGAGGAGTTCCGCAATGACGTACACAGCGTGTTGTTCGGAACGGATAGTTTCTGGACCGGCGTGGACGTCCCGGGCGAGGCGCTTTCCAACGTGATCGTCACCCGTTTGCCCTTCGCCGTGCCGGATCATCCGCTGACGGCGTCGCGGCTGGAATCCATCGAAGCGGCGGGCGGAAATCCGTTCATGGACTACTCGGTGCCCGAGGCGATCCTGAAGATGCGGCAGGGCGTCGGCCGCCTGATCCGCACCGAGCGCGACAAAGGACTGGTGTGCATTCTCGACAACCGGATTCTAACGAAACGTTACGGTCAGGCGTTTCTCAAAGCGCTGCCTGACGCGCCGGTGGAAGTGATTGGTTAGTTTGTGTTAGGCTTCGAACGGAACCATCCGGGAAATCGCGGTTTTCAGCAGGGCGCTGTCCCACTGGCCGGGCGCGGTGGCGGTTGTGCCGAGGTAGCCGTAGTTCAACACGCTGCCGCACTGGGCGCATAACAGCCGGGAAACCGGTGCCAGCGGCCCCATGCCCATCGTGGCAACCGGCAGGCCTTGATCCGCCAGTTGGAACCCGGCAAGCCGCGCCATGTCCGCCGGCGAGGCGAGCCTGGCGGCCGCCTTGAAAACCGCCGCACCAGCCGCTCTTGCCCGTTGCGCCGCGCGCTCCAGCCCTGCGGTGTCGGGGAGTTTTTCAAAATCGTGATATGAGGCGATCCACGGAATTGCCCGGTCAGCCAACTCCTGTAGAAGTGCGCCCATTTCAGGAATGCTGGCCACTTCGATGTCGATCCATGCCGCTTGATCCAGCGCGCTTCTTAACAGAATCATCCGGGCGGCGGCGTCCAGCGCCTGCTGCCCGCCTTCCTCGATCCGCCGCGCCGTGAATAACAGCGGGATTCCTGATAGGCGACGCCAGAGTTGAGGTTCGATTTGCACATCTCCCGCGCCCAAGAGATCGAGGCGGACCTCCGCGATGTCGCAGGAATCCCTGACGGAAATGGCCGTGGCAGCCCGCAAGTCCGCTGCGCTGCCGAAGCTTCCAACGACCCGCGGATGAGCCGTTTCCAACAGAAATTGCACCTGCGTCATGGCCCAGTGATGCCCACGAAACGCAAGCGGGTCAATTGCTTGTGGCGACGGCATTCGCCGGGTGTATTTACTTTGGGTGAAATTTTGACCAAAATCGTCATTTTCTCTGGTCAACCCGAAACTCTATTCCCTACGTTTCTTCAAAACCCATACCGTATGAATTTTCTGCTCCGCAAATCCCCCACATTGGCCGCCTCGGCGTTCATCTCTGTTATTTCCATCGGCAGCGTTTTCGGGCAAGCGGCCAAGGTGGTGGGTGAAAAGCCCGCGTTCGATGACCTTCCATCTCCGCTGTTTTCCGGCGGCAAGGATAAAAGTTTCAAGCCGAAGGATTGGCTCGAAATTGAGGCCAAGTTGAAAATTTCGCTCAGTCCCGAGCCGCCGTCCAAGACCTGCGAGAAAATCACGGTGAAGTGGTATATCGCCGTCAAAAACCCCGAGAAACCGACCTCGCTGTTGCTGCTCACCAAGACTGTAGAGCATGTCAACGTGCCGTTGGAGGAAGATGTGTTTTGCTCCGTGTATCTCTCCCCGGGCTCGATCAAACGACTTACCGGATCCGACAAAGGCGGCAAGACCGCCGTCGAATATGTCGGCTACGAGATCCTCGTGAATGGTGAGAAAAAGGTCGAGGAAACCAACAAGCTTAAAGCCGGTTGGTGGAATGTCGCGTCGGACAAAATCTCCCGTAGCGAGACGGTGCCGCTTCTTAACAAGAGCGAGACACCCTTCAGTAGCATGTGGTGGGACCGCTACGCGGAGCTTGCCGTGGAACGTCGCTGAATCCGGCATTCCACCGGTTTTTCGTACAAGTTTCTTTCTTCTATCACTATCGAATCATGGCTGACAATCAGACCACCGTCGCACTTAACATAGGGTCCCAGCGCATCGGGATGGCCGTTTTCGAAATTTCGAAAAATGGCAGCTTGATCCTCAAGGCATACGATTCGGAATCCATCGTCGCGGATCCCGCGATGGAAGCGTCCAAGGTCTCCCAAACCCGAGTCGCGATCGCCGATCTCGCCCAACGCCTCAAAGTCGGCAAGACGAAAGCTCGCTACGCAATTTCAGGTCAGTCGGTCTTCACGCGTTTCGTGAAACTGCCGCCGCTCCAGGATGACAACATCGAGCAACTCGTGACCTTCGAGGCGCAGCAGCATGTTCCTTTCCCGCTGGCGGAAGTGGTGTGGGATTACGAACTGATCGAGGGAGCCGACGACAAGGAAGTCGTCATTGTCGCGATCAAAGCGGAGGCGCTCGATGAACTGAACGCCGCCGTGAATGACAGCGGACTGGGAACCGCGGAAGTCGATGTGGCGCCGATGGCTCTCTACAACGCCTTCCGAGCCACGTATGGGAATCCGGAAGAGCCGATTCTCCTCATCGATATCGGCGCGAAGACCAGCAACCTGCTTTTCATCGAAGGACGACGTTTCTTTACCCGCAGCATTGCCATTGGCGGTGGCGCGATCACGGCGGCCATTGCCAAAGAATACGGCATTTCCTTCATGGAAGCCGAGCATCAGAAAGTCTCCAACGGACTCGTCGCACTGGGTGGTGGCCATACGGAGCAAATGGATGAGGCTGTGGCCGCGCTGGCCATGGTGATTCGCAATGCGCTGACCCGACTCCCTGCGGAAATCGCCCGCACCACGAACTACTACCGAAGCCAGCACGGAGGCAGCGCGCCCCGCCGGGTGCTCCTCGCAGGCGGCGGTGCCAACCTTCCCTACACGCTTGAGTTTTTCCAAGAGAAGCTGAATCTGCCGGTCGAATACTTTAATCCGGTTAGAAATGTCACCATGGGCAAGGGCGTCGATGCCGCCGTGGTGCAGCGCGAGGGCCACCTGATGGGTGAACTCGTCGGCCTCGGCCTGCGGGGAATCGGTAAATCCGCGATCAACATCG
>JANMSI010000016.1:0-19473 GCA_031389115.1 Akkermansiaceae bacterium
CAAGAGCTGTGAAACGAAGACCAAAGCCTCACCAACTACTAAATGTTCCCCGGCATCAAATGATCGAGATCAGCCATCGCTCCCGCTACAAGAAAACCGCACCTAAAATTATCCCAAACGACCCTTAAGTTAGCGCCATTCAGGTCTGAGATTGAGTTCATTGGATATTCCTTTTGTGGATACCGATTTTGTTGCCGTCTGGATCAAGAATAAAGGCACCACGGCAGATGGGGCTTTCAAACGGCTCTCCCAGGAATGCCACGTTGTGCTGTTTGAGATGAGCGATCGCTTCGTCGAAATTTTCCACTTCAAGCGCCACCTCAGGTCCGTCGCTCGACGGCTTCATCTCCGGGCTGGAGACGATGAGAAGCGTGTGAGGGCCAACTTCATACTCCACTGCGGAGGAGTGCTGGTGGATGGTCGTGCAGGTGAATCCCAAGACGCCCTCATAAAAGGCGCGGGCGCGGGCGATGTCTGTGACGGGGTAGCCGATGAAAGCGAATTCGAGAATTTTCATGAGCGTTAGAAGTGATCGAAATTGGCTATGAGGCATCGGCGGCACGTTCGACTTCTGCGATGTTGATCTTGCTCATCTTCATCATCGCCTCCATCGCGCGCTGGGCGCGGGCCGCATCGGGATCGGCGATCAATTCTAACAATCGGGTCGGCGTCACCTGCCAGGACAAACCCCAGCGGTCCTCGAGCCAGCCGCAGGGCCCTTCCGAACCACCTTCGGAGAGCGCCGCCCAGAGCCGATCCACTTCGGCCTGATCCGCACAGGCGATCTGGAACGAAACGGCTTCCGTGAACGAGCGCTTCGGACCGTTGAGAGCGACGAATTTAAAACCACCGAATGTGAATTCGACGGTGAGAACCTCGCCAGCAGGGTCGCCCGGCCAGCGCGTCACGCGGTCGATTTGCGAGTCCGGAAGAAGCGTGACGTAAAATCGGGCAGCTTCTTCGGCTTGCCCGTCGAATAATAAGAATGGCGTGATTTTATTCATGGTGGTGTGGGTTTTACGAAGGAGGATGTTTTTCGAATTTCGGCATGTTCGGGTCAATCAGATCCGAAGGCTGGGCGGCAATTCCTAGGTGGTCAGGCACGGCCGCAGAATTGCTCGAGTTTGTCCAAGGCGCTGTTCCAGCCTTCGGTGTGATTGTCGCGCGATTCTTCGCTGGGGAGGTTTTCGTGGGTCAGGTGGAGCTCGGTTGTGGCGGCGTCGATTCGCCGGAACTCGACCGTCACGAGACTCTCGGCGGTGCCTTGTGAGGCGTCGTGGGTTCCGAACCAAGTGAGTGCGAGTTTTTCGCCGGGGATTACCTCTCGATAGACGCCCTCCGCGGTCGCTTCACCGTCCTCCGGAGTGCTGAACACCCACTGGAATTTCCCGCCGACGTGCGCGGCGGTGACTAGGTCACGAGTGGTGGTGCCGTCCGGCCCCCACCATTGCTTCGCCAGCGCGGCATCGGTCCAGGCAGTGTAGACGCGGTCCCTAGGTGCGCTGATCTCGCGGATGATTTGTAATGTGGTGTGTTTAGATGGGTTCATGTTGTTAGTGGAGGCGGAAGATGGAACGCATGGCCACGTGAGGCCCCGATTGAGCGGATGCTCAACAGTTTGGAACCTTAATAATCTATCCGCGATGGCTGGCGGATTCTATGGGGTGTTACCCTACAAGTCGGCGGGGTCCGGCCCGGTTAACAAGCATCATCAGCGGGGGCAGTCCAAAATGACAGACAGTGGCGGTTCTCGGGGCTGGGGCGGTTTTTGAGGAGCGGTGCGAATCGCCGAGGTCCCCACAGAATGGGCGAACAAGGGAACTCAAATCCAAGTGGGAACGAATCTTGTGCTTAAGAAGGCTCCGTAGGGTTTCCGTAATGGAAGGACCAGCGTCTCGGTTCGAGATCCGAAAATGGCGTGAGTCGCTCCAAATAACAGTAACTCGTGGTCAGTCCCAAATAATAGACATTTGGCTACCAGAGGCGGTGTAACGGAGGGCCATACCCATCGGCGGAACAGTGTTATGATAGAACAAGATACTCATTTCTGATGATTTCGTGAAACCGGTCCGGGACCTCATCCCAGACGTGAAGGTCCACGCGGAAGGGGATGTTGCTTTCTTCCAAGGCGTCTGTGAGTCCGCAGACCTCTGTGCGCTGGGCGGGTGTTGTGAAAACGACGAGATCGAGATCGGAATTTGGGCGGGCGGTGCCTTTGACGCGGGAGCCATAAGCCCAAACAGTAACCCCGGGAAGGTGGCGGTGCAGCAGGGCTAGCAGAGATTCGAGCTGCTGCTGGGAAATATCGAGATTTGGAATCATGTCCTGGATTTCGGATATCTGAATCGTGGATGGATGCGGATTTGGGCGGATGAATATGGGGAAAAGTGCGGCACCGCGAATCTGGCGAATCTAGCGAATGGGAATTAAACAATCCTATCTGCGTCCGACTGCGTTTGTTTGACTCGTTGCTTGGAGATGGCCAGTTCATCCATCTACGCTGCGCCAGGGAATTGCGGTTTAGTTTTTGTCAGATCCAGATGAAAAGTTTTTTCCGGTGATCGTCTGATAGAGGTCGGTGGCGTCGCGGATGAAAGCCTCCACGATGAGGAGCGTTTCGGCGGCTTTTTCCCCGCTATAATCATGAGCGGTGGCGGTGCGGGCGTCGGCATAGGAGAGCCAGGTGGCAACAGGTGCTGTGAGCAAATCGTTCTCGCCTGCGAGCTTGAGAATCGGCTTGGGGCTGTTCGGCACATCCGGCAGACCAAGACCGTCGATGAGGTAACGCTTGAGGTCTTTCCAGAGGGTGTCGTATGCGGTCTCGAAGCGCTGGATTACGGATTCCGCGATGGCCTCGCGGTCGATCCCGGTAAGTTCGGGGCGGATCCGGGAGTGCTGATAGTTCGCGTATTGAAGCTCCAGATGCGTGAGGGCCTTTTTAAGTCTTCCCTGATCAATCATGGGGGTTGGTGGGTGAAGCAGGTAAAATCAGATGTGCAGGCGAGACAAGTATTGCCCGGCGGGAGGAGCTGGACGCACTTTGTTAAATACAATGATTTCCCGAATCACGGATTGCTGAAAATCAAATAGAGCGGGTTCTCGTCAACTTCGGCCACGAACTCTCCAGAGGTGTCGGCGGGGATGGATGGCGGGGCCGGTGAGTCGCCGGTGAGGGGCATCCGCTGGATGTCGGTTAGTTTCCCGGGGAGGTTCTCCAAGGTGGTGGTGAATTTTTTCCCCTCGCCGGTGGGTGACCAGACGGCCCAGACGATTTTACCGGCAGAGTTCCGGTATTGATAGATGCGGAGGTGGCCGGGCTGGTTGGTGACGATTTCCTGGAAGCGGCAGTCGCCGAGGGTGCGTTGCAGGTGGGCGAGGGCGTGGAAGGATGGCTTTGGCTTGAAATGGCGGGTGAGACCGGCGCTGGCGTGGAGGCCGGGTTGGTCGTCGTCATTGAAGAAGTAAACGTAGGCGCGCTCGACGGGCAGCGCGGAGAAGACGAGCAGGGAGCGGACGAGCCATTGGGCCTGCTGCTCGTCGGTGACGCCCTGCCATTTCGTGAAGTCGCCGGAGGTTGCATTGGGCTTGGTGGTGGAGTCATAACCGAACTCAGTGATCCAAACGGGCTTGCCGGGCGTGTGGGCGTCCCGCCATTTGCAGAGTGCTTCCACATCCTGCAGGTAGCGCGGCAGCTTCGGATCTTCCGGGAAACTCCGCCGCCAAGTGGGCCAGGCCTCGAGCTGGGCGTAACTGTGGACGCTTAGGACGTCGAAGAGTTCGGGAAATTTTGCCACGCATTCCACGGACTTTTCGTAGTCGCCGCTCTGGCCGGTGGTGAGGTTGCAGGTGGCGATTTTCAATTTCGGATCGGCGGCGCGGATTCCCTCGGCCATCGCCTTGAAGATGCGGGTGTAATCGGCATCGCTCCATTTCCCGGGTTCGTTGCCGATCTCCACAGAGTCCACCAGCTTGCGATTCCCCGATGGCCCGAACTCGCGGGCAAATGCACCGCCGTATGCCTTGGCATCGGCGTCGAGGTCCTTCCAGTCATCGCGGTTGATCGTTTCGAACATCAAGCAGGCGTCGATGCTCCACTGCCGCTCGCGCCACGAGCCATAGACCTGGCTCCAGTCCACCCGGTTCTTGGCGAAGGGGAATTCCGGCAATACGGATGTCTCCTTCCCGAGATCCCACTCGACCGGATGGTAATCCCGCACCAGTCCGCACACGGGCCGATAGAGTTCCGGCTTGAATTGCACGGTGTGGCCGTTGATCCCGATGAAATCGCGCATCAGCGGGCGGGATTCGTCGATCGGAGCGGCGGTGGCGCAGGCGAAGGAGTGCGCCAGAATCGCGAAGTGGAGGGGATGGCGAAATTTCATGGGTGAAGCTAAAGAGGTTTTTTTCGAGAATTCAACCAGCGACGTCAACGTCACCGGTGCGTTTCACGGCATTAGCGGAAATGGCGACTCTGTGGACCGGGCAATACTAACCAATAACCGCTCGCACGGTATCGTGGGCGTGGAAAACACGGTGCGGGGTATCGGCGCGAACTTGAATAGCGGCGCGGGCATCTACTGCGACAACAGCGTCATCAGCCAAAGCACGGCCACTGCGAATGGTGACGACGGCATCCGCGGTGTGGGGTCGGTCATTGTCGCGTCCCGCGCCTCGGGTTCATTCCATCGTCTCTTTCAGGATGGTAGCCGAAGACTTCAGTCCGTCGGACCCAAGAACGGACTGAAATCCCGGACTACTTTTGTTGCTGGCCAGCCCTGTGCGGCGAGCCTTACGTTGCGGCCAGATGATATTGGGATTGATGGAACCATCCGGGCTGATCGAGCAGGGCGGCCCGCTGGTATGGGTTCTACTGGGGCTGGCGTTTTTCGGCGCGGTCTGCGTGGTGGAACGGCTGTTTTTTTTCCACCGCGCGCGGATCAACGTGGGGAATCTGCTGGTGGGGCTCTCGCACCACATCCGTCGGCGGGCGTTCGCGGAGGCCTTGCACGAGGCCGCGCGCGCGCCGGGACCGGTGGCGCGGGTGGCCCACTCCGCGCTGCTGCGGTATTATTTGGACCGCTCGGATCTGCGGGATGTGGTGAGGGAATCCGGGCAGCTCGAAGTTCCGAGGATCGAGAAAAACATCAGCGCGATCCTGGGGGCGGCGCTGCTGGCACCCCTGGTTGGGATGTTAGGGACGATGGTGGGGATGTTGGAGACGTTTCAAAAAGTGAGCGAGCAGGGCGGCTTCACCGGGCCCGCGGAACTCTCGGCGGGCGTGTTCACGGCGCTCATCACATCGGTGGTCGGACTGACCATCGCGGTGCCGCTGTATCTATTTTACCTCTATTTTCTCGGGCGGGCGAAGCGACTGGTCCACCGGTTGGAACGCGCGGGGATCGAGATGGTGCATCTCATCGCCGACGCGCGCGAGGAGGAGGATTTCGCGCCCTTTCGCGGCGAGGTGATGGCGGGGAAAAAGCCGCATAAAGCGAAGCAGGAGCCGGCCAAATGAAACTGGAAATGACGCTGCCGGAGCGCCCTGGGTTCCTCTACGCGATGCCGATTCTGAACATTTTCGCGCTGCTGTTGTTATTTTTCCTGCTGGGACCGTCGCTGGTTTTGCAGTCGGGCGTGGCGGTTGATCTGCCGCCCTCAAGATTCCAGATGGAGCGCTATCAGAATGCGCTGGTGGTGACGCTGGGACCTGGTGAACCGGGTCCGCGAATTCATTTCGGGCGGGATTCGGTAACGGTGGCCGAGCTTTCCGAGCGGCTCGACAAACTGCGAACGGAGGGCGTGCCGGCCAAGGCGATCGTGCTGCTTCAAACGGACACTGGGACTCTCGTGGGAGTCGAGCGGGAGGTCACGGAGTTGGTGCTGAGCAAAGGATTTCGCCTCGCTTTGGTGGGTAAGACGCCTCCTGCAGCGGCGGTGCCGGCGTCTAATTCGAAAGCGAAGTGATGGCAAGCCGTGTGGTCAGATCGAAGCCGATGGGCGTCCCGGAGTTTTTTTTCCGCTGGCGGCCGCAGAGATCGCCCTGGGTGCCAAAACTGTTAGCGGTGATGCTCGTCGCGGTGGCGTTCGGATTGCTGATGGCGTTGCGGGTGCGGGTGGTGGCACCGGAACGGTCTGCTCCGCGCAAGGCTTCGGCGATTTTTCTGCGGGATGATGCGGAGGGCAGGGCGATGTCCCTGCGGGCAAAAGAGGGCGGACCGTTTCCTTCAAAATTCAGGCTTTCCGCTTGGGACGGACTCGCGGAGTTAGAGGGCCGGGCGATGGAAGCCGTGCGTTTTCAGCCGCAACCTTACGTCTCTCCGATGCAGGATCTGCCGCGCGAAAACGAGCTCCGGCCGCTGGAACTGGCGGTCAAAGGGCAGTCATTTTTTCCCAAGCGCGCACCGGTGGCGGTGGCCGCCCCAAGTCCCGCGCGGCTCCGTCTCGCGCCGGCGCTCTATCTTCTAGCAGGAATTCCTAACGAAACACTGCCGTCCGCTTTGCCCGCGTTCGAGGCACCCGTGGATGGGTCGATGGCCGCAGCGTCCTGGCGATTTCTCCTGCGCCTGAATGAGGAAGGCGACGTGACGGATTGCGTTTCCCTGGAAAAAGGCGGCGAGGCGGGAGCGCTCAAGTTAGAGATGTGGTTACGGAAAATTCGATTTCAGCGGGAGCTTGGAAAACCGTCGAGATGGATTGCCGTGGCCGTCGGATTTACGAACCAGCCAGCCGATGGACCTCACGCTCGCTAACTTTGTCCTTTACGGGGTGCTGGGATCATTCGCCCTGGTGCCTCTCATCGCCGTGATTTCTCGGGCGTTGCATTCCCGCGTGGAAAAGCGCTCGCTTGCGAACCGGGTGGTCTGCCGACTGTGCCTGCACGCGTTCGAGGACACCAGCCACGTGCAAGCGGTCCACTGCCCGGTTTGCGGTGCGGGGAACGAAAAAGGACGCAGCCGCAAGCTGGGGTGAAATCCTTTATTTTTCGTGCCTTGTCCCGGCATTCCTGCTTTCCCTCGCCCCGCCCACGCCGACTTTTATTCGCCCATGTCCACCAAGCTGACCCGTAATTTCTCCATCATCGCCCACATCGACCACGGCAAAACCACGCTGTCCGACCGGCTGATGGAGGCGACAAACACGGTCACCATGCGTGAGAGCAGCGCCCAGCAGCTCGACTCGATGGACCTCGAACGTGAGAAAGGCATCACGATCAAATCCCATCCCGTCGCCATGGAATACAAGGCGAAGGACGGAAAAACCTACAAGCTCAACCTGCTGGACACGCCCGGCCACGTCGATTTCTCCTACGAAGTCTCCCGCGCCCTTGCCGCTTGTGAAGGTGCGATCCTGATGGTCGATGCCGCGCAGGGAGTCGAAGCCCAGACGGTCGCCAACCTGCATCTAGCCACCGAGCAAAACCTGCTCATCATCCCGGTCCTCAACAAGATCGACCTGCCCGCCGCCGACGTGGCAAAGTGCAAGAAGCAGCTCGAGGAAATCCTTTGCATCCCCGCCGAGGATTGCATCCCGGCTTCCGCCAAGGCCGGCATCGGCATCGAGGAAATCCTCGAAGCCATCGTCGCCCGCGTCCCCGCACCGGTGGAGAATCCCGACAAGCTGCTGCGCTGCTCGGTTTTCGATTCTCTCTACGACACCTACCGCGGCGTGGTGTCCTACGTCCGCGTATTCTCAGGCACCGTTAGGAAGGGCCAGCGCGTCAAGCTCATGGCCACCGGCAAGACTTACGAGGTCAAGGAAGTCGGCGTGTTCACGCCGAAAATGAGCGTCCGCGCGGTTCTATCAGCGGGCGACGTCGGCTATGTCATTGCGAACATGAAGGCCGCCAGCGAGGTGAAAGTCGGCGACACGATGACCGACAACACCCACCCGTGCCCCGAGGCACTGCCCGGCTACAAGGAAATCCAGCCGATGGTCTTCTCCGGCATCTATCCGGTCGATTCATCCGACTACGAAGCCCTCAAGCTCGCCATGGGCAAGCTCCAGATCAACGACCCGGCCTTCACCTACGCGTCCGAAAGTTCCACCGCGCTCGGCTTCGGCTTCCGCTGCGGTTTCCTCGGTCTGCTTCATATGGAAATCATCCAGGAGCGCCTGCGCCGCGAGTTCGACATGGATGTGATTTCCACCTATCCGTCCGTCATCTATCACGTTTCGATGACCGACGGCACCGAGATGATCGTCGATAACCCGACGCTCTTCCCCGATCCGCAAGGCATCCAGGAAATCCGCGAACCGGTCGTCAATGTATTCATCATGGTCCCCGGCGAATACATCGGCGACATGATGCAGCTCGTGTTAGAAAAACGCGGGGACGTCACGAACACCGAGACCATCGACGACACCCGCGTCATGCTTTCCTGCGTCCTTCCTCTATCGGAAATCCTCGTCGATTTCAACGACCGTCTGAAATCGATGACCCGCGGCTACGGCTCGATGGACTACGAGCACGCCGGCTACCGCGCCGCGAAAATGGTCAAGATGGACATGCTCATCGCCGGCGATCCGGTCGAAGCGTTTTCCACCATCGTCCACCGCGACAAGGCCGAGACCTATGGCCGCTCTCTTGCCGCCAAGCTTAAGGAAGTCATCCCGTCGCACCTGTTCGTCGTCGCCATCCAGGCCGCCGTCGGCGGCAAGATCGTCGCCCGTGAATCGATTTCCGCCATGCGCAAGAACGTCACCGCCAAGTGCTACGGCGGCGACATCACACGGAAGCGCAAGCTGCTTGAGAAACAGAAGGAAGGAAAAAAGAAGATGAAGCTCTTCGGTAAGGTGAACATCCCGCAGGACGCCTTCATCAAGGTGCTGAAGAGCGGAGATTGAGGTGAGTCGCGGAGTTGCAATCGCCGTGAAAGCCTCCGATCATTCACCCATGCCTGCAAACGTCCGAATTCCTTTCACGGCCACGGTGCTGCTTCTAGCGGTTTCAGCGCTGACCGGTTGCGACAAGGTGAAAACGGCCTTGTCGAAGCTCTCTCAAGACAAGCCGACAGAATCCGCGGCCGCTGTCTCAAAAGGAACCTATAGCAGAGATCAACTTTCGGACATCGATCAGGCAAGCTATCCGGGGTTCATAGCTCGGAAGAACGCACTGGCGATCGTGGATTTCACCGCGACGTGGTGCGGCCCGTGCAAGAGGCTCGCACCTGTCTTGGAAAAAGCCACCGAGGCGCATCCCGGAGTGGTTTATGTAGGCAGGGTGGATGTGGACAGGAACCGTGATCTGGCAAAGGCGCAGGGCGTCAACGGGATTCCAGACATCAGGATTTTCAAGAACGGCAAGGAGGTTGATCGATTCGTTGGCTTCCCGGGAGAAAAAGCGGTCTTGGATAAAGTGGCAGCGCTGTCGAAGGGAATCCAGCCCGCAGCGCCTTCGGCCGTTCCAGCCACTCCCCAACCAGTGATCACCCCTGCGACAAAGGATTGGATGCCTGAGGGGATGCGGAGGCGTTGAGCGTTCCGCGTCTGTAGCGGCGGATCGCCCGCCTTCGTTAGAACTTCCAACTGCATCCCAGCGTGAAGCCGAGCGCGTCGATCCCCGGATTCGGATCGGTGAGGCCGAGGTTTGAGTGGTGGATGAAATAGAGTCCGCCGAGGATTGAAATGTCCTCGGTGATTTTCCGGCGCAGGCCGAGCTGGCTGAACCAGTTGAACGTAAGGTCCTGGCCCAGCCCTTGTTCGCCGCCGGAGCTGTTGGTCCAGCCGAAGCCGCCGCCGATCGAGAAGAACGCGGAGGTCTTTTGCGACGGAAACCAATACTCGATGGAGGGAGCGGCGGCGAGGCCCAGATAGTAATCTTCCGGGCCTTTCGTGATCGTTTCAAACAACGCGGAAAACCGGTTTCTAACGACCAGTTTCGCCCCGGCCTCCTCCTCCCACAAGGTCCACGCGACCGGCGAGCGGAGGGTCAACTGAGTGGGGATGATTTCGTAATCGATCTCGGTATTGTGACCGACGTTCCACAAGTAGCCGCTCTCCAAGGTCCATTCCCAAGTGTCCGATTCATGGGCGAGGGCTGGAATGGTCAGCAGGCTCAGCAGGGCGATTGTCTTCATGCCCATGAGCTACGGGAACCGGGTTGGCGGGTCGAGGTTAATACTCTTCCTCCTCGTCGCCGGGCACCGGCGGGATGATGTCCTCGCGCAGCAGCAGGCGGGCGAGATCGAGGTCGTCCAGCAGGTCACTCGGCGTGTCCCGGACGATGGCCGCGTAAGGCGTGATCCGGTCCAGCTCGGCGATCGCGCAATGAACCATCGAGGATATGATGTCGCCGTCGAACTTTTCTCGTTCGAACAAATTGGTGATGCGAAAAACTAAAAATTCCCGATCCAGGTCATACTCGAATCCTCCCAGCGTGAGCTGCTTGTTCGCCCGGGCCAGCAGTTCCAGGACGGGCGGCAGATGTTCTTCATCCAAGCTCAGCGGCGATTCGGAAACGATGACGAGCGCATTTAACTGAGGAAACGCCTGCGCGATCAAATCGACCCGCGTGTGATGAGCATCGAAGCCGGCGCGGAGCACCTCCCGGCCCTCGACGAGTTCGCAATGCCATCCGTTTTGGCCGAAGGCTTCTTCCACCGTGAGAATTTGTCGGGAATGGGAACGCATGAGATTGATCAACCGTTGGCGCGCGGAGATATCCGCCCGATCACCGCCTTGGCAAGCAAGGTCCGACGGTCCGCGCGAATTGGCGTGAGCGAAAGGTGAATCCCGGAGGTTTTCCCTGAGTCATGATGCAGTGTGAGCCGCGTCGCAGTGGCGTCCACCTCGACCTCGGAAATTTCCTGCCACAGCACCAACCTCATGCCCTCGGCAGGCCGAAAAAACGGGAAAATCTCAATTCCGAGCGGCGTGAGGATCAAATAGGCATGACGCGTTAGACCGATTGCCACGCGGACCATCGTCACCGCCAATCCCCACGGCAGCAACGCCCAAGCGGGATGCGGCAATTCCGGATTGGTGTCCCGGTAAATGGCGGTCGCGAGCAGGGTGATCCCGACGCCCGCGAACACCGCCGCTCCCATCCAAAACAACGCCGCCTGACCAGAGCGGGTGAAGCGCAGTTCTTTGTCGGGCGCTTGGATCTTGACGGCCATCGTGCGGATCAATCCGTCATCGCCATCACGGAACTCTCCGCCGCGCTGAGTTCTGTTTCAAAGCTCACGAAATCAAAACCCCGTAACTCAAGCACGGCAGGACTCTCCACGGAGCCGATCAGCGCGACGATCCGCTCCAGCCCGAAGAGTGATGCGCCGCCCTTGCAGCGATGAAGCTCTTCCCGCAGTTGCCCGAAATTTTCGGCTTCGAAAAGTGCCTGCCAGCCGGTCATCTGCCGGCGGGTATCGTTGAAATAATCGAAGGCCAGCTCCCGCAGTCCGGCTGGATCGCCGTGGGCCATCTTTAAAAAATTCACCGGGTTCATGGGAACGATGTCGCGAGTCACAAGTTCCGGATATTTAGCCGATCGGGCGTCCGTCCGAAGTTAATAATCGCGTAGTGTTCAAAAGTTCAAGCGGCCGGTTCCTCCAGGCGACAGATCGCCTCCTGCAACTGCCTCACGAGTTCTCCACGTCCGGTGGCCTCGGCCAAAGCCAGCCTCAGGCGGAGGGTCTCGAGTTGCTTCAGTTCGTCGGGGCTCATCGCGCCAAGCCATTGGGCCGTTGCCGGGTAATCGCCGATCGCGAAGGCTCCTTCGGCTTGCGCGAGAAGCGTGAGATCATCGACTGGCAGCGGTTGCTGCCGGTAAACCGCCCATTTTGCCTGCTCCGGCAAGTCCCGCGGGACGTCCGGACCCGTCACTTGTTCCAGATAAACGAACTCGTCGCCCTCCTTGTGCTGCCGCCAATGATTCAGGGTGACAACCGTGACCAAGCCGAGGATCGCGAACGTCGCTTCCATGAAAAACGGAGTCGTCATGATGCCGATCATGGTTCCCACCCACTCTCCCAGCACGCCCGGCAGAAGCCGCCAGCCGACCAAAAGTCCGGTCACCACCACCATCAGCAGCATCAAAATGCCTGCTCCGATGGCGACTTGTCTCACCCGCTCGTCATGTAGTCGCACCATTTGTGGCTGAAACTTACCGCTCACTCGCGGAAACCCAATCTTCTAAATTTGAAAATTACTACATACATCTTGATTATTTTTTAAATTTAACTAAATCCTGCCGTGCGTGTCCCCCCTTTTTAAAATCAGAGCCGTGTCCTTAGGAATCCTGACTGCCGCCGCGGCGGTTACCGGATGGGGATTCCATGAGTCCGATCCGAGTCAGCAAGCTCGGTCGATTTCCTCGAACCTGCGCGACGATTCCACCTTCCGTGTTCCGGTGGAGGTGATTGCCACGGGAAGCTCACCCCAGATTGTTTATATCGAAGTGGCGGGCCAGGATCTGCCGGAATCCCGGCCCTTCCCCAGCTCCCGCTGACCCGCGAGGGTGGAGACGAGGCCAATTTTAACCGATCGTTTACCCTTGGCTCGCGGTCCGCCGCTCCCTAAACCGCGCCATGCGGCTTTTCGACACCCTGACCCGGACGGAGCGAGAACTTCGGCCTATTGATGGATCCACCTTCCGCTTCTATTGCTGCGGCCCCACGGTTTACGGCCCGGCACACATCGGGAATTTCCGCACCTTTGTCCTTCAGGATGTTTTGCGCCGCACCTTGGAAACAGGCGGAATCCATACCTTGCACGTCCGAAACATCACGGACGTGGATGACAAAACCATCCGGGACTCGCAGAAAGCCGACCGGTCGCTCGCTGCCTTCACCGCCGGCTGGACGACGAAATTCCACGCCGATTGCGAGGAGCTCGGACTGCTCCCGCCGCACATCGAGCCCTCGGCGGTCGAGCACATTCCCCAGCAGATCACGATGATTCAGACGCTTGTCGGAAATGGCAACGCCTACGCTTCTGACGATGGTTCCGTCTATTTCAAGATTTCCTCATTCCCCGATTACGGCCGGCTTTCCCACCTCGACGAGCGCGAACTCCACCTTGGAAAAACGCAGAACGCCCGCTCCAACTCCGACGAGTATGAGAAAGACAGCCTCTCCGACTTCGTTCTTTGGAAAGGCCGCAAGCCCGAGGACGGGGAAAATTTCTGGCCCTCCCCGTGGGGCGATGGCCGCCCCGGCTGGCACCTAGAATGCTCGGCCATGATCCAGGAATACCTCGGCGATTCCTTCGACCTCCACTCCGGTGGCGTCGATCTCGTTTTCCCTCACCACGAAAACGAAATCGCCCAAAGCCAATGCGCCTGCGGTGGGCGCTTCGCCGCGAACTGGTTTCACACCGCCCATCTCCTCGTCGATGGCGGGAAAATGTCCAAATCCCTCGGCAATCTCTACACCCTCGCGGACCTCGCCGCCCGCGGCCACACCGCCATGGAAGTCCGCTACGTCTTGATCGGCGCCCACTACCGCAAGCCGCTCAATTTCACCCTCGACTCTCTCTCGGGAGCGCGCGAGGCCCTTGCGAAACTAGCCAAGGGTGCCCGCCATCTCGCCTCGAAAATCGAACCCGACACCCGCCTGACCCGCGCGGATTTCGGCCCGTTTCAAGCAGCGTGGGACAGCCTCAACCACGACCTCAACATCCCCGGCGCGCTCGGCGGGATGTTCACCGGCCTTCGCGAAGCCGCCCAGTTAACCGGCACCGATGCCGCCGCCGCGCTCGCCGGATTCAACCGTTTGCTCCGCGCCCTGGGCCTGACCTTGCCTGAGGAAATGGTACACGCGTCCAGCGAAATTCCAGACGCGATCCAGTCACTTGCCGAATCCCGCTGGCAAGCCCGCCTCGCGAAAAACTGGGCGGAGTCCGACACCCTCCGCGCCCAGCTCGCCGAGCAAGGCTGGCTCGTCAAGGACGGCAAAGACACCTACACGCTCGAACCCGCAGGAAATTAGAGATCCCGATAAGCCATTGAAAAGGTGTCCCCGCCCTCCATTTTTCCACTCTGCAGGCCTTTGTTAAACCACCTCATCCGCTGCGCCGACGTGCCGTGAGTAAATGAATGGGGCACTACTTTTCCCTGCTGCTGTCTCTGAATCGCATCGTCGCCGATTGCATTCGCCGCCCGCATCGCCTCCTCGATGTCGCCATGCTCCAGATACTGCTTCGAGTGGTTCGCCCACACCCCTGCATAATAGTCCGCCTGTAGCTCCAGCCGCACCGAGTATTCGTTGGAGTCCGGCCGCCCCCGCATGGCGGCCACCTTGTCCGAGGTTCCCAGCAGCTTCTGGACATGATGCCCCACTTCGTGCGCAATCACGTAAGCCTGGGCGAAATCCCCCGGTGACTTGAACGTCTCCGCCAACTGGTCATAAAAACTCAGGTCGATGTAAACTTTCTGATCTCCCGGGCAATAAAATGGCCCCATCGCCGCACTGCCGTTCCCGCACGCGGTCTGAACCTGCCCGCGGTAAACGCTCAACGTCGGCAGCTCGTATGACCGTCCCAGCCTCTTGAATTCGGAGGTCCACACATCCTCCGTGTCCGCCAGCACCACCTTGACGAACCCATACCGCCCCTGCTCTTCCGGGCTGCCCTCGACCTGCCGGGAAACTCCGGCCGGGCTGCCGCCCAGCAACATGCTCGGATCGATGATCCCCGTCATCCAAAGCAATCCGCCGATCGCCAGCATCGCGATTATACCCTTCATCCCGAACATCCGCCCCACCATCATCAGCAGCCCGAGGCCTCCGCCTCCCCCCCCGCCAAAGCCGCCGCCCCCTTGTCCGCGCACATCTTCGACGTTGCCACTCTCTCTTCTGCCTTTCCATTCCATGATCGTGATTTGGGTTAAAGTTGGGAACCTATACCACCACAATGAGCATCGGCAAGGTCGGAGAAATGAGGTTTCTGACAGAATGCCAATCCGGCCAGATGGCTTGTTCCTTCGGCCTGAGGGGGCATGCCACCGCTTTCCCACTGGCCGACATGTCGGCGAGTGGGAAAACTCCGACATGTCGGAGCCGTCCAGAGAACGACGGCAGCTTCGCCGCACGAAATCCCACAGCAACCTCCGGTGCCGGGGACTGCGGCAATCCGAGGCGCCTGGTTCCCCTCACGTGTTCAGAAGCATTTTCGTGAGATTGGGCAGGCCGGCACCCTGGTGGTAGCGGTCGCGCTTGAGATCGGTGCAATGATCCAACAGCACCTTTTTCACCCGGTCCGGATAGCCGATGAACTCGGTGCGGACCGAGAGGTAGGCGGCGAGCAAACCGGAAACATGCGGAGCTGCCATGCTGGTGCCGGAGAGCTCGATATAAAGATCCTCTTGCGTGGTGCCCCGTCCTCCGCTGCGGCAGGACCAGATCCGCTCGCCGGGAGCCACCACGTCGGGCTTCACCCGTCCATCCGCAGTGGGGCCACGCGAGGAGAAATACGACGTGCCGTAGCGGTGGGGCAGCGTGGGATGCACCGATCCCACGGAGATCCCTTCGTCGAGATTCGCCGGATCGCCGATGGAAAGATCGAGCGGCACCGAGGTGGTGTAGCCGTCCACGATGATTTCGCCGCTGCCCTCGTTTCCCGCAGCGAGCACGACCAGCACGCCCTGCCGGATCAGCCGGAACAGTGACGCACAAAGCGGTGAATCCCCGCAGCCGAAGGAAGTGACGTCGAAGGGACCACCGAGACTGAGATTCACTCCCTGGATCACCAGCCGCCGGGCCCGTTCATTCTGCGCCCAGATGTGGTCGATGGCTTTGATGATCCACGCGTCATTACCGCCACCGTCGTCGCCGAGCACCTTGTAGCTGATGAGCCGGGCCTTTGGCGCGACGGCCAGCAGATTGCAATCCGTGTCGCCGCCAAGCGCCTTGATGCCGCCGGCGATGATGCCCGCGACATGGGTGCCATGGCCGTTGATGTCCGGGCTCGTGTCCGACCGGACCTCCCCGCGCTTTGTACAATCCAAAGCGTCCGCGATGTTGCCGCCGGCGAGATATTTGAAATGCGGATGCCCCTGGTCGATGCCGGTGTCGAGCACCGCCCAGGTGATGTCCTGGCCGCGGGCACCGTAGCCCTGCTGGGCCGTCAGTGCCTGGATGGTGGCCACGGAATTCCGCATCAGCGCTTTTTTCCGGCTGTTCATGAACATCCGATAGACCGGCGGCGTGATGGTCCCTTTTCGTCGCCCGAGATCCTCCGCCAGCCGCTCCACCTCGTCGCGGGAAAGCAGGGCGGAAATGTAGCGGTCGAGGATTTCCAGTTGGATCGCATCCTTGTCGGCCTCTTTGGGCGCCACGTGGGTCTCGATCCATTTCTCCACTGCCTGCTTCGCCGATTTCAAGGTATCGGCGCTCTCTTTCGGAGTGCCACTTTCGTCAACATCGGCGCATTTCTCCACCATTCTCTTGGCCGGACGATCGGCCAGTTCGATGAGGACCGGCACCCGTTCGTCCGCGCGTTCTTCGAGCGCATCGCTGAGGTTGCGGGCGACGATGAACGGGCCGACCTGCTGGAACCGGGACTTGTCCACCACCGCCGCCACCGCCTTGCGGGTCTCCGGATAGCAAAGGTAGAACCCGACATCGTGGGCCTTGGTCGGGGGGAAGGCCCCGTCCTTGATCCGGATGTCCACGACCGACTTCCCGGCCGCCGAATACTCGTCTCCCAGGGTTTGGTCGGAGCACACGATGTCGCCGTCCCGGGCGACATTGATCCAGTGCTTCACGCACGGTGGGATCGGCAGATTCTTGCCATACCATTTTTGCAGCTCGCCGGTGACCTGCGGCAGGCCGAGCGGCGAGCCGAGCGTGATGAACAAGTCCACTTCGATGGATTTCCCCAGTTCCATCAACGCCTGGTAAGTCACCATCGACCCCTGGCTGTGGCCGATCACGACGAACGGACCGCCACCGGTGGCCGCACGGTCCTTCACCGTTTTGACCATCCGGTTTCGCTTCTCCGTGTTGAAAAGGAAGTCATTCACGTCGGTCAGGAACACCTTGGTGAGACCGTCGGTGATCGGGGTCCAGAAGCCTTTGGCTCCGATGACCTTCGCTCCCGGCCCGACCGTCGGGGCATTGGTCACGGCCGATTTCGCGGCGGCCTTCTTCAACTCCGCCTCCAGCGATTGGGTGAATTTGGCGGACGTCTCGGGCTTGTCGCTCTCGACGATCGAGGCAGCCAGCATGGCATTGGCGTCGAGCACCGGCGGACCTCCGTTGATGCCGAGGGCCTTCGTACCAGCGGATTTTTTCTCCGGGTAACGCGTGCGATCGACCCAATAGGCCATGCGGCTCCGTTCTCCCTGGTCGGAACCGAAGAGCGCGCGATCCCACTCCGAGCGGAGTTGTTTTTCCGGCGGTTTGTCGAAGATGCCGTGGCAGTAAATGACCGTCCGGGCGTTGCCGGAATTGCTCGCCGCGGCAACCGCCGTCGCGGTGACATTCGCGGCTGTGGCGACTTTTTTAGAGGCCTTCGAGGCTGACTTCTTGGTGGTGGTTTTCTTGGCTGACATGGTCTCGGTTAGGTTGTGTTGGGGTGGCCGCTTGAATGCCGCGACCGCTTGGCAGAGGAGATTGTTAGAGCGGCGAAAAAGCCGAAATGTATCTGCACAGGAGGCAGCGAAGGAAACAGAGAGTCAGTGATTTGGAGGGATGACAAACTTCATTCGAGGCCACCCGTTCGGATGAGTCCCGGTAATTCTGCATCGGGCATATTCTTCGTTCTCTCTGTTACCTCCTGTTCATTTTTTGCATTGTGGTTTTTCAAAGGCAGACGCCAGCCATCGGAGCGGGCTCAGGTTGTTTCTGAAACGAAGTGCTGATCTGGACCGGCGGGAATTCGTCACCGCGGCCAGGGGGGATTGGTTTGTTAGGATGGCTGCAGAAACCGTCCATCCGATAGAACTCAAACAAAATGTTTCCCGCGAATCAAGAAGGAGAGTTCAACAATTTAAGAACGGTTCTTAAATCGGGTGTAAAGCCGGCATGCCACCGGAAAAAATTGCTGCCCACCCACTTCCATCCTCGTTAGTCATGCACCCGTGCATCCGGTTGAATCCTACCTTACCAGCCTTCAAGCCTCCCTCGGTGCGGGCACTCCCGAAACCTCCGGATATCCCGCCCTTTCGAATCTCCTCAACGCCATCGGCGACACGCTGACACCCAGGATCACCGCCGTCATTCACCCAGCGAACAACGGAGCGGGCATTCCCGATGGCGGGCTCTTCTCCTCCAAGGAACTGAAAAAACACGGCCACGAAGCCAATACCCTTTTCGGCAAGCTCAAGCCCGAACGCGGCGTCATCGAGGTGAAGCCGCTCGACAAGGATCTATCCGCTTTCGAATCCAGCGACCAGATCCGCACTTATCTGGAAAACTACGGCCAGATCCTCCTCACCAATTATCGCTCCTACGCCATTTGGTCCATGGTCGGCGGCAAGCCAATACGCGGTGAGCACTATCACTTCGCCCCCAGCGAGCAGGAATTCTGGACAAAAGCTCACGCCCTCCGCGCGGATCCCTGCTTTCCATTAAATACCCAACGTCTTCTGATCGGGGTCAACCAGTTCGTCCGGTCGAAATCCGTCCTTGAGAAGCAAAGGCGAGACACGGCAAAGATTTGATTTTCCGAGAAGGTCGGCCCATCGGGTAAGCGTGTTTGCATCTTCAGTTAGGATCACCAAACATTGTTCGAAATCCGCTTGCGCGAGAATTTTCAGGTCGTTGCGGACGACATGCCGATCCGCGGAATCCGGAGCTGGCAGCCCCTTGATTACCTTGTGATAGTCCGCGGAACGTACCGCGTGCCGAAAGTTGAAAGGGATGATGTGAAAATGTCCCAAAGGAAGATCACTCATGGGCTGTCCCACTTCAAACTCCGAAACAACCAAAGTAGAAAGGCAAAGCAGATGTCCGTTAGCCACGCAGTGCCGGAAGTAATTGACCGCTGTCTGATGGTTCGGACGGGTATCATCAGCGAAGGTGATCAAATAGGAAGTATCGAGGCAGATTTTCAGCATGGATCAGGATTCCCGCAATTGTTCAACCCACTCCGTAGGATTGGTGATTTCCGCCCAGGCTTTGCGGCCTTTCTGCCACAGCGATTTAAGCTTGTCCTCGTCGATCTCCTTCAGGGGCCTGACCACGTCGATGAGTCGTAGATCGCGAAGCTCTCCGTTGCGGATATCTTCCATGGCGCTGACGTTTAAAGTCATCGCTTTGTAGAGATAGTCCGCGCCCTCAAGCTGGCTTTCACTGGCTTCCACCTTGATCGATTGGCCGGATGGAAGGACCAGATGAATGTTGGGCTTCGTTTTCCCTCCGAGGTCGACGACCCGCCCCGAAATGTATTTTTCCGCCCTGACCCAATTGTCGAGCTGACGGTGCCGATAATTGCTTTCCCGGGTGATCAGCACCACCCGCCCGTCCGCTTTCGCCGCATCGGGGATGATACTGTAATGGCGTTTGGAATCGGTGCGGATCGCCCGGCTCTGCCACG
>JANMSI010000059.1:0-56375 GCA_031389115.1 Akkermansiaceae bacterium
CCCCGGTTTTGGTCGGTTTTGGGTTCTTTGGGAGTCCCCGGGGTTGGTGCAGGGGGGGGGGTTAACAACCGCCCTTCCCCAAAAAAAACCAAAACAAGGGCAACGGCTCTTCAAACCCCCCCCCACGCCCCACGCCGCTTGGTGGACCGCCCGGATTTCCCGCCAGCGGGAGATCGACGCCTCAATCGCCGCCAAGGCCGAGTCCGAGTTCCTCTACGACAAGCCCTACGAAAACAAGAAGTGCGTCCGCGTGGCCGGCCCCTTCACCGTGGAATCCATTTCCCCGCACCGCGTGCTCAACGTCGGCGCGGATGACGAACTCATCGACACCTGGGCCAAGGTCGCCGAGGACAGCCCGAAGCAGCAGGATTTCTCCACCGTCATCCTGGACAATCTCCGCAGCGCGGGCGTGCAGCAGGCGCACAAGGAGAACCGCATCGCCTTCAGCTCGCTCCAGCCGTGGCCCGGCGATCTGATCTGCGCGGAGGGCCGCTATCAGGAGGGCGAGACCCAGCGCCGCGCCGGAATTTTCATCGGCCCGGAATTCGGCACCGTCACCCGCCCGGACCTCGCCGCCGCCGCGCGGGAGGCCGGCGAGTCCGGTTTCGACCTGCTCATCGCATGCGCGTTCTCCTACGACGCGCACAGCGCGGAGTTCGAAAAGCTCGGCCGCCTGCCCGTCCTCAAGGCCCGCATGAACGCGGATCTCCACATGGCCGGCGAGCTCAAGAACACCGGCAAGGGCAACCTCTTCGTCATCTTCGGCGAGCCCGACATCGGCATTCATCCGCAGCCGGACGGCCGCATCCGCGTGCAGGTCCACGGCGTGGATGTCTTCCACCCGCAGACCGGGGAGGTCCGCAGCGACGGCCCGGACGGCATCGCCTGCTGGTTCATCGACACGGACTACAACGAGGAAAGCTTCTTCGTCCGCCACGCCTATTTCCTCGGCCAAAACAATCCCTACAAATCCCTCAAGACCACCCTCAAGGCGGAGATCGATGAGGAAGCCTGGTCCTCGCTGAACAGCGACATTTCACGGCCCTTCCCCAAACCGGCGACCGGTCGCATCGCCGTGAAGGTCATCAATCACCTGGGAGACGAGGTGATGAAGGTCTTCGCGGTGGCGTGAGCATTGATGCAAGGCGGGCTTATGGGAATGGATGACGCCGCAGATCCGCTGGAATACTTCCGCGACCCGCCGCCGGTGGGCGAACCGCAGTTCTGGGAGATTTCTCCCGGGCCGGCGGCTGGCTTGGAACGAAGAGTTTCGTGGAAGCGTCTGCTGACAGCGGAGGACGCGGCGTGATGACGGATGCGGCCATCTTTTTCCCAAACGCTGGAGTTCGATCCGGCATCCGTGCGCCATTGGGACGGCGGCGGCGATCGTAACATCCCGGTGGCGATGGTGCCGGAATTCACCCGGAAAATCGCCGGCGTGGAGCTAGGCCACTTCTCGCTGGTCATCCGGCGGGCGGCGTCGGCCCTCGATTACCTCAGGGAACTCATGGCAGACCACTTGTAGAATCCTGCCGGCTGGCTCCGGGGGGGGAGGACCCGGAGCCTGCCAGCCTGATTTTGCTGTCCATTGTCCCGACAGCGAAATAGGGATATCGCACTCCTGCCGCGGGAACCATTACGTGATCGCGGGCCGATCGTTGTTAGACCTTTCATGCCTGCCAAAAACTTCCACGTCCGCCAAGCCGCCGTTTCCGCCCTCCGCGCCTGGGCCAAGGGCCATGATTACGCGGAGACCCTGATCGAGCGCCACGCCCAGCGCCGCAAATTGTCTTCTGCGGATCGCGCGTTGCTCCAGGCGATCCTCTTCGGCGTGCTGCGCCATCGGAGGTTGTTAGACCACTGGATCGGCAAGCTTCGCGAGGGCAAGGTCGATGCGGAAACCCGCGACATCCTGCGCGTCGGACTCTGCCAGTTGCTGATCCTCGGCCTGCCCGATCACGCCGCGGTGAATGAAACCGTCGAAGCGGGAAAGGCCAGCGTCCGCAGTCTAATCAATGCCGTGCTCCGCCGCGCGACAGTGGCCCGCAAGCCACTGTTAGAGGAAATTTCCGAAGTCCCGCAGCCGGTCGCCCACTCGCATCCCGACTGGCTCTACAATCGCTGGAGGGCCGCTTTCGGCACGCGCAACGCGATCTCCATGATGGAGTGGGACAACCTTCCGGCGGTCAATTATTTCCGAGTTAATCCCCTCGCTCCCGCGCCGGAATCACTTCCCGGCACGCCGGTGGAAAACGCTTCAGGATTCTATCAAATCGACGGCTCGCTGCCTTCCGCCCTGCTCGCGTCGGGTTCCGTTTACATCCAGGATCCCGCCACCCGCCATTCGGTCGAATTGCTCGATCCCCAACCGGGCGAACGCATCCTCGACGCGTGCGCCGCCCCCGGCGGCAAGGCCTTCCTGATCGCCGCCGCGCTGGGTTCCGCCGAGGGCCTGGTCTGCACCGATTCTAACGAGAAGCGGCTCCCGCGGCTGGAGGAAAACCTTGCCCGGCTCCACGCTGGCAGCGCGACGATCGCGGTACACGACTGGACCAGGCCCGCTCCTGCGGAATGGCAGGAGAGTTTTGATGGCATCCTGCTCGACGTGCCTTGTTCTAACACCGGAGTGATCCGCCGCCGCGTCGATGTCCGTTGGAGATTGCAGGCGCCCGACATCGACAAAATCGCGATCACCCAGCGCAAGATTCTCGAAAACGCACTGCCGTGCCTGAAGCCCGGCGGGCGAATCGTCTATTCCACCTGCTCCATCGAGCACACGGAAAACCTGGGCGTCATTGAGGATTTCCTCGCAGCCCATCCAGAGTTAGAACTTCACTCGACCCGCGAAGCCCTGCCCTTTCGCGACAAAACCGACGGCGCATTCGCCGCGCGGATCGAGCGAAAATCCCCAACTTCACCTTCGAACGAATTACCATGAAATCCTGTCTCGGCATCCTTCTTGTCTTCTTCACTTTCGTCGCCGTCCTCGGTGGCGGGGCGTTGATTTGGTATCTGAGCAGCACCTCTGAGTTTTCGAGAAAAGACGCAGTGCCGGTCGCAGCCCCTGCCGTTCCGAAAGCTCGTCCCGTCCGTTAGTAGATGGGCGACTACGCCAGTCTTGCGAATAGCGCCCGCAGCGCAGCCCGCCATTTTTCGAGAAACGCCAAGTTTCTAGCCGCTATCGAGACGGCATTGAGGTCGAGGCTCTGAGAATTTTCAAACTCGGGGAACACCGAGCACTCGCGGGCAATCTCTTTTTCTACCAGGGAAATCGCCCCCTCCACGGCCTCGCGGCAAATCTGGGTCCCGCCTTCCAGCATTGCCCGGCCGAGCGCTGACTTCGCCTCATCCCGCTTGCGAATCAACAATTCAGCCTGCTGGGTCGCGGCACCCACTTCCGAAAACAAATCCATCAGCGCGTTATCGATGGACCCGCGGACCTCGCCCGGCGTGCCGCGCAGTTCCAGCCAGTGGCTGAGCCGCCGCGACGGGCTGGAAATCATCGCGAATGCCTCGCGCAGCGCGGCGAACTCCCCCTCCCCGCCTCCCGCATCGGGATGGGTGAGTTTGCCCGCCTCGCGGAAGGCTTCGCGCAGGGTTTCCTCGGAGAAAACGAGTCCGGGTCGCAGCCCGAGAATTTGATAGGCATCCGTCACTGGAAAAACTGGTCACATTTTCCCACCTCGGTAAAGCTCCGCGCGGAATCCATGTCAGCTCCGCGCAAGATCGGCCTTTTCGGTGGCACCTTCGACCCAGTCCACCTCGGGCACATCCACCTTGCCGCCGTGACGCGGGATGCGTTAGATCTCGATGAGGTCCGGTTCATTCCCTGCCCCATTTCTCCGCACAAGGCTGGCACCCCGCCCGCCAGCGGTGCGGATCGTTGCGAAATGCTGCGAATTGCCACCGCCGATTTGCAGTGGGCGGTGGTCGATGACTGTGAGCTCCGCCGATCCGCGCCTGCCTACTCTTATCTAACCGTCGAAACGATGGCGGCACAATTTCCCGCCGCCCGCCTCGTCTGGATGCTGGGCGGTGATCAATGGGACGCACTTCCCCGCTGGCAAAATCCCGGACGCCTCGCGGAACTCGTCGAGTTTGCCGTGCTGTCGCGGGGTAACCTAACCGAGTCCCGCGAAGGCTATCGGCTCCATGTTATCCAAGGCGACCATCCGGCGTCCGCCACGGAAATCCGGTCGGCCATTTCCAACGGCACCGAGAACCACGAGTGGCTCGACCCGACCGTGGCAGAGTGGATTCGAGAGAAATCGCTCTACTGCCCACCTTGACTGAGCGCTCGGATAAAAGCCGCACGGGTTGGGGTCCCGTGCGGCTCTCCGCACTGCTGTGTTCCGCGATGGGGGTGGGGTGCGCAGCGAGACCGGTTTAGCAGCGGACGTGCCTGCCAGCATTCGACTGCGGATGCCGGTTTCTCAAGGGATTTCAGGCCGTGTCCGCTGTGCTGGGCATGACAATTCCATGCATTCTGCCAACTCACTTTGCAGTCTGCGCGACACGCGGCCCTGGTCCCGCAAGCCCGAAGCGCCAAAGCCAGACGACCGCCAGAAGGATCGCCGCAAGGCCGACATGCAGCACCTGCACCCAAGCATAAATATGCACTTGGGACATCACCAGTCCGAGGACCATCTGCCCGAGCACGATCCCCATCACGGTGTTTTCGACGACTCCCAGCCCGCCCTCCCGGTGGCGGCGAGTCTCCAGCCAGGCCCACGCCGCCAATCCTAACACCGCCCACGAGAAACTGCGGTGAATCAGATAGTTCCAAGAACCTTCGAGTTCCCCCGCCCAAGCGGCGCGAGCCTCGCCGCGGTGGGTCTTGGCGAGTTCGTCAGTCATTTCTCTAACCTGTGAGCCGATGATTCCTTCCACCACAATCACGACTAACAACCCGGTGACGATCCACCGCAGTCGATTCAACGGCGCGGCGTCCATGGAGATCCGCCAAGGCGCGTCGGTGCCCCGCCAAGCGCAATAGACGAGCATTCCTAGCAGGCCCATCGCCAGCGCCAAGTGGGTCGTTAGAACTCCCGGCGAGAGTCCGCTATAAACCACTTGCGCCCCCATCCAAGCATTCACCAGCACGGTCAGCAGCGCCGCGAAAGCGAGCCAGAAAACCAGCGGTCGCTTTTCCCTATGCCAGAACGCGGCGATGAATGTCGCGAGCGAAAAGAAACCCACCGGCAGACTGGTCAGCCGGTTGAGGAATTCCGTCCAGACGTGGCGGGGATTGAATTCCGACCGGAGGCTTTCCACCGTGATGGTCGCCGGATCGCGGCCCAGGCGGGCGGCTTTTTTCTTAAACGTTTCGATGGGCAGCTTGGAAAAATCCACCTCTTCGACGGCCGTCGGCGGGACCAGGCAACCCCAGCAGGTCGGCCAGTCCGGGCAACCCATCCCCGCGCCGGTTACCCGCACGATGGCACCCACAAACATTAGCACGAGGACGAATACCAACGCCGCTGTGGCCAGTTTTTGAAAACGCGTCATCCGCATGGCGCGGACCATGCGTGGGAACGGCCCGAATTCCAGAGCAAATCCAATCGAGGAATGAATCCACCGTGCATTTCACACTAGATGAAATTCCGTCGTGCATTGCGCACGGAGACGACCTGCAATCAACATGGACTCTTTTTTCTGATTGGTTGATGTTTAACGGTTTGCATTTCGCTGATCGGGTTGAATCCTGCGGTATGCGAGTTGCTATGGGAAGGCCGTCCGTAAATTTCCCGAATCCATTAAACCATGAAAACCACGCTCCAAAGCCTCGTCGTCCTCGCCACCGTCATCGTTCTTAGCAACTGCACCACCTACGTGGAACCAGGCGTGTCCGCCAGTCCTACGGTCACCGGCACGACCACCACCACTCAGTCCACTGCCACTCCGTATGACAGCGTGACCACTAAGAAAACCACCACCGTTTACTAAGAGACCGAATCAGATAAGGGCATGGACGTCTCGTCCATGCGTCTTGTTTTCCCCGGTGAATTGCAGAGACCGGCCCTTCGCGAGAAGGGCCGGTCATTTTTCCGCTCAACGGCCGAAAACGATACAGATCGGACTCGGTGAGGAAACGGTGCCGACTGGTTCTCCCAGCAGCCCAGTCTCGGGGTCCAGCGGGAGGACGCTGATCGTGTTAGAATCCTGATGGCCGCAGAGGAGCCACTTGCCGCTGGGATCGATTTTGAAATGCCGCGGAGTTCTTCCGCCGCAAGGGGCATGTTGCAGGAAGGTCAGCCCGCCGGTCTTCGGATCGCGGCGATAGACGACGATGGAATCGTGCCCGCGGTTAGAACCATAGACAAAGTTGCCGTTCGGGTGGACCTCGATCTCAGAGGTAGAGCTCCGGTCTGTGAAGTCCGCTGGCAGGGTGGGAACCGTTCCCAACGCCTCGAATTTCCCCCCATCGAAATCGGTGGCGAGCACGGTGTTGTCGAGCTCATTGATCACATAGGCGCTCTTCTCATCCGGGGAAAAGGCTAGGTGCCGTGGGCCGGCGCCCGGTGCGGTGACGAGCGGCGGCAAGGCGTCGCCGAGCTTTGAAGTCGTCGCGTCGAACGGATAGACCATCACTTTGTCCAGCCCGAGGTCCGGCACGAAGAGGTGCTGGCTCGCCTTGTCGAAGTAAACGCCGTGGGGGTGTGCGGCGGTTTGGCGTGACTTGTTAGGACCTGAGCCTTCGTGCCGGATCACCGACGCCAACCCGGTCGGAACACCGGCGTCGTCCAGCTTCACCGTCGAAATGCTGCCATCGCCATAGTTCGCGACGGCGACCGTGCGGCCGCTGGCATCGACCGCGACATGGCAGGCTCCCTTGCCACCGGCGGAGGCCTCACCGAGAAATTTCAGCCCGTGATCCGCACCGATGCCGAATGCCGCGACCGAGTCCGTGCCGTCGGCGAATGGTTTGTTAGGCTGGCCGCAGGCATAGAGAATCGGCTTGGTGGGATGCAGCGCGAGGAATCCTGGATTCCGGTATTCCACCGCGAGAGCGGGCTCGGTGAGCTTGCCCGTGGCCGCGTCGAAGTCTGCCAGATAGATTCCCTTGCTGGTGGAATTCCCCCCCGTGTTGGTGCCGATGAATACGGGAATGGCGTGGAGCGAGGCGGTAAGAAAGAGGAGCGGTGGGATGAGTTTTGTGAGCATAAGTAGTCGAGGACTTCAGTCCGATCTTAGCCAAAAATAAAGAACCGACTGAAGTTCTGGACTACTTTCTTTAGACATCGAAGCCGAAATGCCGCCGTGCATTACCGAAACACACGGCGGAGATTAGCCCGGAGAGCGCCTCGAAATCGTCCGGCAGCTCGCCCCGGTCGGCCTCGCCGCCGATGAGGTTGCACAAAATCCGGCGGAAATACTCGTGGCGTGGAAACGAGAGAAATGAGCGCGAATCGGTGAGCATGCCGACAAATCGCGAGAGCAGCCCGGTCGCCGATAGAGCATCGAGCTGGAGTTCCATTCCGTTCTTTTGATCGAGAAACCACCAGCCGGAGCCAAACTGGATTTTTCCCGCCACCGTGCCGTCTTGGAACACCCCCGCCAGACAGGCGAACAGGTAGTTGTCACGCGGGTTGAGATTGTAGAGCACCATTTTTGGCAGCGCTCCAGTCGTCGCAAGCGCATCGAGATAAGTGACCAGCGCCGCGCCCTGCGGCGTGTCGCCAATGGTATCGTAGCCGGTGTCCGGCCCGAGCTTCGCCGCCATCGGTGAGTTGATACTCCGGAAAGCGCCGAGGTGAAGCTGCTTGGTCCAGTCCTTCGCGGCATCGAGCTGGCCGAAGAAAACCATCAGATAGAACGAGAATTTCTCCTTCTCCTCCGTGGATGCGGCCTTGCCGGCGCGGGCGCGGTTGAAAATCATCGCGGCTTGCTCGTCGGAGCAATGCAGGGCCGGGAGACGATCCAGGCCGTGATCGGATAGACGCCCTCCCGCTCGATGGAAATCGTCGTGCCGCCTTTGCAGCGCCGCCAGTAAGTCGGATAGATGCACGATCGTCGTGTCCGATACCCCTTCGAGCTTGTCGAGCCATGAAGCGAGCAAATCGGGACGATCCACTAACAGCGCCTTGTCGGGCCGGAACGTGGGCACGACGAGGGTTTTCAAATCCGACTCCGCGATGGCGAAATGGTCATCCAGCGGATCCGCCGGATCATCGGTAGTGCCGACGACGCGCACGTCGAATTTTTTTAACAACCCGTGCGTGGAGAAATCCGCCTCAGCGAGTTTGGCGTTGGTCCGCTCCCAGATTTCGTCCGCTGTTGCGGGACTCAGCAGCAGGTCGATTCCGAAGTAGCGCTGGAGTTCAAGGTGCGTCCAGTGATGGATCGGATTGCGCAGGGTGAAAGGCACGGTTTCCGCCCAAGCCTGGAATTTTTCGCGGGGAGTTGTGTCTCCGGTAATCCGCTCCTCGCTGATGCCATTGGCCCGCATCAGCCGCCATTTGTAGTGGTCGCCGGCGAGCCAGATGTCGGTAATATTCGACCAGCGGTGGTTCGTGGCGATTTCCCGAGGCGAGAGGTGGCAATGGTAGTCGAGGATCGGCTGGTCCTTCGCCACTTCATGGAAAAGCCGGCGCGCGGCCGGAGAATGCAGGAGAAAATCTTCGTCGAGGTAGGCCATTGCGAAGGCATCAGACTGTGTCAGCTGCCGGGGGCCAAGCGGGAAAATCTCCTTGGGTAAAAACCTCGTTTACTCTCCCATCTGCGGGCCGCACTTATTCGGTTGAGCAGGACAAATCCCTATCCTCCGGCACCTGGGCTGCGCTCACCGGAACGCTCCAGAGCGACAACGGCGATTTGCGGACCGTTTTCTCCCAAAAACTCAGTTCGCCGGACCCACCTGCAATTGCTGCGCATATTGGATCGGTTGGCGAGTCGCTTGATATTGGGTGGAGGGGATATAAATCGCATCCACAATTCTATAGCTTTTATCGACGGCCACGAGGTTGCTACCCGCCAAGTAGTAATCGATCTCCCGCAAATGACCGGGAAACACTCTTAGCAATTCCGCCGGGACATTCACCAAATGCGCGCGCTCACTGCCTGCGATGATCGCGCCGCGATTCAGAGCCGAGTGTGTCCATGCGGAAGGAGTTTCGTCATCTGCCACCGATGTCGAAGGAAGCCACGTCGGCTCGGTTCGATAAGTATCGAAATATTGCACCACCTTCGCCCGAGCATGCGGCGTGAAGGCGGGGATCGTGTGTGCGGCGGTTGCAGGAACGCCAGACTTGCGCACAGGTGCGGAGGGTCTCGCAGTCTCGTTGTTCCCCACAGCGAGTGAGATCAGCCATACCAAGCTGACGCTGGAGCAAAAGTTGAGAAGCGCTTTCATAAAAATTGAAATTTGGGGGAGATGATGTCGCCACACTTTCGCAAGCCACATGCCAAGTGCGCGAACGGAGCCAATTCAAGCAACCAACAGTAACGTTCCGAAAATCCGAAACCTGAGACAATGCAAATAGCCGGCGATTGCCTCCTCGTCAGGCAAACGGCAACCTGCACTCCCTGATTTTTGACCAAATCTGCTTCTAGCTCCTGCTAGAGTTGTCATCGAGTCCATTGCACGGTCCGAACGCAATATGCATTCCAGCCACCACCGTGGCCAAGCGTCGCTGTCACGGCCTATCCTTGGAATACCACGGAAAAGCGGTATCGCTCCGTGGAAATTCAAGGTTTGGCATCCGTTTTGCAATGAACGCCCGCACAACCTCAACCAAACCTATAATTTATGAAACTATCAAAAACCACACTCGCCGCTGCCTGCCTTGGTCTTGCTCTTTGTAATCTGAGCCATGCCCAAGAACCCGGCCTCAAGGGAAATGTCTCGAAAATGCCAATCGACGGCGAATCATCCGCCAAGAAAGACCATCTCATGATGATGAATGGTAAAATGATGGTGATGAAGGACGGCAAGACAACGCTGATGGACAAGGACATGACGCTGGATGATGGCACCAAAGTCATGATGAACGGCACAGTCATGATGAAGGACGGCAAGTCCATGACAATGGCCGAAGACGACATGATTCTGATGAACGGAAAAGTCATGAAACGGGACCACCTCCTGTTGAAGGATGGCAAGGTCATGGTCATGAAAGACGGAAAACTAGTCGCGATGGATAAAGATATGACCTTCGACAACGGAAACAAAGTCATGATGGATGGCACGGTCATGATGAAAAACGGCAAGACCGTGAAAATGGACGATACCGACATGATCACGATGGACGGCGGCATGATGAAAATGCCCAAGATGCACACCGGACCGAAAAGCAAAAATCCTTAATTAGGATCATTGACCGATAGAAAGAAACCGATGGTGCAGACCATCGGTTTTTTCGTTCGCAGGGTTGCTAACGCCCTGCGTCGCCCTAAACGGCATCAATCTTGCCGGCTTCTCCGATCGCCCGACTTTGACTCGGTTCCCCGCCCAGATGACCGTGGCTCCGCTTGGGGTCTGGCAGCCGAATTTTGGGACTGTTGCTGACGCTGCGGTTCCGACCGCTGGCGTTGCGGGACTTGCTGCGTTTGGCGGGGTTCGGACCGTGGGGCTTGCTGGCGCTGCGGTTGAGCCTGTTGGGGTCTCGGTTGTTCCGCCCGCTGGCGTTGCGGGGATTGCTGCGTTTGGCGAGGTTCGGACCGTGAAGCTTGCTGGCGTTGCGGTTGAGCCTGTTGGGGTCTGGGTTGTTCCGCCCGCTGGCGTTGCGGGGCTTGCTGCGCTTGGCGAGGTTCGGGCCGGGAGGATTGCTGGCGTTGCGGTAGAGCCTGTTGGGGTCTGGGTCGTTCGCGTTGACGCTCCACCTTTTGGCGCTGCGGTTGCGGTTGGGTTCGCGGGTCGGTCGCACCCGGGAAAGATTGGCGAGTGGGAGCGACCTGCGCCTTCCGACTCGGAGCCTCCTGTCTTGATGACCTGCCCGGCTCACTTTGGGGCGACCTGCGCTCATTCTTGGGAGTCGCCTGCCGCTGCGGTGCGGGCTGTTCCTGGCGTTGAAAATTCGGGCTGTCCGGGCGTTTTCCATTGGCCTGACTCTCGAGGCGAGGCTGATTCTGTTTCCTCTCGCCTTGACCGGGGACGCGGGCATCACCCTTCGAGCCAGGGCTGCGGTTCACTTCGGCTTTGCCGCCAGCGATGGCGCTGGGCCGGCCATTGAAATCCGCCTGAGACTGCTTCCCTTTCGTGGATCCAGAGTCGGCGCGCCGTTGTCCCGGTTGGGTGCGGGATTCACGGCTAGTCCGGGCGGTGTTGTCCGCGGTGGCATTCTCGTTGCGCTTGTTAGACTGCCGCCCCCCCGGCGCCTCTGTGCGATCCAAGTCTTTACGTCCGGTCTGCGAAGCCTTGCGGTTCCCACCGCCGTTGGACGCGATTTCTCCCCGCTTGGAATGGCGCTTTTGCAATCGCTCGGGTGGCCCGCCATCTTTCTCGGAACGGTCCGTCCGCTTGCCTGCTAGAGGTGAGCGGTTTGCTTTTTCGCGGGTCGCCAGCGCGCTGCCAACCTGTTCGCCTTTCGCGCGACCACCATTTACCTCCCGCTGTTGGCGCTCCCGACCGTAATTTCTCAAGTCGTTCTTCTGGGAAACGAAACGCTGACGCTCATCGTTGCTCACCGACTGGAAACGCTTGCTGCCGTCCTTGGGATTGCGCACCACCCGGTCGTAGCGATCCGCCACTCCATAGTCTCCCCGCTCACGGTCCCCCTCGGAGCGGTTGTTCAGGTCGTTCCACGTCTGTGGCGGACGGGCGTCCGCATGGTCCCGGCGATGTTCATAATAGTCCTGACGCTGACGGTCCCAGTTCCGGTCATGGCGGTTTTCCCAGCGATAATGGTTATAGATCGGGTCATAGCCGCGATAGCGCGAGCCATAGCAGTACGACGGGTAATAACGGTTATAGTATCTCGACTCGTAATAGTCGCCGAAGTAATAGTGACCATAATTAGGCCGCAGAAACAAATGGTTCGAGAAAACCGACAGTGAAATCACCGTTTGCGGCGAGTAGTAAAAATCAGGCTCTTCGTAGTAGGCCGCTTCAAATCGAACCGGTGCGAAGATCACCCCGCGGCTTACCACCGGATAGTCCCAGTAGCCATCCACGTAAACATATCCCCGCGGCGCCCACCGATAATACGAAGGCGTCCAGCACCAGTTCGGACGAGCGGTCACCCAGGTGCCCGCCCGCCAGGCGTAGCGGTTTTCCTGATATTGCCAGCTTCCCGGCATCCACGTCTGGTCGTCCGAAGTTGCCGCGATGTTAGGACCCGTCTCCAGACTGCGCGGCGGTTCCGGCAGGTAGGTCACCTCATCTGCTTCGGCGTCCTGCCAATAGCCGGAAGTCCATTGGTGCCCCGTGTCCAATGCGGACCAATAGCCCGGAATCCACTCCCGCTCCGGAGGCAGATTCCGCCAGATTCCACTGATCCATAAAAAGTCGCCCTGATCCTCGTCCCATCCCCAATAGCCCGGAATCCAAGCCACGTTATCACCCGCCGGACGCTGGTCCGGCATCACCTCCTCGATCAGGTTGGGCGGCTGTTTGGTCACAATGATTCCCGGCGTTGGATCGAAGGACACCGTCTCGGCGAAGGCCTCGTGCACCGGCCCCCGTGTCAGCACTTCCATTCCCTGGCTGGATTCGACGGCCGGCGCCGTCGAAACGCCCGCTCCGAATATTCCCGCGCCGATCACGAGCGCGGCGAAGCTACTAACACACAGATGGTTTCTCAAGTTCATGGGTTCCTCCTCGATTTTAGCGTCACATCCACACGGACGCGAAAAGGGTCGGGGCGATTCAAATTTTTTCAAATCGGATCTGCCGCCCGCACAATGCCCATACCCTCACCGCGCGAGACAACGGAAAGGAAATCGAGGCGTTGAAAATGAAGCTGACCGTTATTGAAACCGTAGGAGCGAAAAACACTTTTTTCAGTTGGTGGAGACCATGTTTTCCAAAGTTCAAAGGCTGATTTCATTGGTAAGCGGCGCGGACGTAGCCGGCCAGCAGTTTCTGGATGGCAAGGATATCGGTCCCGCTCTTGAATTCTTTTTTGAACGGCAGCGGATTGCTGGAAATCCAGATCTTTAGTTCCGCATCCATATCGAAGTGCCCGGCAGTTTCCACCGAGAACTGGCTGATGGATTTGTAGGGGATTGAGTGATACTCCACCTTTTTTCCCGTGATGCCCTGCTTGTCCGCCAAAATCAGCCGCCACGTCGTGAAAACGAAAAGATCCCTCACCACCTTGAACGCGCCGGTGATCCGCTCTCCTTCTAGCAGAATTGGCTCGAACTCCGCCTCTAGTTTCTGCGGGTCGATCGCAGAGGCCGTTCCGAATATCGCGTTGATCAGGCTCATAGGGCCTTGAAAGTTGCTGAATCTCCCCAAGCACCGGCAAGCGAATTTTTTACGCGGTCATTTCTCTGTCGCAGAGCGTCCCGCTTTATTTCAATCCAGATAAGGATTGCCGTCGGCTTCCTCGCCGATGGTGGTGGCCGGGCCGTGGCCGGGCAGGACGCGGGTGGCGGGAGGTAGATTCATCAGATGGCGCGCGATGCCAGCTAGCAGTTGCGGGGTGCTGCCGCCGGGCAGATCGGTCCGACCGATAGAGCCTGCGAACAGAGTATCGCCGGAGAAAACGACGCCGTGATCCGATAGATGGAGCGTCACGCTATCGAGCGAGTGGCCGGGGACGTGGGCGAGAGAAAATTCGAGACCCGCGAGGTGCAGCGGTCCCATCGCGGTGAAGCGACGGTCGATCTGATAGGGCGTGACGGTAATCGGCATGCCCCATGCACGGACGGTGTCTTCCAAGGTTAGCTCTGTTGAGTAATCCTCTATGGCGTGCAGCCGCGAGCCAAGCGCTCCGAGCGCGGCGGCATCCATGACATGATCGTAATGCTGATGAGTCAGTAGAACGTCATCGACCCGGACACCCCGTCCGGTGATCCAGTCGGCGATCCCCTCGGGGGCGTCGATGAGGACGTTGCCGTCGGGAGTCTCGATCAAATAGCCGTTGGTCTGAACGAAGCCGCCCGTGAAGAGGGAGATTTTCATGGCCACGAAGGGATGAATGAATGCGGCGGACAGAAATGTCCACCCCCCTTAGGTCAGGATTTTTTACCTCGTTTCGCAAAGTAATACATCACCAGTCCGAAAACCAGGAGCACGGCCCCCCAGTAGATGTTCACATTGATCCCAAAGGATTTGTCGTAAATCGCCGAGGCTTTGGTGAAGATTCCATACCCGATCAGGATGAATCCGTAGAGGGTGAAGATAATGCCGATGGGAAGTCGAAGGTCCATGGAAGTAATGGGTGGGTGGAATTACCAGAAGATGATGTTGAGAACGATCACGGCGATCATAACGATGGTCCCCAGCATCGCGGGCCGCATGATCCATATTTCGTGACCCGAGAGCTGCTTGGGGGTGAGGGAATAGACCAAACCGGCAAGTTCCTCATCGGTCTTATTGCGCCCGGAAGTGAGCGAAAGGCCGGCGTTGACAATGAAAGTCACGCTGAAGGCGACAATGGCCACCATGAAGCTTTGCGAGAGGTCCTTTGGATACTCGAACACTTGGGAAATCCAGGCGCCTTTGACACCTGGCTCATTGCCGGTGACCCAGGACAGACCATGGAAAACCACCGCCATGGAGGTGCCGATCACGAGACCCCAGAACGCGCCCGCATTATTGGAACGCTTGGTAAACATCCCTAGGAGGAATGTCGCGAACAACGGCGCGTTCACGAAGCCGAAGACCAACTGCAGAATCGCCATGATGTTATTATACTTGGCCGCGATCAAAGCGCAGCCCATGGCCAGGATGATGCCGGCAATGGTAGCGACCTTGCCCATGTTCAAAAGCTGCCGGTCGGTTTTCTTGCCGCCTGTCATCTGCGAATAGAGGTCATAGGTCCACACGGTGTTAAAGGCGGTGACGTTCGCCGCCATACCGGACATGAAGGATGCCATCAGCGCGGTGAGCGCGAGGCCTAGCAGTCCGTTCGGGAAATAGTTGAGGATCATCGAAGGCAGCACCTGATTGTAATTCATCACGGCCCTTCCCGCGCTATCGACCATGGCCACCCCGTTTGCATCGAGCTTGACCGGAATCGAGTAGCCGCTGCCGGGACCATCCATGGTCAACGCGTAGGCAATCATGCCGGGAAGGATCACAATCGCTGGAAACAACATCTTAGGAATCGCCCCGACGATCGGCGTGCGGCGTGCCGCACCCATCGAGTTCGCGGCCAGCGCGCGCTGCACTTCCGCGAAATTTGTCGTCCAGTAACCGAACGAGAGGACAAAGCCGAGACCGAAGATGATGCCATACCAAGGCACACCCATCGGGTTGTCGCCGGTGGCGGTTTGCGCCCATGAGTGGATGGAACCATCACCGAGTGGGGATGCCTGCAACTTGGTGACGAGACCGTCCCAGCCACCGACATTTTTCAAGGCGAGATAGGCCAGCGGCGCGATGCCGAAGACGATCATGAAAAATTGCAGAACTTCATTATAGATTGCCGAGCTCAGTCCGCCCTTCAAGACATAGGCGAGAACGATCACCGAGGTAACGACCAGCCAGCCATAATACTCCCACCCGACCAGCGTGGTGAGCAAATCGGCGAGCGCGTGCATCGAGATGCCGGACGAAAAGATCGTCATGAAAGCGAACGAGACCGAGTTGAATACGCGGGTGCGCTCATCGTAGCGCATCTTCAAATACTCAGGCACCGACTTTGCCTTGGACCCGTAATACATCGGCATCATGAAAATGCCGAGGAACACCATCGCCGGAATCGCCCCCACCCAATAGAAGTGGGAGGTCATGATGCCATACTCGGCACCGGAAGCCGCCATGCCGATGAGTTCCTGCGCACCAAGGTTCGCGGAAATAAATGCGAGACCGGTGATCCAACCCGGGATCGAACGGCCCGATAGCAGGAAGTCCTCCGCAGTGGTGGACTGGCGTTTCAGCGCGAAGCCGATGCCGATGACAAATACCAGATAGATGGCGAGGATCACCCAATCGACCAGATCGAGATCGAACTTGAGGCCGCTTCCCATGCCGCCTCCTCCGCTACCACTGACTGCGGCGATGACTGGGAAAACGAGTGAATTCAACATATAGATAGCAGGTTTCTAATTGGGGTTTAAAGAAGGCGGCAGCACAATGCGTCGCGACGTGGAGGCCGGACTGTCACCCCGAGGTTCGGTTTTCGGTGATTCGAGCGGCGGGCGGCGAAGTTACTCGGCGGAGAACTTGAATACCATCGAGTGCTTGTAGTTTTCGCCCGGGCGAAGCACTGCCGACGGGAACGACGGCTGGTTCGGCGCGTCCGGGAAACCTTCAGTCTCCAAGGCCAACGCGGTCCGGTAGGCATAAGCGATTCCGCCTCTGCCGATGGACTTGCCATCAAGGAAATTACCGCCGTAGAACTGGATGGCGGGCTTGTTGGTGGAAATCTCCATCACCCGGCCCGACTTGGGGTCCTTGACGCGGGCCGCGAGCTTCATGCCGTCACCTTTCCTGAGAACCCAGGCGTGGTCATACCCGCCGCCGAGCTTGAGAGCTTCGAAATCCGCTCCCACGCGCTCGCCGATGGCCGTCGGCTTGGTGAAATCCATGGGAGTTCCCGCGACCGGGTCGATCTTGCCGGTCGGGATGAGGCCGGCATTGGTGGGAAGGTAACCGTCCGCATTGAGCGTGAGGATATGGTCGTTGATCGTGGTGGTATGGTCACCGGATAGATTCCAATAGGTGTGCTGGACGATATTGAGAACCGTCGGTGCGTCGGTGGTGGCCTTGGCTTCCCATTTCAACTCGTCGTCGTCGGTGAGGCTGTAGGTGACCTGCACCGTTAGATTGCCCGGATAGCCTTCCTCGCCGTCCTTGGAAAGATAGGAAAACTCCACACCCTTTTCCGCAGTGGTTTTCCCGGACCACACGACCTTGTCAAAGCCCTTAAGACCGCCGTGCAGCGCGCAGGGAATGCCACCGGGCTGGTTGTTAGTCGCTAGTTTGTAATCCTTGCCATCGAGCGAAAATTTACCGTCCTTGATGCGGTTTCCGAAGCGACCCACCGTGGCACAGAAGTAGGATGTATTAGTCAGCCAACCGGCCAGATCGTCATAACCGTGGGTGAGTTCGGCCATTTTCCCGGCTTTGTCGGGCGCCTCCATCGAGACCAGAATCGCGCCGTATTCGGTGACTTTGGCCTTGAGACCGTTTTTGTTGGTGAGCGTGAAAATCTTCACCTTCTTGCCGTCCGGCATTGTGCCGTAATTTTCCTCTTTGACGTCCATGGCTGAGCTGGGTTGGCAGGCCAGCAAGCTCATGGCCAGCGCTGAGATGAGTGATTGGGTTTTCTTCATGCGGAAACGGGTTTGGCTGATATCGCTGGCGATGCCAAGCGCCAATTTACCCCTCAAATAAGGGGGTGACGCAGGGTCTAACCCGTGGTACCCCGAAGCCCATGATGGCTCCCGAAAATTGGAACGCGCTGCTGGAATCCGTTTTGAAAAGCTTCGGCTGCCAGACCGGAACGATCCACCAGGTAACGGAAGATCCAACCTTGCTAATCCTGGTCTGCCAGGTCGGCGTGCCGGATTTCCTGCTGGATAAAATTGCCGTCATTCCCTTCGGCAAGGGCATCGCCGGAGTCGCTGCGGAGCGCCGGGAAGCGGTGGAACTCTGCAACCTTCAGGAAGACTTGGAGGGAATCGCCAAGGTGGACGCACGGAAATCCGGAGTTTCAGGCTCGCTGGCCGTCCCGATTTTTTCTCTAACTTCCGGCGAGGTCGCCGGTACGCTGGGCATCGGAAAATTCGCGCCCTACGAATTCACCGCTGACGAAAAACGGCGGCTCATGGATGTCGCTGAGGAAATCGCCGGGCATTTCACCCACAATCCAAGTTCAGTTGATTGACCCGGCCGCTGTTGTGATTAGACTCCGGCCATGACAACGGTGGAATCAGCCAACAAGATTCTCGATACGATGCTGGGACACCTCGGGTTCATGGCCACGATCGAGGTCACGGAAACCCACGACGGTCCATGCCTGCAGATTCATTCGGGCGACAGCGAAACCATCATCGGCAAGGACGGCGACCGGCTCGACGATTTCCAATACCTCGTCAATCGCATCGTCCGCCGACACGTGCCCAACGCCGAGCGGATCAAGGTGGACTGCGGGCATTTCCGCTCAATCCAAGAAGACCAGTTGCAGGAGGAAGTAAAGGGCATCGCCGAGCGGGTGAAAACTACTGGCAAGCCATTCCAGATGCGTCCGCTCAATGCTTACTACCGGCGTTTGGTTTACAATGTCCTCGTCGGGGATCCGCAAATTATTTCCCATTCGCCGCAGGGTGACGATCGTCTCAAGAGGATCACGATTTCCGCAAAATCCGCATCCGGTCCGGTTAAATGAAACAATTCTTGTTCGACTGCGGCTTCCGCGACCCAACCGCCTCGCTAGGAATTCTAACGCTGCGGGTGTTGATCGGGCTGATGATGTTCATCGGCCACGGCATCCCGAAAATCCGCGACTATGCCTCCATGAAAGAGTTTTTCTACGTGCCCGATTTCATCCCGGCGAGTTGGGCGCCGCTCAGCCTGGCGGCCTGCATCGGGGCGGAGGTCGTCGCCGCCACTTTTGTCATCATCGGATTCATGACTCGGCCGGCGGCATTCGTGTTAGGCTTTGCGATGGTCGTTGCCGCCTTCGGCAAAATGGGCGCTACGCCGTGGTTTCTGAACTCTCCCACGCTGGTGGAAACCAAGGAACTGCCAATCGTCTATCTGATCACGATGCTTGCAATCATCCTGGCAGGTGCCGGAAACTACTCGTGCGATGCCGCACTTTACAGGGAGTCGAAACGCCGCCGTTGGTGAGCCATGGAAACTCATCGTCTCGTTCTCCCCGGTGACCTCAACCACTATGGTTTCCTGTTTGGCGGGCGGCTGTTAGCATGGATCGATGAGGCTTCGTGGATCGCCGCGAGCATCGACTATCCGCATTGCCAGTTCGTCACGGTGGCGATGGACACCGTGGAATTCCACCACAGCGTGCGCGACGGCACGATCTTGAGAATTTCCTGCGACCTCGACCGCGAGGGAACCACCAGCGCCACCTACGCGGTGAATGTCATCGACGAAAAAGCGGGAGCCGCGCGGATTTTTTCGACGCGCGTGACCTTTGTCAGCGTCGATGACACGGGCCGCAAGCGCAGCATCCGCGGCTGAACGCTATGATCGAAACCGTCGATATCGTCATGCCGCTGGAGAAATCCGAGGATGACGCCGCACGCCGCGAAGCCGTTGCAAGCCAGCTCGGAGTTCCTCTAACACGCATCGGCGGGATCAAGCTGCGGAAGCACTCGATCGACGCCCGGCAACGCGCGGTGAAAGTGCAGCTTCGCCTGGAGGTGGCGCTGGATGGTCCCCTGCCCCCGGATGAAACGCCGCGCTGGGCCGCGCCTCCGCTGTCGGTGGAGGCCAGGCGGGTCATCATCGTGGGCTGCGGTCCGGCGGGATTGTTCGCCGCGCTGCGCTGCTTGGAAAATGGCGTGAAGCCAGTGCTGCTAGAACGCGGCAAGGATGCCAGCGCCCGCCGCTTCGACCTCGCTCCCCTGCTGCGCGAGGGCCGAGTGATCGAAGAGTCTAACTACTGCTTCGGCGAGGGCGGGGCCGGCACGTTTTCCGATGGCAAGCTCTACACTCGGGCCACCAAACGCGGTCCGGTCGCCAAGGTTTACGAAGTGCTCGTGGCCCACGGCGCGCCCGAGGAAATCCTAACCGACGCGCACCCGCACATCGGCTCCAACCTGCTGCCGAATGTCGTGAAAGCGATCCGCAACTCGATCGTCGCCGCCGGAGGTGAAGTTAGATTTCAAACCAAGGTCGTCGATTTCCTGATCGCCGCCGGTCACGCGCAAGGTGTGGTCACCGCGGCGGGCGAGGAAATTCTAGCGGACTCGGTCATCCTCGCGACCGGCCATTCCGCCCGCGACATCTATCGGCTGCTCGCGGCAAAATCGATTCTGCTAGAGCCTAAGCCGTTTGCCGTGGGATTCCGGATCGAGCATCAGCAACCGTTCATCGACCGCACCCAGTATCATCTCGATTACGGATCGGAACGCCCGCGCCTGCTGCCCGCCGCGCGCTACCGGCTGGCGACGAAAATCCGCGAGCGGGGCGTGCATTCGTTCTGCATGTGCCCCGGCGGCTGGATCATCCCGGCGTCCACCGAGAATGACGAGGTGGTCGTCAACGGCATGAGTCTGTCGCGCCGCGACTCGCCGTTTGCCAACTCGGGCATGGTCTGTACCGTCGAGCCAGAGGACCTGCGCTCGCTTGTTAGGGAGCACGGCGTGCTCGCCGGACTGGTGTTTCAAAAGGGCCTCGAACGCGCCGCCAAACAAGCCGGCGGCGGCGGGCAGGTCGCGCCGGGTCAGCGCGTCACCGATTTCCTCGACGGAAAAATCTCCGCCAGCCTGCCCGACACCAGCTATTTCCCCGGCACAAATCCCGCCCCGCTCCACGACCTGTTGCCGCCGTGGATCACCAGCCGGATGCGCGAGGGCCTGCGACTGTTCGGTCGCCAAATGCGTGGCTACATTTCCACAGAAGCGCTCTTGTTAGGCTTCGAAACGCGGACCAGCTCCCCCGTCCGCATTCCCCGCCGCGACGATACGCTGGAACATCCGGAAGTCGGCGGACTCTACCCCTGCGGCGAAGGCGCGGGCTACGCCGGTGGCATCGTGAGCGCCGCCATGGACGGCCTGCGCATTGCCGACGCTGCGTGTGTTAGAAGTTGATCGAAATCTCGTGGTATAGTTTCCCAGTGCCTCTTCTCATCGTCCCGCTCCTGCTGCTCTTGATCCTGCCACTGGTGCTCTTGCTCCTGCCGTGGTCGATCCGGCAGCGCTACCGGGCGGGCACGGCCCGGCGACAGGCCCGAGGCTGGGTCGCCTTAGTCAACGTCTGGGGCATCGGAATTTCCGCTGCCATTTTCCTCATCACCGCAGCGATCAGCAGTGCCTGGATCCCCGGGACGTTCACCGGCACCGTGGCGGGACTGGCGGGCGGGTTTGCCCTCGGAGCGGTTGGCGTTCGGCTGATCCACTGGGAAAGAAATCCAAGCGCCCTGCATTACACCCCTAACCGATGGCTTGTGCTTGGCATCACCGTGGCCGTCGCCGGGCGGATCGGCTTTGGTTTCTGGCGGATGTGGCAGGCCTGGCACCTGAGCGGTCGCCACGGCGAGCCATGGCTGGCAGCTTCCGGACTGGCGGGGTCGATGGCGGCCGGCGCACTGGTGCTCGGCTACTTTCTCGTCTTCTGGTTGGGCGTATGGCTCAAAGTTCGGGACTATCGGCGAAGGGTTTACTCTCCGCGATGAACGGTGGGGTGGGGCTTTTTCAAATAGTCGGCAACACCGGCGCCGACCGCCGGATCAGGGCGATCTGGAGCCGGGCGGGGATTTCCCGGAATGTGGACATGAAGTAAGAGAATGTGGGCGGGTAACCAAATCCAGCATTTCCGGGCAGGTAAATCCGCCCTAGCCTGCATCCATGCCACGCCGATTTCTGATAGCGCCGGACAAGTTCAAAGGTTCGCTCACCGCGCCCGAGGCGGCGGCGGCGATGGCGGCGGGGATTCTGCGCCGCGAGCCGGATGCGTTGATCGACCTGTGCCCGATCGCGGACGGCGGCGAGGGATTCATGGAAACACTGGCGGCGGCGCTGGGCGGACAATGGATTTCCTGCCCTGCCGTCGATGCGCTGGGACGCGGGATTGAGAGCCGATACGTGCTGGCTCAAACCGCGGATGGCCCGACGGCGATTCTTGAAATGGCCGAGACTGCCGGGCTCTGGCGGCTCACCCCCGACGAACGGAATCCCTTGTTAGCAACCACCTGCGGCGTCGGGATGCAAATCGCCCATGCCGTTTCCGGGCACGCCGTGACGCGCATCATCTTGGGCATCGGCGGTAGCGCGACCAACGACGGCGGCAGCGGCATGGCGACTGCGCTTGGGATCGGTTTCCTGAATACTCACGAGGAGCTCATCGCACCGAGCCCTGCTCATTTGCTAGAGATCCAGCGCGTCAATCCTTTCTCCCGGCTGGCGCTGCCGGAAATCATCGCCGCCTGCGACGTGGACAATCCGCTGCTCGGGCCGCTCGGAGCCACGGAGATTTTCTCAGCCCAGAAAGGCGCGAGTTCGGAAGACAAGGTCGTGCTGGAGGCGGCGCTCACCCACCTCGTCGCGGTGAGTGGAGGCGAGGAAGCCGCGCTCATCCCGGGGGCGGGCGCGGCAGGCGGGCTGGGTTTCGGGTTGCTGCACTTCGCGGGGGCCAAGCTCATGTCCGGGTTCGAACTGTTAGCGGGATTGCTGGATTTGGAAAATCGCATCAAAGCGGTCGATCACGTCCTCACCGGCGAGGGTTCGCTCGACCCGCAAAGCCTGTCGGGAAAAGGCCCGGTCGGACTCGCCCGCCTTGCGAACAGCCACTCGATCCCCGTGACCGGCTTCTGCGGCATCGTCGATGACGCGGTGCGCGGCAGCGGGATTTTCAAATCGCTGCACGCGCTGGCCGACAGCGGACTGCCGCTCGATACCTTGATCGCCCAGGCCGGCCCGCTTCTCACCGATCTCGTTGCCCAATCCGACTTATGAACAAAACCCCATTCATCACCGAAGCCGAAGCCATGAAGGAAGATTTCAAGGGCCGCACCAACTACTGGATGTGCCGCCCGGAAATCACCAACGCCAAGGATCTGCAAGTGTGTCGCGCCGTCCTGCCTGCGGGAGAGGGCCACAATTTCCACCATCATCCCGAGCTGGAGGAAGTCATCTACGTCCTCAAAGGCGAGGTGGAGCAATGGGTTGGAGAGCAAAAGCAACTGCTCAAGGTCGGCGAGGTCGCGCACATGCTGCCGGGTGTGGTTCATGCGACATTTAACGTCAGTGCCAACGACGCCGTGATCCTTGCGATCCTGTCACCCGGCTCGCAGGTCGGGCCGTTCATGGTGGATGTGAGCGGCGAGGAACCGTGGGCCGCGATCCGCTAGATCGAGGTCTTGAAGCCCCTGAAACTTTTTCCTCGTCCTCCCCGCCGCGTCTCCCCCACCCTCCCGCCGCAATGCTCAAGGCTGGAATCGTAGGACTACCCAACGTCGGAAAATCGACACTTTTCAATGCGGTCACCCGCACCCGCAAGGCGGAGGCGGCGAACTATCCGTTCTGCACCATCGATCCGAACGTCGGCATCGTCAGCGTGCCGGACCCGCGGCTGGAGGTGCTTTCGAAAATCTCCCATTCGCACAAACTGGTGCCGACCGCGATTGAGTTCGTCGATATCGCGGGGCTGGTCAAAGGCGCGTCGGAAGGGGCCGGACTGGGCAACCAGTTCCTCGCCAACATCCGCGAAACCGACGCCATCGTGCAGGTCGTGCGGTGTTTTGAAAACGACGACATCATCCACGAGCTGGGTTCCGTCGATCCCATCCGCGACATCGAGATCATCAACTCCGAGCTGATCCTCGCCGACCTTGCGTCGCTGGAAAAACGCCGCCACTCGCGCGAGAAAAAAGCCAAGGGCGGCGACAAGGAGTCGAAAAAAGAGGTCGAACTCATCGACATCATCATGCCCCATCTCGATCAGGGGAACCCGGCTCTAACGATCGAATTCAGCGACGACGACAAGGCGATCGTGAAGGAATTCTTCCTGCTTTCCTCGAAGAAGACCATCTACGCCTGCAACGTCGCCGAGGACGAGCTGGCCGGTGCCATTGCCGATCCGGACTCCCACCCGCAGGTCGCGCGCGTCCGCAAGTTTGCCGGCGAACACACCGGCTCCGAAGCCGTCGTAATTTCCGCCCGCATCGAGGAGGAACTCAGCGACATGCCCGTCGAGGAAGCCAACGAATTTTTGGCCGAAATGGGCGTGACCGATTCCGGCGTCTCCGCGCTGATCCGCGGCGTCTATCACCTGCTGGGTCTGCGCACCTATCTCACCACCGGCGTGCAGGAAACCCGCGCCTGGACGATCATCGCCGGCGACAAGGCCCCCGCCGCCGCGGGGGTGATCCACACGGATTTCGAACGCGGCTTCATCGCTGCGGAAATCGTCCACTACGACGACCTCGTCGCCGCCGGCAGCATGTCCGCCGCCAAGGTCGCCGGGAAAGTCCGCATCGAAGGCAAGCAATACGTCATGAAGGACGGCGATGTGGTGGAGTTCCGCTTCAACGTCTGATCGGAGTCGCGACATTCCTGTCGCGACGCGGAAGGGGAGAATCGCGATAGTCTGACAGATCCGGCCAGGCTCTTCGCCAGGGCCCAACCGGGGACTCGCTGAACTGGACAGCAGTCTAGGGCGCAGGCTACGTTATCCATCCTATGAAAAACTTCACACCTCGGTTCATCGCTCTTGGACTTCCCCTGACAGTCCTCCTGACGCAGTGTCGGAATTCTGCCCTGGAAACGGAGGCAGCAGGGCACGCGGCACCCATCCCGACGGAGAGCAACGGGAAAAAACCCGTGCGGCTGCAACAGGGCAGCGTGCTGAAGACCTCCCACTACGATGTGAACAGGATCTGGGTGAAAGGAACCTATGAGAACAATCTGGTGGGAGATCTGCTGGAACCATGGGACCCGGCAGAGCTGACCCGGCTGGCGGCGAATCTTAGGAAGGATGGGGACGATGACAGGCGGATGGCCGAGCTGATCCTGCGCGCGGCGGCGGATGGCGACTCGCGCTTCCGGTACTTGCTGAAGAAACCCAGACCCGCCGCCGGTTCCGAGCTATACCTGCCGCTGGAGGCGTATGACTATGCCGTGAACGGCAATGAGAAAGCGCTGGACCGGATCCTTGCGGAGCATTTTGACGAGGTAAAACACGGCAGATCCGGGGACTCGCCGGCAGTCTGGGTGCTGGGCTACGTCAATGAATGGGACCGGGTGAAAAAGGCATTCAAAACCCACACTCCGAGCGGTGACGGAGCCGGGGGCGACGCTCAATACGCGTTCTGGCTGAAGCGCCGCTACCTTTATCCGAACAATCCGGATTTCCCGAAGGACCGCAGGCAGTTTCCCAAAGAATAACATGCGGACGGTGATCCAACGGGTGAGCGAAGCGTCGGTAACGATCGACGGCGCGGTCGTTTCCAGAATCGGCCCCGGGCTGGTGGTTCTGCTCGGGCTCGAGGGCGCGGACGGGATGGATGACGTGGAATGGCTGAACGGCAAGATCGCGCGGATGCGGATCTTTTCCGACACGGAGGGGAAGATGAACCAAGCGGTGACGGACATGGACGGCGAGGTGATGGTAGTAAGCCAGTTCACGCTGCACGCCTCGACGAAGAAGGGCAACCGGCCGTCGTTCCTGAAGGCGGCCGCGCCGGAGATCTCCGAGCCGCTTTACGAACAATTTTGCGAAGCGCTGGAACGCGAAGTCGCAAAGCCCGTGGGCCGCGGAATCTTCGGTGCGGACATGCAGGTGGCGCTCGTGAATGACGGCCCGGTCACCATCGTGATCGATAGCCAGGCGCGGGAATGAGCATTCTCTTGCATCGCCCGAATGGGGTGCCTAGCTTTCCGCCGCCGTGCCGATAACTGCCATTCTAGCCCTTGAAGATGGACGCTGTTTCGAAGGTGACGCCTTCGGAGCCACCGGAACCACCACCGGAGAAATTTGTTTCAACACCTCGATGACAGGCTACCAGGAGGTGATCACCGATCCCTCCTATCGCGGCCAAATCGTCTCGATGACGTACCCGCAGATCGGGAATTACGGGATTAACACCGAGGACGCTGAGTCGAATGGACCGCACATCCGGGCGTTCGTGATTGGCGAGCTGTGCGAAGTGCCGTCGAACTGGCGGTCGAGCCAGCCGCTTTCGGCTTATTTGTCCGAGAATAACATACTTGGAATCGAAGGCATCGATACCCGCGCACTGACCAAGCACCTGCGTTCGCGCGGGGCGATGCGCGCTTGTGTCACGACTGAGTTGGATGCCGATGCCGCGATCGCCGCCGCCAAAGCCTCGCCGTCCATGGAAGGCATGGACTACGTGAAGGAAGTTTCCACGCCGCAATCCTACCTGTGGACCGGCGAGTCCCGCGAATGGACGCTGCCGAACGTGATGGCAAAAAAAGACGGCTACCATATCGAACTGCCACTGGTGCGCCACCGCATCATCGCGTATGATTTCGGGTTGAAGTATAACATCCTGCGCCGTTTGCGCCAGGCCGGCTTCGAGGTCGAAGTGGTGAACTCCCGCACCACCGCAGCCGAGGTTCTGGCGAAAAATCCAGACGGGCTTTTCCTCTCGAACGGCCCCGGCGATCCGGCCGCGCTGGGCTACATCCACCAAGAAATCAAGGCGCTGCTTGGCAAGCTTCCGGTGTTCGGGATTTGCCTCGGAAATCAGATTCTCGCCCATGCCTACGGCGGCAAAACCTTCAAGTTGAAGTTCGGCCACCGCGGAGGAAACCAGCCGGTGAAGGACCTGCGCACCGGGAAAATTTCGATCACCTCGCAGAACCATGGTTTCGCGGTGGACGCCGATTCGCTGCCGCCGGAAATCGAGGTGACCCACGTCAATCTGAATGACGGCACGATCGAAGGCATGCGGCATCGGGATTTGCCGGTCTTCAGCGTGCAATATCATCCGGAGGCCGCGCCTGGACCAAACGATGCGAGCTACTTTTTCGAAGAGTTCGCGACGTTGATCGATCAAACGAAAGCATCCGTCTGATCGGACCCATTCGTCCCACTTTTCAATTTTTCATGAACACCATCATCATCGGCCTCCAGTGGGGCGACGAAGGGAAAGGCAAGATTGTCGATTACCTTACCGAAGCTTCGGACTTCGTCATCCGCGGGCAAGGCGGCAACAATGCCGGTCATACGGTGATCGCGAAGGGTTCCAAATACGTTCTCCATCTTCTGCCGTCCGGAATTCTGTGGGATTCGAAAACCAACGTGATCGGCAACGGCGTGGTCATCGACCTGATCGGACTGGTGCAGGAAATCGCGCGGATTGAATCTCAGGGCGTCGCCATCACCCCGGACAAGCTGCTGATTTCCGACCGCGCCCATGTCGTGCTGCCGGTCCACAAGGAGCTGGATGCGGCGCGCGAAGTGGCGCTGGGAGATCAGAAAATTGGCACGACGAAGCGAGGGATCGGCCCGGCGTATGCGGACAAGGTGAACCGTTGCGGCCTGCGAATCGCGGATTTCCTGGACCGGGAGTTCACGAGCCAGCAGATCACCCGCCGGGTCGCCGAGGCGAACGACGTGCTTGCCCGTTTCAATCTCACGCTGTTCGACCCCGATCAGGTTATCGACGAAATGTATGCGGCGTTCGAGCGCCTTCGCCCGCACGTTTCCAATACCATTCCGGTGCTTCACGAGGCCTGGAAATCGGGCAAAACCTTACTGTTCGAAGGCGCTCAGGGAACCTTGCTCGATATCGACTTCGGCACCTACCCGTTTGTCACCTCGTCGAATACCACGGCTGGCGGCTCATGCACCGGTTCGGGTCTGCCACCGACCGCGATCCAAGCGGTGGTGGGGGTGTGCAAGGCATACACCACGCGAGTCGGGTCCGGTCCGTTTCCAACAGTTGACGAGGGGCTGTCCGAATACCTGCACGGCCTGGGTCGCGAATTCGGTGCGACCACCGGCCGTCCGCGTGGCTGCGGTTGGCTCGACACGGTGTTGCTTCGCTTCGCGTGCATGGTTAATGGCGTGACCGGACTCGCGGTCACCAACGTGGATGGACTCGACGAATACGAAACGCTGCAAATCTGCACGGGATATGATATCGACGGCACCATCCACACCCTGCCACCCGCCGACCGCAAGGCGTGGGATCGGGCGGTCCCGGTCTATGAGACGCTTCCCGGCTGGAAATCCGACACCACGGCTTGCACGAGCTACGAGGCGCTTCCCACCGAGGCGAAGGCCTATCTAACCCGGCTGGCCGCGCTTTGCGGGGCGCCCATCCAGTTTGTGGGAGTGGGACCGGACCGGGCGCAGACCTTGGTGGTTTCATAGGTTCAGGTTTTCATGCCCTCGCATCCTGAAATCCCCCGCCATATCGCCATCATCATGGATGGCAATGGCCGCTGGGCCAAGGAGCGCGGATTCCCGCGGCTTGAGGGTCACCGCGCCGGTGCGGAGTCGGTGCGGGAAGTCATGGAAGCCTGCATCGAGCTCGGGGTGGAATACCTCACGCTTTACGCGTTTTCATCGGAAAATTGGAGTCGCCCGCCGACCGAGGTCAGTGCGCTGATGGGTTTGCTGGATCGTTTCCTGAATGAAAAAGCGAAGGATCTCGACCGGCAAGACGTGAGGTTGCTGGCCATCGGTCAGCTTGACCGGCTACCCGAAAAAACCCGGACGCTGGTCGAGCGCATCCAGGCGCGGACCGCCAAAAACTCGACCATGACTCTCGTTCTCGCCCTTTCCTATGGCGGCCGCGAGGAAATCGTCGCCGCCGCGCGGTCCCTCGCGAGAGATGCGCTGGCCGGGAAACTTTTGCCTTCGGACATTGATGGCGAGCTTTTCGCCTCACGCCTGCAAACCGCAGGCATTCCTGATCCAGATCTACTCGTCCGAACCTCGGGCGAGATGCGGGTTTCAAATTTCCTGCTATGGCAAATCAGTTACGCCGAGATGGTGATCGTCAAAAAATTCTGGCCCGATTTCCGCCAGGGAGATTTGTTCGAGGCGGTTGAAGAATATAAACGGCGTAACCGGCGCTTCGGCGCGCTCTGACGCAAGCTCACGCCGGTTCACATGCTGGGAATCTGGACCAGCTTGCTGTATTCGTAGGAATTCTTGGCGAGAAATTTCGACCGATCGTCCGCGCTGTTGAATGCGCGGTTGCGGAGCTGATCAATGCCGAAATCCGAGATCACGGTCACCGAGAGTGCCACTGCGGTGATCCGGCCTGCCTTGACTTCATCTGCGAAGCTCCCCCCATTCAACTCGGTCTTTAGTCCGGTCCCTTGGATCGTGAAGCTTTCCGAAGACTGTGCGGTGTTATTCGGCCCAATCGTGATCGGCACATCCACCATCACCGGGGGCGTCTGGGAGGTGTCGGTGACTTGCACGTGAAAGGTCAGCGAGAACTGGAAAACGTTCTCGCAGACGAAGTTCTCCGGCTTCGAAAGCTCCGCGGCATACCGGGACGCGGCAAAAATATTTGCCAGGCTTGACGACTCTTTTTCTGAGTCGGATTTACCCAGCAGATCTTTAAAGGTGTCGTCGGGATCCACCAGCAGCCGATTCAGGACGAAGGTTTTGAATTTGGTCGCAGCGGTCGGATCGACGGGATCGCGGTATTCAAGCTGATAGGCCACACAGGAAACATCGCCGCCGAGATCGTCGGCGGTGCCGATCCGGCCCGAATAGCGATCGGTGGCGGCGGTGAAAAAGACCAGCCGTGCGGCGTTCTCACTTTTGAATCTCTCACCCAGTTGCTCCAGATCCGGGTCCACCACCGCCGAGAGCCACTCGTTGGAATTTCCCCGTCGAGCCACCAGTGATTCGAAATCACGGGACATCGTGTCAATGATCGACTTGGCCTGACGGGAAGCCCGCAGTTCCGCTCGGCTCCGATTCCAAGTATCAAGGGCGATCGAGGTGATCGAAACCAGCACCGTCACAATGATCGTCGTGATGGCCATGGCGACCATCAGCTCCATCAGGGTAAAGCCGCGCTTGGTGGCGGAAATGGGTTGGGTTTTCATAAGTGAGATTGTTTGGGTGGGATTAACGGCGGACCGCCAGGTTGCGGGTGAACACAGGGTTCTTCGCATTTTCGAACTTGGTGGTGAAAGATGCGCTGTTGAAATACTCCGTAGTCTTTGCCGGCAATTGATGGAACTCCGCCGCGAAGGCGATGACGGCTTCCGGATAATTGTCGCCGGAAGAGGTCGGCCCGCCCTCGCCCTTAGGGTCGGCGATCTCTCCGGGTTCGCCTAACTTCAGTTCCTCCTGGTCAAAAACCAGCTGGGTGCATTTCACCAGATAAACTGGTCCTTCGAGTGCTTTTAAATCCTCCTTAAAATTCGTGTCGCTCTTGCGGCGGACCATCGGAATGACGGTGAAGTCTTTTCCTGGCAGTTTACTTTTCATGTCGGTCACCGGATCGGGTGTGCCATCGGCACGCGGGGTTCCGCCCATCTTACCCCGGTATTGGTAAACCAAAAGGGAGCTAGGTGCTTGATCCGACTCTTTGATCCAGTCATACGACTTATTGAAACCGGTCGAAAATTTGGTGGTCTCGGTCGCCCGCAAGGTGACCAATTCCTGCTCAAGCGCGGAGGCAAGGCGATCTGCCTGTTGGATGTTGATGGACTTGCGGATGCCTTCGGCGGCGGGAGTAAACACGACCATGAATCCCGTGAGAAGAACGGCAAGCACACCAATGGCGATAACCGTCTCAAGCAGAGTGAAGCCGCGAAGCGAAATGATGCGGGAGTTTTTCATAATTTTTAGAACGGTTTGCCTGCGCTCAAGGACATGATCTCCGGGGAAATCTGACTGGGGCTGCGGAATACGGATGTCCGGCCATTGCGCCAGATCACGAAGCCACCGAAGTCCCGCTTGCCGGCGGAAGTCACCTTCGGGGGTTGGGAAGCGGCGGAGCGGGTTAAGTTCCTCCCTCCAGAGCCGATCACAAAGCTCGCTCCGGGGGTTTTGCAGATGCCTTCGCTGTTGAACTCGTAGATGTAATAGCTGCCTTTGAAGGGGGAGGTTTCCTTCAACGCAGAGCCGTTGGCATCCTTGAGTTTTGACGCGGTGATTTCCTCGATCACCCCGGTGCCGGCGGCGTGATCGCCCCTGCTGAATTTCTCGCTGAAAAACGTCTGGTCCGGCAGAACCACTCCTCTGCTGGAAATCTCCCAGTCTGGATTTTGATTCTGAGGATCCTTCGCGCCACCGAAGTTCGGACTGGTCGGACTTTTCTCGGTTTCTTCGTAGGCGACGACGATTTTCCGAAGATCTTCCCCGGTATTGTTTGTAAGGGTTTTCGCCACCAGAACGCAGGCTCGCAGATTTTTGCCCACCGCAGTAGTTCGCGCCTCGTCGAAAAGCGACTCGGCCGATGAAACTCCGCTGGAGACGCCCTTGCCGCCCATGCCGCCAAGGCCGATGGCTCCAGCCGTCATCAACACGGACATGATGGCAATCACCACGAGCATTTCCACCAAAGTGAAGGCGGGAGCGCCCCGCACGGGTTCGTTTTTTAAATCAGGGGAGTTCATGGGTTTTAGGAGTTTCTTGGTGTAAATTAGGAGTGATTTTTGCTCTGCCGCAAGTGCAAATGTCAATACATCGCATTTACGCGGGTTTTTTATTTGCAGGGTATCTCCCCGCTCTGGGACCGCTCGCCCAGAGCCACGCGGGCCCTACCATGTCGCGGATTTCCTTGCGGCTGGCGACCCAGCCGAGAAGTTCTTTTGCGAGCGCAGGGTCGGCCACCAAGGAAGCCGGGTCACCTTCGCGACGCGGGCCGTATTTTACCGGGACGGTCTTGCCGGTTACCTCCTCTACCGCAGAAATGATCTCTTTCACGGAGACCCCGACACCGGTTCCAAGATTGCAGCGGACGGACTCGCCACCCGCCGCCAGATGGTCGAGCGCCCGGGCGTGGGCGTCTGCCAGATCTTCCACATGAATGTAGTCACGAATGCAGGTGCCGTCCGGGGTATCGTAGTCAGTCCCGAACACTTCGAGGTGATCGATCTCTCCGGTCACCGCCATCATCACCCGCGGGATCAGGTGGGTTTCGGGATCGTGGTCTTCGCCGATCCGACCGTCTGGTGAGCAGCCACTGGCGTTAAAGTAACGCAGGCAGGCACTGCGCAAACCCCACGCGCTGCCGCAGTCGGCCAGAATCGTTTCAACCATCAGCTTGCTCATGCCGTAGGGGTTGATCGGCGCCTGACGGTTAGATTCGGTGATCGGAAGCTTGTCTGGAACGCCGTAGGTCGCGCAAGTGGAGGAGAAAACGAAGACCTTGCAACCGAACTCCTGCATCACCTGAAGCAGCTTGATCGGCTCGGCCGTGTTGTTTTGGTAATATTTCAGCGGGTTGGTCACCGACTCACCGACATAGGCATAGGCAGCGAAATGAATCACCGCTCCGAATCGATGCTTTTCAAACAAGGAACGGACCAGGTCCTGATCTCCCACGTCGCCGACTACCAACTCAACCTCGGGATCGATAATCGCTTGCTCATGACCGAAGACGAGGTTGTCCAGCACCACGATTTTTCGGCCTTGTTGGGAAAGCAGTCGGACGGTGTGGGAACCGATATAACCGGCTCCTCCGGTCACCAAGATCGGTGCATTTGAGTCTGTCATAAGGTCGTGGCAGCAAGGAAACCGGAGAAACCCCTCCGCTGTCAACCCCACGCGGTCGGGCGCGAAAAAATCCTCCAAAAAACCGTTCGAATAGGATCCAAACCTGTGGTGTCTTAGGCCCATGAAGAAAAATCTTCGCTATCTGGTAGGTGCCGCACTGGGAGCTGTGGTCGCCTTGGGGTTCAGTTCCTGCGCTTTCGATCCCTATTTTTCTTCGGCGTCGGTCGGTTACAGCACCGGCGGTTACGGCGGCGGCTATGGCTACGGTGACGGTTATGGTTATGGTGGCGGCGGATTTTCCACCTCAGTCTTTGTTGGAACCGGCGATCCACGCTGGGGCTATGATCCTACCTGTTATAGTTATTATGACTACGGCAGTCGTCGCTACTACGATCCTTACCTTTACGGATACTATCCTGTCGGCTACCGGCCACCGGTCGTTTATGGTGCGCCCCACCCGTATGGCTGGCGTCCCGGCGGTCGCTATATCCGCCCTCCAGGACGCATTACCGACGTAACCATCAGCAACTACCGGGATCGGGAATCCCGCTACCGCAACTCAAGCTACGGCTGGGCGAAACAAGTGCGTCAAAGACCCGACTCCAACCGGCAGCAGCAGGACCGTCAATCGCGCAACGGTTCCGAAAACTCTTCCTCGCGCTCCAACGGGGCTTCCCGCCAGACGGATGGGTTTTCCCGCGAGAGCCAATCGGCCCGGGAAAGTTCCCGCCCGGATCTCCGCAGACAAAACGACGCTCGCAGTTCCTCACGCTACAACACCCCTGTGACCTCCGATCAGCAACAAGGAAAACAGGCACAACGCGCCGCGCAATTTTCGAAAGATAACCGCCGAAAAGCTCAAAAGAGCCAACCACCAAACCGTTCCCAAAATCGGGAAAAACAATCCAACAAGGGTAAAAATCGTGAGCCTGATTACCGCTAACTGAACACTTTCAGCGCGTCTGCTAGAAATCGCCCGCCTCTCGCCGCTCCCTGTTGCGGCGGAGGCGTTTTAGTGTAATCCGGGGACGTAACAGCCACTTTCCGAAAAGCCACCCAGCCAAGCCTCCGCCGAGATGGCAGGCGTGCCCCAGATGAAACCAACTTCCCAATCCTTGCGAGACCAGCCAACCGCCGGCTTTCGAAAACACCGGCAGGCCCAGCGCCGGATCGACCAGAGCAAACAACAATTCCGCAATTAGAATCCCAATCCCCAAACTCCGACCCGATACCGGAATCGGCATCATCCGCGATTGGGGCGAAAGGGTGGTCATCAGTAGCAGTAGGGACAGACATCCTCCTGATAGACCGACCAGCAGAGGGGCGCTCGAATCCCCCGGAGCAAGCAGCAGGTGGCCGATTCCACCGCCCAGAATCCCGAAGCCCGTGGCTTTCGCCATGGCCACCGAGCCTGCCATGTGCTCAATTCGCGATCCGACCAAAAGCACGAACAGCGAGTTCACGATCGCGTGGAGCCAGTTGCCGTGAAAAAACCCGTAGGTGAGAACCTGCCAGAATTTGCCAGTGAAAACCCCCTCCCGGCTCAGCGCGAAGATTTCGAACCACGACCATGCCGGTTGGTGATTCTGACCGCCCACCGCCGTCACCAAAAGTTGAATCCCCAGGATGAGGGTCACCCAGATCCAAGTCACCGGTGAACTTTGGAACTGGCGCAGGTTCCGCGCGGCAATAGAAAATGGCCCGCCGCTTGAGGTCATGACGCCAGCCTCCCCCCAGTTAGTTCACTTCACAACCCTAGCGCGCGGCTCGCGATGAACGACGTCACCGCCTTCCGCGCTCGTCACGAACGGCCCACCCTCGAGCGGCGCCACACCGGTGAAGGCCACGTCGGGCATATCGGTTGGCCGACCTGCTAACGGAAAATCCTTCCTCAGAGGGAAATAGGGATACCCTTCCCACATCAAGATGCGCTTCATGTTAGGGTGGCCGGTGAAGGGAATTCCCATCATGTCCCAAACTTCGCGTTCGTGCCAATCCGCACCCACCCAGAGATCGGTCACCGAGGGCACCGTCTCATCCTCGCTGACCTTCGCCTTGATCCGAAGATGCCTGGAATCGTCGAGCGATGCGATTTCATAAACCATCTCGAAACGCGGATCGTCGCCGAAGTGGTCGAGGCTCGAAATATCCAAAATCATCTCGTACCCGAGCTCCTTCTGACATTTTGAAAGCAACTCGTGAAGGGAGCCCAGTCCCACTTGGACAGTGTGCTCGCCGCGGAACAAAATCGTTTCCAAGACTTTCACTCCGAACGTTTTGCGGAGCTTCGTGACATCGGCTTCGGCTGACATGATGGGAAATTCTGTTGGAAAAATTCAGGCGTTCTCCTCCAGGAAGGTCCGCTTTTGATCGCGTGTCGAATCCTCGCCCTCGATCTTCGTTTGCAGCTTCATCAGGCCTTCGATCAGCGCCTCGGGCCGCGGCGGGCAGCCGGAAATATACACATCCACCGGGATCAGCTTGTCGATGCCCTGAAGCACCGCGTAGCTGCGATACATTCCGCCGCTCGAAGCGCACGCACCCATTGCGATGCACCATTTGGGCTCCGGCATCTGGTCCCAGACCCGCTTCACCGCCAAAGCCATCTTGTAAGTCACCGTCCCGGAAACGATTAAAACGTCGGCCTGCCGCGGCGAAAACCGCATCACCTCCATGCCGAAGCGCGAGATATCGAACCGGCTCGACGCCGTCGCCATCAGCTCGATCGCGCAGCACGCCAGGCCCATCGGCATCGGCCACAGCGAGTTTTTCCGCATCCAATTAATCGCCGCATCCACGCGGGTGATGATCACGTTACCCTCGATTTTCGAATCGTAGGCCGTGTGGAGGGTGCTGGGAGATGCGCTGACCATGGTGTGCTGCTGCTTGGCGGGACTTTGCCCCCGCGCCCCCCGTGCCTCAAGCCGTTTGTGAAAATTTTCACAAGGGCGGGACATGTGACGAATCCGTCAAAAGACGAATCTGGTGGTGGCGCGGCCCGCGGTGAGTAGTTTCGCGCAGCCCACATGGAGATTTTTCTAATCGACGCGATTGGCCCGTTCTTCAAGGGCTACGACAAGCAGCGGGTCAACTGGTCGAAAATCCCCTTCACGCATCTGGCCGGTGCGGACGAGGCACAGTGGACGCGCATTGAAACTGATTTGCGGAAATTTGCCCGCGAGGTGGCGGATCAAGGTTACAACGCCGTCACCTTGGACGACCTCGCCCATCTCGCGCCTCATCCCTTGCACGAGCCGGAGGTCGCCGCGCAGATTGAACTTTTCCGGAGGAAATTCCGCAGGCTGTTCGACATCCTGCATGGCGAGTTCGGCCTCAAAATTTATCTAACGACCGATGTTCTGCCAACGACGCCGGCCCTGACGAGCGCACTCGGCAGCGAACCGGGCGTGCTGGAGAATTACTACCGCCAGCTCGTGTGCGGGGTGCTCGACGATTTCCCGCAGTTAGAGGGACTCGTGGTGCGCATCGGCGAGAGCGATGGAAACGATGTCAGCGACCTCATCCGCACTCAGCTCCATCTCCGCAGCGCCAAGGAAACAAACCGTCTCCTCCACCTGTTATTGCCCGAATTCGAAAGACGCGGGCGCAATTTGATCCTCCGCACCTGGACCGTCGGCGCCCACCGGATCGGCGATTTGATCTGGCACGAGGGAACCTTGGCGGACACGCTGAAGGATGTCATCTCTCCCAATTTCATCGTTTCGATGAAACATGGTGAGAGCGATTTCTTCCGCTACCTGCCGCTGAACCGCGCGTTTTTCCGGATGCCGCAGAAGAAGATCATCGAGATGCAGGCCCGCCGGGAATACGAAGGGGCCGGCGAATATCCCTCCTTCATTGGCACGGATTGCGAGCGCTTCGCGCGCGAACTGGCCACCGCAGAAAACATGGTGGGGATGTCGATCTGGTGCCAGACGGGCGGCTGGCATCGCTTCCGCCGCCTTGCTTATCTTGAGGAGGGAAATCGCGATGTGTGGATCCGGCTGAACACGGCGGTCGCGATCGGCGTCTTCCGCTACGGCAAATCCGAGGAGGAAATCATCCATGACTTCGCAGGGCCGGAGCGCGCGCCGGCGCTGCTAGAGCTTTTGCGCCACTCCGATACGTTAATTCACGAGCTGCTCTACATCGAGGAATTCGCGCGCCAGAAGCTGTTTTTCAGGCGTGTTAGAGTCCCGCCGATGCTGCACATGTATTGGGACTCCATCTTCATCAACCACGGCGTGCGCAAGATCGTGGCGCATTTCGTGACCGATCCGGAGCGTGCCCTGCGCGCCGGAGAAGCGGCGGCGGAATTGTTTCCCCGGATGATCGAACTCGCCCGCGAGGCCGGGCTGCCGGTGGACGACATCGAGCACATGCGCGATGCGTTCGGGATGATCCTGTTAGCCCGAAGGTATTATTTCCTGCCCTACGACGAGACGATGGCGGAACAGATCCGCATCGCGAAACGGCGCTACAAGCAACGTTGGCCAAAGGAAATCCGCCAGCGCTACCGGGTGAAAGTTTCCTTCGAGCCGTTCAAGCTGAAGCGCCGGACCATCGCCTGGGCGGTCGGGCTGATGATCCGGAAAAAGCGCGGTTACCGGCTTTTCGACCATTTTTTCACGCTCAGTTTGTTAGGATTCGTCTATCGGATTTTCCGGACGCGCGCACCGCAGTCGGTGCCGAAGTTCATGCGCGAGTCCGCGATGGGCGTGGACGTGCTTTTCAAATAGTAGTCGAGGACTTCAGTCCGTTCTTCTCACAAAGATGAAGAACGGACTGAAGTCCTGGCCTACTTTATCCCATGCACGTCCGCACTCGATTCGCACCCAGCCCGACGGGACGGCTGCACCTCGGCCACGTGCTCGCGGCGCGGGTCGCGTTCGATCTCGCACGCGATGCTAACGGCAGTTTCCTGCTGCGCCATGAGGACATTGATGGCCCCCGAGTGCGGGGGGAATTCTATGAGGGCATCGAGCGGGATTTGAAATGGCTGGGTCTGAACTGGGTCGGTGAGGCACTGCGACAAACATCGAGAACTCAGGCTTACGATGCGGCTTTGAAGTCTCTCCGTGAGCGGGGTCTGGTGTATCCGTGCTTCTGCACCCGGCGGGAAATTCAGGAGGAGTGGGCGCGAATGGGCGCGGCTCCACACGGTCATGAAGCCCCGGTTTATCCGCGAACCTGCCTTCATCTAACGTCGGAAGAACGCGGGCGCAGGCTTGCTGCGGACGTTCCCCACGCGTGGCGATTGGATTCCCAAAAAGCGGCGGAGATCACGGGTCCCCTCACCTTCCGCGACCTACGCTTCGGCGAAATCCCGGCGGAGCATCTATTGTTAGGCGACGTGGTTCTCGCCCGCAAGGACATCGGGACCGCCTACCATCTTGCGGTCGTTTTGGACGATGCGTTCCAGGAAATCAGTCACGTCACGCGGGGTGATGACCTGCTGTCATCGACCCACGTCCACCGTTTTCTCCAAGCGCTTCTCGGGCTTCCCGAGCCGATCTATCTGCATCATCCATTGATGCTGGACGAGGCTGGGAAGCGGCTTGCGAAACGGAACGATTCCCTGACCATCAACGTGCTGCGCGATGGCGGAATGCCGGCGGCGGAGGTACTGGCACTGACGGAGCGTTGAGGAGGCCCATGGACTGCGGCAGCAGGCTGCCGCAGTCCATGGTGTTGTCACTTCGCCTGCGAGGCGGACTCCAGCAAATCCGCGGCAGGGAGGATCACATTGGACGGGACCGGAGCCTGGCCTTCGCTATCGCCCTTCGGGGTGAATCGGTTGATGCCGATGCCGAGAAACTTGCCGTCCTTGTTGAAGACGGGCATGCCGAGCGCCTGGACGGCGACCTTGGCGAAGGTCCGTGGCTTCGACACCAGCGAGATGATTTCGTTAGTCATCACGATCGGCTCGCGGTTAAGATCCTTGCCGAGGCGGCCGAGGATAATCACGTCGTCGAGAACCGCCATCGTCGCCGAGTGTGCGGTGTCCACGGGTGTTAGTTTCGCGTCTTCCGGCTTCTCCGGGCGGATGAAGGCTAGGTCGAGATCGGTGTCCTTGAACGCGACCTTGGCGGCAATTTCGGAGCCGTCCGGCATCAGGATTTTCACTTCCTTGGTGGTGCCCTTGGCGGAGAGTTTCATCGGTCCCTGCGGCCCGTTGACCATGCGGCCGTCGATGGTGGAGGCAACGTCGAGCGTGGAAAGCGGCACAACGATCAAGCCGTCCTTGTCGATGACCGTCCCTAACATTTCGAGCTTCCGTTCCTCCTTTTTGGCGGGGTTATCGCCCGCTGTTACTTCGATTTCGACCACCGCGCTGAGGAACAGAACGGAGTCTTTATTGGATGCGGAAAGGGCGAGCGCCTTTTCCCTCAGCGGACCTTCCGCGGCAAACGCAAACGGGGTGGCTAACAGGGCGGAGAAAATGAGAAGACGGGATTTCATGAAGCAGTTGATGGTTGAGAGTTGATGGTTGATAGCGAAGAAAGATGAGTGGCGGGAACTGATGAGTAAGAGCGGGAAGTCGATGGAGAAACAAATCGGATTCTTAATCTGCCTATCAACTATCAACCATCTGCTATCAACTTCTTCTACCAGCTCGGCTCGAGTTCGATAAAACGGGTAGTGATCCCGCGCCGGACGAACAGGACGATGAGGGTGCGGCGGTTTTTTTCGAGATCGGCAAGGATGGGTTTCAAGGTCTCGATGGAGTCCACCGGTTTGCCGTCGAGCGAAGTTAGAATATCGCCGGCCGAAAGCCCGCCGAGCGCCGCCCAGCCAGCGGGGGTCACGGCGGTGATGAGCACGCCCTTGAAATCGTCCGGCAGTTTTTCACTAACGCGGTCGGACTGACCGAGATCGCGCGAGTTGAACTCCAGCGTTTCGGAGTCATGGGAATCGAGCTCGGAGGTGCCTTCCGGGCTGGCGTCGAGCGGCAGCTTGATGACGAGATCTTCCGTGCCCCGCCGCACGGTTAGCGCGGCCTCGGTGCCGATCCGATACTGCCGGATCATTGAAGGAAACACATCGGATTCCTCCGGCCTCGAGGTCGGAATCACCGCGCCATCGAGTTTCAATAACAGATCCCCGGTTTTCAATCCCGCCTTGTCGGCGCTGCTTTCGGGGTGGATCTGAGTGACCCGCACGCCTTTCGATCCGGGGATTCCCAGAGCCAGTGAGAGGTCGGCCGAGATCACTTGGGTATCGATGCCGATCCAGGCTTTTTTCACGAGTCCGGGTTTGTCCGGATCTGGCTCGGGGCCGATCTTGACGACGGTTAGATAACTGCGGCCATCGTGTTCGTAGGCCACCAGCACGGGCACGGGCTCGGTTTTCCCTTCGGTGATTTCGTTGCTCACGCGGACGAGTTCGGCGGTGTTCGGGGTGGGCTTGCCCGCGACTTCGAGGATGAGATCGCCGGGAACGATCGCCGGCTTGGAGGCGGCCGCGGCACCGCCCGGACGGATACTTTGAACGAGCACCGCCTTGTTATCGGCGCGGAGCAGTTCCTTGGCGTTCAGCTCGGTTAGATCGCGGGCGGTGATGCCCCAGGATAACAATTCCTTTTCGCGGGGTTCTGCGGGTTCCCGCACGCTGCTGGTGACTTTCCAGGAAATCGGCTGGCCGTCGCGCAGTCCCTCCATCGCGATCTCGGAGGCGACCGCAGACTCCAGCAGAATCCGGTTGAACACCGGAATATCCTCCGGCGCGCGGGACGCCGCGATGTCGATGCCGTTGGTGCGGGTGATGATGTCCCCCGCCTTCAATCCCGCTTTGTTAGCAGGCGATCCAGTAATCACGCCGCCGACGAGGATCCCGGACTTGGCATCGGAAGATTTGAGCAGCGGCTGGGCGGTTAGGCCAAGCCAACTCCGTTCCACCCGGCCGCTGGCGATAAGTTCGTCGGAAATCTTACGGGCAAGGTTCGACGGTATCGCCCCGCCGAGGCTGCCGATCCCGACCTCGTTCACCCCGATGATTTCGCCTTTCAAGTTCACCAGCGGGCCGCCGGAATTTCCGGGGAAAATCACCGCGTCATGGCCGATCCAGCGCACCAATTCGCCGACCGCCTCGCCGTCCAGCCGCATGGCGCCACCGGGGGCGATCATCTCGGTGTTCGCGACGATGCCCTGGGTCACGGATTGGGAGACCCCGGCCGGGCTGCCCATAGCCAGCACGATGTCGCCGACTTCAAGCAGGGAGCTGTCGCCGAATTTCGCCACCGCCAGCGGCGCGTCAGGATTGCGGAGATTTTTGCGGTCGATCTTGAGAACCGCGAGATCGGCGAGCGCATCCGTGCCGACGAGCGTGGCGCGGATTTCCTGACGATCCGCCAAACGCACGGTGATTCTCGTGGCCCGGCCCGCGACGTGGTGGTTGGTTAGAATGTAGCCATCCGGGGAAATGATGGTGCCGGACCCGCTGGCCCGCATTTTTTGCATCCGCCCGGCACCGCCTTCCTCCGCCACCACGTGGATGCGGACGAGCGCTGGATAGACCGCTTGGACGGCAGCTTCGATTTGCGGGTCGGCCTTTGCAAATGCCGTGGACTGGGTGAGAGGAATCGCCAGCAAGGTGGCGAGAGCGAGCTTGGAAAATAACGGCATGGCGGGAGCTACCTAGCGGGAGACAGCCAAACAACGAAGCCCGGAAACGGCCTTGTCTGACTTTTTTCCGTTTGTCGGAGCCATGCTGGCGACCCACCGTGGCTCGCAGCGATGGAAGCCAGCAGTGATCAATTTATCCGATATCTCGCGACGGAGCGCGGCCTTTCCACGGCTTATCAACTATCCGTTCGGCAGACGCTCGACGCCTTGGGGAAATGGCTAAAAACGCCGCTTCGGGATCTCGGCACGGACGAGCTCGCGGCGTTTCTGAGCGAGCGGAAATCCGCGGGTTTGAATGCGGCGTCATTGAGGATCACGACGGTGCATCTTAAAGTGTTTTTCCGCTGGCTGGTCATCAAGGGGACACTGGAAATGGATCCGGCGGAGCCGTTGTTAGCACCGCGGCCGGATATGACGTTGCCGGAAACTCTGCACGCTTCGGAGCTGGTGAAATTGCTTGAATCCATCGATCCGACCCTGCCGTTAGGCCGGCGCGACCTCGCGATCCTGGAACTTTTTTACGCGTCCGGTCTGCGGCTCTCCGAGCTGTGCAAGGCGCGGCTGGAGATGCTGGACACTGAGGAAGGATTTCTGCGCATCACCGGCAAGGGCGGGAAAACGCGGATCGTCCGGGTGGGAACCAAGGCGCTCGACGCGATTTCGAGCTACCTGTCTAACGAACGCCCGGGCCTAGTTTCGAAAAAAACCTCGTCGCACATTTTCCTCAGCGTGAGGGGCGGTGCGCTGTCACCGGACCGGGTGCGGCAGATCGTGAAAGAACGGGCGAAACTCGCGGGCATCGACCAGAATGTGTATCCGCATCTGCTGCGGCATTCGTTCGCGACGCATCTGTTGGAAGGCGGCGCGGACCTGCGCGTCATCCAAGAGCTGCTAGGCCACGCAGATATTTCCACGACGCAGATCTACACCCATGTGGACCGCCAGCGGCTGAAGGCGGTGCATAAGCAGTTTCATCCGAGGGGGTGAAGATGAACGGATGAGGCGTCGGTGGCTCCCCTACCTGACCGCCATACGCAGCACTTCCACTTCAGCCTTGATGCCGTTGATTTGAGCCATCTGTGATGCGCTGGGGTGTAGGACCGTCGCGCTGGCAATCGTCGCGGCGAGTCGTGTCAACGAGGCCCGCACCTCGGGGAGTTCCGCGGATTGGTCGATCTTCATTTTGATGTCAGCAGCGACCTCAGTCTGTCGACTCAGGCCCAAAGACGAGTCCGTTTTGACTTTGCCATTTGCGAGAATCTGCAAGACCTCTCCGCCGAGCTTTGACTTCACTTCGGAAAGGATCGATTCCATTTCACGGATCGAAGACGAGATGACCATGCGCTCGGCAGTCGAAATCCGGGTTTCCATAGCTACCCGCTTCACCGGATCAATGTCTTGAGATTTCAGATTGCCCAAAATCCTCCTCGCCTGCTTCGGGTCGGTTTCCGCCAATTCTTCGACGCTGTTTAACAGCTCAGCAATTTTCACTTTCGTATCCGCGCTGCGAGTCGCCTCGGCCGCTAGATAGAGCTTGCGCTCGGCATTCGTAATTCGGATTTCCAGCGCTCTCCGCTTCACCGGATCGATGTCCTCCAGCTTGAGGCCATCCAAAGTCTCCCGGGCGCGCTGCGGATCGGTGTCGGCAAAGTCTTCCACACTGTTGAGCAGTTCTGCGATTTTCACTTTCGTATCCGCGCTGCGAGTCGCCTCGGCCGCTAGATAAAGCTTGCGCTCGGCATTCGTAATTCGGATTTCCAGCGCTCTCCGTTTCACCGGATCGATGTCCTCCAGCTTGAGGCCATCCAAAGTCTCCCGGGCGCGCTGCGGATCGGTGTCAGCAAAGTTTTCCACACTGTTAAGCAGCTCTGCGATTTTCACTTTGGTATCCGCGCTGCGAGTTGCCTCGGCCGCTAGATACAGCTTGCGCTCGGCATTCGTAATTCGGATTTCCAGCGCCTTCCGTTTCACCGGATCGATGTCCTCTAGTTTGAGACCATCCAAAGTCTCCCGGGCGCGCTGCGGATCGGTGTCTGCAAAGTCTTCCACACTGTTGAGCAGTTCCGCGATTTTCTCTTTGGTATCCGCGCTGCGCGCCGCCTCAGCCGCGAGATACAGCTTGCGTTCCGCATTCGTGATCCGGGTTTCCAGTGCTCGGCGGTCGATCGGATCGATGTCATCCGGACTGAGTCCAGCCAGAATCTCTCTCGCTTGCATCGGATCGTTGTCAGCGAGGTCCTCGACGCTCCTCAGCAAACCCGCCACCTTTTCTTTCATTTCCCCACTTCGCTCGCCTTCGACCGCGATGGAGAGCGTCTCCATCTCCGGGAAATCGGGGTATTTGCCCCGGAAATCCTTGAGCATGGATTTTGCTTTCAATGCGTCCACCCGCGCCAGTTCTCGGAGCGCACTGGATTCGGATGTCGCTTTGGCAATCGTGCGTTTGATGGAGAGTGGATCGATGGACAATTTCGCGGTGACCAGACGCGCCAGGTCCTTGTCGCCCGCTTGGCGGACTTTGGAAAGGGATTGCTCTCCCACGGAAAGGGCCTCCCAATACCGCTTTTGATCGATAAAGGCTTTTTGTTTGCCTTCGATCAACTTCGCGATGCTTCCGGCCTTCGTTTGAAGTTCACGGAGTCGGATCACATCTTGCTGTTTCTTGGCGATGTCCAAATCGCTTCCCGAGACTCTGATAAAGACATTAGCAATCGCAAATGCGGCCTCGATCTCTCCGGCCTCGGTAAGCATATCCAGCAGCTTCATGGTGTCATTCTTGAGGTTCTGATTCGCTCCAACCTCGACGTTGCCGACTTTCACCTTATTCGCCTCGACCTCTGACCTCATGGCCTCCATCTCCGCATTGGCCTGCTGAATTTGTTGGTCGGCCCGTGCACACTCCCGGTAAGCTGCCGTGCCTGCCTGCACCGCTTGCGTGCGATTGTTAGTCAATTTGTTGATCCTGGCATCAGCGTCCTGCGCCACCCTCTGCAAATTCGCATATTTGGCGCGTAGCGCATCGCGTTCCGACATCAGCCGTTTCATTTCGGTGGTGAGGCCGACATCGCGGGTGACCGTCGGGTTATCGGCGTTGGCGAGGTCCAGCATGACTTGGACGCCGAGCAGTTGATACGGACTGGTCTTGTGGTTTGCCGCTAGAAACGCTGTGCCCAGTTCCCTTGCCTTTGGCAGGTCGTTTCTGCGGAAAGCTTCCACCACGCCCGCCCATGCCTCGGTTGCGCTGTCATCGACGAGTTTGACGTCGGAATTAGAAAGAGCGAGTAAGTTGTCCAACTCGTCTGCGGACAGATTCCCAACCATCGGAGTTGAGGGTAGTGCAAGGCAAAGACACAAGGATTTCAGCCGACGGAGTGATGCTAGATTCATGAATTTATATATCGCGAGTTGGTGATTGGTGTCGAATTCGACGGCCGTTTAAGGTGCCATCCGCCAAAGCGAACAGCGGGAGTCAACATGGGCGGAGATATCCGCACAATGTAAATGCAACACGATCCAACATTTTCCTGATAGAGGAAATCATCAAGTCGCCCGGCGGGCGGGTAGATTTTCAACAACGCAAATTTCCACCCATCTGGACCGCCAGCGGCTGAAGGCGGTGCATAAGCAGTTTCATCCGAGAGGGTGAGACCGGGCGAATGAGGAGACGGGTGCCGCATGTCTTCAGCTTTATCAGACCGCGTAGGCACCGCAGTTATTCCTTGGGCGGAAGGTCGTCGGGCGGGGGGATGCTGGGCGGCGCCGATGCTGCCGCAATCGTGGCGGTGGACACTCCCAGTCTCGCCCTGAGCAAGTCATCGATGAGCACCGCGCGGCTGTTTGGCACGATCCCGGAACCGAACTTGCGCGCATAACCTTTAGTAATCTCCGCGCCGAAGAACAGGATGCAGGCGGAGTAATAAATCCAAGCTAACACAATTACGACTGACCCGGCCGCGCCGAAGCTGGAGGCGATGCTGCTAGTCGCGAGGTAGTAGCCGATGATGAACTTGCCGAGAGTAAAAAGCAGGGACGTCGTCACCGCTCCCAGCCAGACATCGCGCCAGCGGAGCCTCACATTGGGCAGCAGTTTGAAGATCACGGCAAAGAGTCCGCTGATGACCGCGAACGAAATGACAAAGTCCCCCGCCTGCCAGACCGCCGGCGGAAGTTGGAATCGACCGCTCATGTAGTGGCCCAAGGTCGCAAGCAGGACGCTGACGATCAGCGATACGAGAAGGAGAAAGCCGATGGCCAGTACGATTGAAAATGAGAAGAAGCGGTCATGCACGAGCGTGAGAAACGGGCGTCCCGGTTTCACCGCCACGCCGCAGATGGTATTCAGCGCATCCTTCAACTCGGCAAATACCGTGGAGGCGCCAAAGAGCAGCAGCGCCGTGCTGATGAGAGTCGCCAGCATGCCCGACGATTGATGCGCGGCGCTGGATTGCACCGCCGCCTGGATTGCCTCGCCCGCACCCTTGCCGGCGAGAGTGGCGATTTGCTGCGAGAGTTGCCCGCGCGCCGCTTCTTCCCCAGAAAACAGCCCGGCCATCGAAATCACGATGACGAGCAACGGAGCCAGCGAGAAGATCGCATAGTAGGCAAGCGAGGAACTGAGTCGCATCGCGCCGTCGTCCACCCAGTCGGAAGCGGCGGTTTTCAGCAGTTGAAATAGGTGGCGTGGGTGCATGATCGGCACATCGGCGCGCTCTATCGTAGGGGATCTATCTGCCACATGGCGTTTAAATATCGTTAGCCCTACCCCGAGCTTTCCCAAGGATTTTGAGAAAGCATGATTTGAAGTCTCTCCGCAATAATTTCCGCTCAAGGCTGACAGGGCTTCAGTTAAATTTCAGTTTCCAGAATGATGAAATTTCTGGCTACTCCTTCCCGTTCGGCGCTGTCACTGCGCTGCATCCCCGAGTCCCTGACCTCATGAAATTTCTCGCTCTTCCCCTCGCGATTCCACTCGTCGCGTCGGGCGCTTTTCCGGAGCCCTATAACTCCGAGCCAGACACCGGTGACTTGCCGATGCCAGCCGTCGAAGCGGCGGAAAAATTTCAGGTGCCCCCCGGATTCAAGGTCAGCGCCTTCGCGGCCGAGCCGGATGTTAGGAACCCGATCGCCATGACCTGGGACGCGCGCGGACGGCTGTGGGTCGTGGAAAATTTCACCTATGCCGAGCGCGCCAAGAACTTCGATCTCGCCCTCCGCGACCGGGTCCTCATTTTCGAAGACTCGAATGGCGACGGCCGCTTCAGCTCGCGCAAGGTGTTCACCGACGATGTCCAAATGGCCACCAGCGTCGAGGTCGGCCACGGCGGCGTGTGGCTGATGTGTCCGCCACGGCTGTTATTTATACCGGATAGAAACGGCGACGACGCGCCGGACTTCGCGCCCGAGGTGATGCTCGACGGCTTCACGGTGCCTGCGGAAAACTATCACAATTTCGCCAACGGCCTGCGCTTCGGTCCCGATGGCTGGCTCTACGGGCGCTGCGGGAATTCCGCCCCGGGCAAGGTCGGCGCGGTGCCGGTGCGCGGCACGATGTGGAGATTCCATCCACAGCGAAAAGTTTTCGAGGCACTCTCCGGCGGTACGACGAATCCCTGGGGCCACGATTGGGACGAGCACGGCGAATTGTTTTTCATCAACACCGTCAACGGCCACCTCTGGCACGGCATCACCGGCGCGCATTATGTCCAGCCCTTCGCGCTCGATCCGAACCCGCGGGCTTACGGGCTGATCGACCAGCACGCCGATCACTGGCATTTCGATACCTCCCAGGATTGGATGAAATCGCGCGACGGCGCGGCGAACCATCTCGGCGGCGGCCACGCGCACATCGGCATGATGATCTATCAGGGCGACAATTGGCCCGCCGAATTTCGCGGCCAGCTCTTCACCTGGAACATGCACGGGCGCAGGGCCAACCGGGAAATTCTCACGCGCGAGGGTTCCGGCTACGTCGGCCGGCATGGCGCGGACCTGCTGCTCGCCGCAGACCCGTGGTTTCGCGGCATGGAATTTTCCACCGGCCCGGACGGCGGCGTCTTCGCGCTCGATTGGAGCGATACCGGCGAATGCCACGACCACACGGGTGTCCACCGGAGTTCGGGCCGGATTTATAAAATCACCCACGGCGAGCCGAAACGCGCCGGGGCGACCGACCTAACGAAACTCGATACTGCGGCTCTAGTAAAACTCCACACCCACGCCAACGAATGGTGGGTGCGCCAGGCTCGTCTCGAACTGGCCACCCGCGGAGACCAAAGCGCCGCAGCCGGCTTGCGCGAAATCTTCGAGCGCGAACCCGACTTGGTCCACCAACTCCGCGCGCTCTGGACGCTTTACGGCATCGGCGCGGCGGACGAAAATTTCCTCACCGCACAATTGCGCCATCCTAACGAACATGTCCGCACCTGGGCGATCCGCCTGCTAACGGACACTTGGCCGCTCGATACCGTGCTCGGCGAGCGGCCCGCAGCGGATGCTCCCCGCTCCGAGCCGTTAGTGGCGGAGCTGGCCCGGCTGGGGAGCGAGGATCCTTCCGCCCTGGTGCGTCTCGCGCTGGCGTCCGCGCTCCAACGCCTGCCCGTCGCGCAACGCGCGGAGGTGGCCGCGCCGCTCGTGGCGCACGCGGAGGATGCGAATGACCACAATCTCCCGCTGATGATCTGGTATGGCGTCATTCCGCTGGGTGATCGCGATCCGTCCGCGCTGGTGAAACTGGCCGCAGGCTGCCAGCTCCCGCTCACCCGCCGGTTCATCGCCCGCCGCCTCGCCGAGGACTTTGAGAAAAATCCCGCGCCGCTCAATCGATTGATCGGAATGACTTCCACGATGCCGGAGCCGTTTCAAGCGGACATCCTCGCCGGTCTAACCGACGGACTCCGCGGCTGGCGCAAGGCCGCCAAGCCCGCCGCTTGGGACGCGCTGGCCCTCAAACTCGAAGGCACGCGCAGTGCCAGCCTCGCGCGCGATCTCAGCGTGCTGTTCGGCGACGGCCGCGTGCTGGACGAATTGAAACACGTCGCGCTCGACGACCAAGCCGACCCCGCCGGGCGCACGGCAGCCTTGCAAACGCTCGTCGAGAGCCGCCCGCCGGATTTGCGGCAAATCTGCGAGAAATTGTTAGGTGTGCATTTTCTCGATGCCGTCGCCGTCCGGGGCCTCGCGCAGTTCGACGATCCGGCCATCGGCGAAAAGCTCGCGGCGGGCTACGGCAGTTTCCATCCTTCCGCGCGTCCCGCAGTGATCGAAACCCTGGTGTCGCGACCGGCGTTCGCGAAGGCTTTGTTAGACCGGGTCGCTGCCGGGAAGATTCCCCGGACTGACGTCACGCCATTTCACGCCCGGCAGATCCGCAGCCTCAACGACGCGGCGCTTACAAAACAACTCGGCGATACCTGGGGCGAACTCCGGGACAGCGCTGCGGACAAGCTGCAACTCATTGCGAAACTTAAACAACAGCTCACGCCCGAGGTGCTGGCGAAGGCCAACAGCGGGCGGGGCCGCGTTTTATACAACACTCTCTGCGCCGCCTGCCACACGCTCTACGGGTCCGGCGGTGCGCTCGGTCCTGACCTAACCGGTTCGGGACGCGACAACCTGGATTACCTCCTCGACAACATCGCCGACCCCGGCGCCGTGGTGAGTGCTGACTTCCGCATGACGGTCGCGACTCTAAAGGACGGCCGCGTCCTCAACGGATTCGTCGCCGCGAAAACCGAACGCACGCTCACCCTGAAAACGATGACCGAAACCGTGACGGTCGAACGCGCGGAAGTTTCCAATCTACTGGAATCTCCGCACTCCATCATGCCAGAAGGCTTGCTGGAAACTCTCGACGAAGCGCAAACCCGCGACCTCGTCGCCTACCTCATGAGCAAAAGCCAAGTCGCATTGCCCGAATAAACCAAAACTCCCATGAACCGCCGCACCTTCGCACTTCTAACCACCCAAGCTCTCGCCGCCACCGCGTGGGGAGCTGAGAAAAGCCGACCCTCCCCTTTTCTCTCCACGAACACCTATCCTTGGGGGACCTTCGCGAAGCGCGATGGCAGACCCGACGTCGCGCATGGCGACGACATGCTGGCGGCGATCCGGTCGGCGGGCATCGACGGCTACGAAGGCATTTTCGACAAAACAACGGAGTTCGACGGCCTCGCCGCGCGGTTGAAATCCCACCAACTCACCACCCGCTCGCTTTATACCAACAGCACGCTGCACGAACCGGAATCGGCCCGGCGGAACATCGACCACGTGATTGCCATCGCCAAACTCGGCGCGGCCGCCGGCGCGAAAATCATCGTCACCAACCCCTCGCCAATCAACTGGAACGGGGTTGAAAACAAGACCGACGCCCAGCTCGAATCCCAAGCCAAGGCGCTCGACACCCTCGGCGCGGAACTCCGCGAACTCGGCCTCCAGCTCGCCTATCACAACCACGATGCCGAGCTGCGCCAGGGTGGCCGCGAATTTCACCACATGCTCGCGGGGACCGATCCCGCGAACGTGAAATTCTGCCTCGACGCGCACTGGATCTATCGCGGTTGCGGAGATTCGCAGGTCGCGGTGTTCGATGCGTTGGAACTCTACGGCGAGCGCATCGTCGAGTTGCATTTGCGCCAATCGCAAGGTGGCGTCTGGTCGGAGGCATTCACCGGTGAGGGCGATATCGACTACGTCCGCATCGCCTCGTGGTTGGAGGCCCGGAAAATCCGCCCGCACCTTTGTCTCGAACAAGCCGTCGAGGCCAAGTCGCCGAGAACCATGGACTCCGTGGCCGCGCACAAGCTCAGCGCCGCCAACGCCCGCGACACTTTCGCCTCGTTAGGGACACGTTTTTAATCCTCCTTGGACTGCGGCAGCCTGCTGCCGCTTTGGGTTCCGCAGCCTGCTGTTACCCGCTCGAAGCCAGCGGGCTGGCCTCGGGAAAGCGGCAGCAGGCTGCCGCAGTCCAAGGTTACTTTCCTAACAAATACGCCAGCAGATCCTTCAGCTCATCGGGATTGAGGCGGTTGATCAGCCCGGGTGGCATTGGGGAAATTGGGGAATGTTTCATGCCCTTGATGTCGTTGCGTTCGATCTCAGTGGTCTGGGTGAAATCGAAGGGACTGGTGGCGATGATCCATTTCTCGTCCTTTTCCTCGATGAGCTTGCCGCTTAGCTCGGTGCCGTCCTGGCGAGTGATGAGATCGAAGGCGAACTGGTCGGAGACGACCTTGCTGGGGTCGATGATGGCCTCGGCGAGGTCGCGGACGACGAAGCGCCCGGCGAGCGATGTCAGATCAGGACCGGCGGACCCACCGTCACCGCCGATGCGGTGGCAGGCGGCGCAGAGCGAGGCGCGGTAGATGTCCTTGCCGTGCTCCTTGTTGCGGCCTTCGAGTCCGCTGTCCGCTAATTTCACGACTTCATCGGTGGTCCACTCGCGGCCGGGACCCTTGATTTGCGGCAGATTGGCGAAAGGGTTCGGCGGTGCGTTGGTGGGAAGATTTTCCACCCATCCGCGCTCTTCGGGGGTGCAGGTGGCGAGGGTTTCCTTGCGCAGGTCGAGGATGAATCCGGCGTAGCTCTCGCCGCCGCTGTTCGCCGAAAGCTTGGCAAGCCAGGCGAAGAAGCGTTTGCGTTCGTCGCCGTGCCACGGGCCTTTGACGACACGCAGGCAGTAAACGTAATGAATCACTTGGGCGGGCGGCAGATTGGCGATCATTTCCTCGACGGTCCTGCCGTAATGGGCGTTGCGCTTGGCAAGCGCGAGCCAATCGGGCGCGGGCGACGGCCCGGCGGAGTCCATCAATGTGAGAGTCCGGGCGACGATGCCCGGCGCCTGGAGGTAGGAAAGCATCCGGCACAATTCGCGATTTAAAAAATCATCGGCGGCGGGAAAAGTGGCGTCGATCTTCGCAATGACTTTCTGCCGGGTCGCTTCGTTAGGCTCGCCCGTGCGGGCGAAGACGAGACCGGCGGCGCGAAGCCAGTTGAGCCGCTGCTGGTTGTCGAGTTTGCCCCAGTCGAGACGATCCAGCGCGCCAAGGGCGACGGCGGACTGCTCCTTGTTTCCCGTGCGGGCAACGGCGAGGGACGCGGTAATGACCCGCCATGGGTCGGTCTCTGGTTCGAGGCGGGAACCCCAGGAGTTCACGGGGAGCTGTTCGAGAACGAGCCGTGCGCTGTAACGTTGCAGCCGATTGCTGGAGCCGATGTGTGACCACAGGAGATCGACCATTTCGGGTGCCGTTTCACCACCGACGGCTGCGGTTTGCAGAAGCAGGCGGTCCTGAGCCACGCCCTCGGCGACTTGGCCGGAAGGCGGTGCGATCGTTCCGGCGCGGGCGGTGCTCTCGCCGCCGGTGTAAGTGACGCGCCAGAGTGCGGAGTCAGTCCGGCGACCACCGGTTAGGAAATACATCGCGCCGTCCTTGCCGATGACGAGATCCGTGAGCGGCAGGCCGGTGCCCGAGACGAATTCCTCCCGCTCGGCCTTGTAGCCACCGCCATCCGGGGTCAGATGCACCGCATAGAGTGTGGCGAACGTCCAGTCCATGGCGAAGATCGCGCGTTGATATTTGGCCGGAAATTTCGCTCCGGCACCGGACACCAGACCGGTCGGAGATCCGGGTCCGATCTCCAACATCGGAGGCATGCTGTCCTCGTAATAGGGCGGCCACGGTCCCGAACCATGTCGCCAGCCGAACTCCGCGCCGGGGACGACCTGGCAGATCCGGGTCGGCCGGTACCACGGAGTTCCGTAATCCCACTCCATGTCGGAATCGTAGGTAAAAAGGTCGCCGTGGTCGTTGAAGGCGATGTCATACGCGTTGCGAAAGCCGCTGGCGAAGAGCTGGAAGTTTTTGCCATCCGTGGTGACCCGGCCGATCCAGCCACCGGGCGCAAACCGGTCATTGGCATGACCCCGCGCGTCAGGCCGGCGCGGCAGCAACTGGTCCTCGGCCCAGTTTTTGGAAACCAACGAGCTGTTGATTTCCGGAAGGTCCGTGAAATTTCCCGAAGTGACGTAGATGGACTTGCCATCGGGCGAAGGCACCATGCCGTGAGGGCCATGTTCGCCGCTGCCGTTGAGTGCCTTGACCAGCTCCAGCTTATCGGGATCGCCGTTTCCATCGGTGTCGGTCACCCTCCAGATGCCGCTCTGTCCTGGACCCTCGTTGACCGTTACCCAGAGGACGCCCTCATGCCAGAGCAGGCCGTGCGCGCCTTGCAGCGGAATGTTGAGAGGTTCCGCGACGGTCCGACCGAGTTCGTCCGCAGCGGGGACCACACGATAGATTTTCCCATACTGGTCCGAGCAGAGCAGGCGGCCCTTGTCGTCCACCGTGACGGCCACCCAGGAGCCTTGGTCTGCCGGAACGCGATAGATCCGCTCCAGCTTGAATCCGGGAGCGACCTGGTAGTCGGCAGTCAGGTCTTCCGAGATTCCGAGTTCGCTGGCCTCCGGCGGCAGAATCGATCCCCAGGGTGGCGCGCCCATTTTGGCGACCACCACGGCTTTCGGCCATGAAGAGGCCGGGAAATCAAGATTCTGCCAGCCGTCGGGCGCCTCGTTGGCGCATTGCCAATTGGCATCGGAAACGACGTGAAGCTTTTTTTCATCCTTAAGGGTGGCGCGGAATCGGAGGACCATTGCGGCCACGCCGTCTTCGTTGCGCCCCTCGACGGCGATGACATTGCGGCTGCCCGGCTTCAGGTGGGCCAGCACGTCGTAGGTCCGCGGATTCGACCAATCCGCCGCCATGCCGAGGTCGTGGCCGTTGACAAACAGGCGGCTCCAGTTGTCACACGTGATGGTGATTGCGGCGCTGGCGACATTGGGTGGCAGCTCAAATTCACGCCGGAAGAAGACTTTTTCCGTAGCGCCGGGTGAGGTTGTTTTCCAAATCCACGCGGCGGTGGGCCGGTGTCCGGATTCGGGTTCAGCCGACAAGGGAATGATCACCAAACCCAGGAGAATCGGGATGAAAAATCGAAGCATGAGACGTTCCCTACGCCGCGCCGGCGACTGGGTTTATCACAAATAAGCCACCCCGATCAGGGGTCCGCCAAAAGCTTGCGGAAGTAGCTGATCGTGGCATCGAGCCCTTGGTCCAGCGAGACCGTGGGTTGCCACCCCAGCTCGCTGCGGGCGAGCGTGATGTCCGGCTGGCGCTGCTTGGGATCATCGCCAGGCAGCGGGAAAAACGTGACCTTGGATGGCCCGCCCACTTTTTTCAAAACGAGTTCCGCAAGCTGGAGCATCGTGAACTCGCCGGGGTTTCCGATATTGACGGGTCCGGTGAGCGTGGGGTGGTTCATCAGGCGGATGAAGCCTTCGATCAGATCGTCCACATAGCAGAACGAGCGGGTTTGGCGGCCGTCGCCGTAGATGGTGATGTCCCTGCCTTGCAACGCTTGGACGATGAAGTTAGAGACCACGCGGCCGTCATCAGGTAGCATCCGAGGTCCGTAGGTATTGAAAATCCGCACCACACGGATCTCGACCTTGTTCTGGCGGTGATAGTCGAAGAACAACGTTTCCGCGCAGCGTTTCCCCTCGTCGTAACAGGCGCGGATGCCGATGGGATTCACGTTTCCGTGATAGGATTCGGGCTGGGGATGCACCGTGGGATCGCCGTAAACTTCCGAGGTGGATGCCTGGAAAACCCGCGCACCCGTGCGCTTCGCCAAGCCGAGGCAATGGATCGCGCCCATCACCGAGGTCTTGGTGGTCTTGATCGGATTGTGCTGATAGTGCGGCGGCGAGGCGGGGCAGGCCAGGTTGTAGATTTGATCGACCTCGTATTTGAAAGGCTCGGTCACGTCATGGCGGACGAGTTCGAAATAGGGATTCGTTAGAAGATGGGCGATGTTGCGCTTCCGGCCGGTGAAAAAATTATCCAGACAGATGATTTCGTTGCCCTCGTTGAGAAGTCGCTCGCACAGATGGGAGCCCAGAAAGCCGGCGCCGCCGGTGATCAAGATGCGCATGGCACGGAACCGAGCAGCATCCGTCCGCCAAGGCAAGGCTGGATGCGCGCCTTGTCGAAACTGTAACCCGCCGCCCAGGTTCTACTTGGAAACCGAGCACTGTTCAATTTTGTTTGAACAAACGCGGGTTCCTTCCTAGCTTCCGCGGCATGCACGATCTGCCAAGCGGAGATCCCTACGAACTCGACCCCTTGGAACGCCAAGTGGTGGCATTTTTCGTGGACGGGGTGCGGGTCTTGGGCTTGCCCCGCTCGATCGGCGAGATTTACGGACTGCTGTTCATTTCCCAGACCCCGCTTTCGTTGGACGATCTGGTGCGGCGACTTCACATTAGCAAGGGTTCCGCCAGCCAGGGGCTGCGGATGCTCAAGAGCTTGGGAGCGGTCGGCGAAGTCGAGGGAGGGGCCGAGCGCCGCACCTATTACCAACCGGCCATCGAACTCAAGCGTCTGGCCGGTGGCTTTATCCGCGAGCAAATCCGTCCGCACCTCGAAAGCGGGAAAACGAAAATCAGCCGGCTTGCGGAGACCACCCGCGACATCGACGACCCCACGCGGCGAAAATTTCTCAAAGAGCGCGTCGAGCGACTCGAAACCTGGCTGCGAAGCGGCGGCAAAGTGCTCCCGGTGCTCCAGAAACTCCTAGGACAATGAATTCGACCCCCAATCTCCCCGAGTGGTATTGCGTCCGCTGCCAGACGAAACGTGAACACATCGCCGCCAGTCACCTCCGCGAATTGGAGGGAATCGAGGTTTTCTGCCCGCGGCTGCGCTACCGCAAGGCGACGCGCCGGGGGAAAATCTGGTGGGTGGAGCCGATGTTTCCCGGCTATGTGCTGGCGAAATTTAACATCGCCGAGATGGAGCGGGCGGTGACGTTTTGCCACGGGGTGCGCGGGCTGGTGCGCTTCGGCTCGGAGATCCCGCCCGTGCCCGAGTCGTTCGTGGAAGCGATGAAATTCGAGATTCTCAACCGCAAGGGAGCCGATCAGGACGTGCTCGTCACCCTCAGCCCAACCATTGAAATTGGCGATGAAGTGGAGGTCGCACACGGCCCATTCCAAGGGATGCAAGGAACCGTGGTTTCCGTGCCGGCTGCCACGGATCGCGTGAAAATCCTGCTCGAGTTTCTCGGAAATCCGCAGGCGGTCGATATGGATTTGTTCTCCATCCTGCTGCCCCGGCGGCCCACTCCCTGAAATCATAGCAACTCCGCCGTCACTTGGTGCGGGTCACCTGCGACCATGGCAGCACCCATTATCCTGCGAACCATTCACCCAGGTTTCCCTCCGCTGCGGAGAGATCGACCAAGGGCGGCAGCGTGGCAGGACCGTTACCCAATCTAACGACCCTTGGAAGCTGATCCATCCACCGATTTCCTGATCATCGGAGCCGGCTTTTCCGGATTGGTGATTGCCGAGCGGCTCTCGTCCGCTGGCTGGAAATGCGTGGTCGTTGACCGACGCGATCATCTGGGAGGAAATGCTTATGACCACGTGGACCCTGCAGGAGTTCTCCTCCATCGCTACGGTCCGCATTACTTCCGCTCGAACTCGCAACGGATCGTCGATTATCTATCGGCATTCACCGAGTGGCACGCCGTTAGCTATACCATTAAAAGCCACGCCCGCGGACGTTTCTGGAGTTTTCCGATCAATCTCAACACGTTCGAGGAATATCTCGGAAGGCCATCGACCACTGAAGAATTCATTGCTTGGTTAGAGCACAACCGAGTCGAAATCGCAGACCCGAAAAACTCCGAGGAAGTAATCATTTCGCAAGTTGGCCGGGAGCTGTACGAATTGTTTTTCGAAGGTTACACGCTCAAGCAATGGAACCGCCATCCGCGGGAACTCGACTCCTCCGTCTGCGGCCGCATCCCCGTCCGCACCAACCGCGACGACCGTTATCTATCCGAGTCATTTCAGGCGCTGCCGGAGAAAGGCTACACCGCGCTTTTCGAAACGATGCTCAACGCCTCGCCCCGCGTCTCACTGCACCTTGGCGTGGATTTCCACGAAGCCCGCGCCCGCTGGAAGCACAAGCATCTCATCTTCACTGGCGCGATCGACGAGTTCTATAACCGGCGGTTTGGTCCCCTGCCCTACCGGTCGCTGCGGTTCGAGGCGGAATCATTTTCCGCCAGACAACTGATAGAACGCGAATCGATTTCCGGAAAATTCGGATTCTGGCAGCCCGCGATGCAGGTGAACTATCCGGGGCTGGAGGTGCCATTCACTCGCATCGTCGAAATGAAGCACGCGACGGGACAGCAGATCGACGCGACGACCATCATCCGCGAGTTTCCCAAAGACTGGACACCGGGCGACGAACCGTTTTATCCCGTCCCCGCCC
>JANMSI010000049.1:0-20545 GCA_031389115.1 Akkermansiaceae bacterium
GGCTAACAGGGTCGCAGCTTCACGCAGCTTCTTCACGATTTCTTCAGGCTTGTGTCTCTTGCGTTTCATGGGGTTCTTCAGCGCCTTTCTCGCGCTTGAGAACTCTCATAGCAGATGGATCAATTCTTGGGGAGCATTCCATTGTTCTTGGGCAGAAAGCCCAAGAACAACGCTCCAAAAAGCCATCGAGACCGGTAGAAGTTTCATAAGATACTGTATTCTTTTTTTAATTGCGGTGGGAGTCGATCCATTCTGACTCGACACGAGGCGAAGATGCCCTGTCTGCCGGACAATCTGGCAAAATACCAGATTTTTAAATAATTAGCCGGGTTTGGCAATTTCTCACGGTGGCAAAGTCAATTTATTCCGCCGATCAGGAGTCATTGTTGAAGGTGATGGGGAGAATCCGAACCGATGCGGGTTTGACCCAGCAGGAACTCGCCCGGAAAATGCGGCTAAGCCAGTCCACCGTGAGCGACCTGCTGCGCGGCCAGCGACGGTTGGATGTGATCGAGTGGATTTCGTTTTGCAATGCCTGCAAGGTGACTCCCCAGCAGTTCCTTGAGGAACTGATATTTCTTCTGAAACGGAAATGACGCCACCCCGCCAACCTTTTCCAGAGTTTTTCAGAATCGCCGGAGGGGTGGCGGTCTTGGGGGGCCATAGGGAAATGGGGACAGCGGAATCCGCCGGATCAAAAACCTGAGGGACGTAACTGAGCGTGTGCCACAATCACAGCGCGATATAGGGGCAGGAAAGGCGCAGGGGGGGCTGAACCGCAGTAGTCAGCGTGACGCGCCTAGCAGTTCGTAGCCGCGCAGGATTAGGCGTTTGCGGGTATTGGAACATAACTCGTCGCCACCTCGGATAGATCGAGCTTGCTGCTGGCTTCGTCGATGTCGATGCCCACGAGATTGCATTCGACGTCGTAGTCGAGAACGACTCCTTCCGAAACCTCAACGCTATCCACGCTCGTTCGCGATGAAAGGTCGATGTAGAACGAGTCGGTTTCGGGATAGTAGTTGAGTTTCATGGTCTAAAGCGCCGGTCCGGGAATGCGTTCAATATCGTGACTTTATCGTCGAGGGTGACGGCGCGCATGACCTCGTTTTCAAAGTAGCCGGCGAATCGGTAGTCAGGCACAGTGGGAGGAAACCAGGATGCTTCGGTTCCGGAAAGCGCTAGACAGCGGCGCTTTGGGCTTCATGGGCGCGGGGTGGAGGCATGGCGGTTGGAAACCGCCGCCACTTTCGCCAATTACTCCGGCATGACCGTAACGATCGTGGGAGTGACCGAAAAGATCCGTGACGCAACTTCTCTAACATTCTCAAGCGTGAGCGCGCGATACGCGTCGGCCAGGCGGCGGTGCTGGTCCGCCGGGTGACCGAACAGGAGATCGAGGGCCACGTGACGGGCGATGGCAGACGGCGATTGCTGCTGGATGGCCAGGCCGCTGAGGACCGTGGAGCGCACCCGCTCGAAGGCCCCTTCCGGAATGCCGAGGGCGGCGATTTTCGCGATCTCCGCGAGAAGTTCGCGGTGGGCGAGGTCGGCCTGCTCGGGGGAAGTCGCCAGATAAAACGTAAAAAGGCCGGCGTCGTAACCGAGGAACTGGGTGGCGCCGACACGATAGGCGAGGCCGAGTTCCTCGCGGATCCGGGAAAACAGCGGACCCGCCATGTCCGAGGCGAATTCCTGAATCATGGCCAACGCGTGGCGATCCGTGCCGCCGACCGTTGTGCCGGGGAAGCCGATGGCGAGCACCGCCTGCTTCTTGGGAAGGCGGGTGGTGCGCTCGCTGCCTGCCGCAAGCTGGCTGGCTGGAGCGCTCCATTTTTCGCCTGAAGGAAGTGCCGCGAATTTTTCACGGAGGAGTTCGAGAGCCGTCTGCGGATCGAAATCGCCGGCAATCGCGAGGGTGATGTTCGACGTGTTGAAATGCCGTGCATGATGGGAGCTGAGGTCGGTACGACCGAGCGCGGCGAGACTGGCGACCGAGCCGAGCGCATCGAGCCCGTAGCCGACACCGCTGAAAACGGCATCCCGGAGGACACTGAAACCGGTGTGGAGCGGATCTTGCAGGGCTTCCTCCAAGCTGGCGAGCTGGCTGGCTTTTTCGCGGCCGATCGCATCGTCCGGCAGCAAGGGCGAAATAATGACCTCGGCAAACACGTCGGCGATGGTCGCAAAGTCCGGCGAGAGTCCGGAGGCCTGGATGAGGATCGCGTTGTTCCCGGTGCTCGCGCTGATCGACGCGCCGAGCGATTCGAGGGTGACGGCAATCTCGTGCGCTGAGCGGGTGAGCGTGCCCTTGGCCAGGGAGGAGGCGAGGAGCTGGCTCAGCCCGTTGGTTTCCGGAGACTCGGAAGGAAGTCCGCCACGGACGGCGGCCTGCAGGTGGACCATCGGCACGCGGCGATCCGGGATGAGCGCAAGCGTGAGTCCAATCGGCAGGACGTGGACTTGGATTTCCTCTCGAATTCGAGACACCTTCGCCGTGCGGGCGGGAACAGGGGCGTCCAAGGGATCGAGAATGGTCAGGCTGAGGCGCTCGTCCGTGAGCGTGGCGGCGACCCGGCGGATATCGGCCGTGGTGACGGCCTGGGTCGCAGCGAGATAGCGGCGGGTGTAATCCAGATCGCGCGCTTCGTGCCAGTTCGAAGCCAGGTCGGCGGCGCGGCCCGATGCGGTGGTCAGCCCCCGGAACTGGCTGGCGGTGATCTGCCGCTTGGCCTTGGCCAAATCGTCGTCGAGTTCGCTTCCCGCCACGGCAGCCACTTCTAGCAGGATCGCTTCGATGAGTGCGTCGCGCTTCGCCGGGTCGGCATCGGCGGAGGCTGCCAGCAGCCCTTCGCGGCCGGGGCCGGTCCACGAGAATGCGGAAATTTCCAGCGCCAGCTCCTGTTCTTCGCGCAGGCTGCGGTGGAGCCTGGACGCGCGGCCCCGCCCGAGAATTCCGGCAAGCACCTCAAACGCGGGCGCATCCGGATGATCGAGCGCGGGAGTTTTCCAGGCGAGGGAAATGCGGCTGGTGGGGACGGCGAAAGTCTCGCGTGCGCGCCGTGGCCCGAGCTGCGGTGGATCGATCAGCACCAGCGGCTCCCGCCCGCCGCCGGGACGGCAATCGGCGGTGAGCTCGGTGACCATTTTCCGTGCTTCCTCCGGCTCGAAATCTCCGGAAATCACGGCGAAGCAGCGGTCTGGCGTGTAGCGGTCGCGGTGGTAGTTGGTGAGATCGGTGTGGCGGATCGCATCGAAGAGATGGCGGTGCCCGATCACCGGATGTCTGCGCGGGTCGTGCGTGAAGACAGTGAAGAACAGCAGCCGTGAAGCGGCATTGTCGGGATCGTCGAGCCCCATGTCGATTTCCCTGCGGATCACGTCTTTTTCCTTCTCGAACTCCGACTCCGGCAGCGTCGGATAGAAGACCAGCCCGGTCAGAACCTTGAGAAAAACAGCGAGTGAGGCGGACGGCCCGTCGATGTAATACACGGTGCGGTCGAAGCTGGTGTAGGCGTTCCAGTGACCGCCCGCTGCCTGCACGATGGCTGCCAGGGAATCGGCATCATGGTCGCGGGTGCCCTTGAAAACCATGTGCTCCAGGAAATGCGAGATCCCGGCTCCGAGGTGGGCGTCCTCATGCATGCTGCCGCTGGCGACCCAGATTTGCACGCTCACGACAGGTGCCGTGGGATCGGGATCGAGGATTAGGGTGAGACCATTCGATAAAGTTTCGGCGGTGGCGGCGGTGGCGGGATATTCCATGAAGTCTGCGTGGAGCGTGTGGATGACGGATTGATTTCAAACATGCGCGATCACACGCGACCTCTCGAAACGGGCTTTGGGCATGCCGGCGGCCCGGTCATCCGCCGCGCGGTAGCCGAGGGCGCAGGCGACGACGGTCGTGTAGCCGCTGCCTTCGAGGCCAAGCACTTGATCGTAGCCGGCGGTGCTGATTCCTTCCATGGGGCAGGCATCGATCTCTAGCAGGGCCGCCGATGCCAGCAATTGGCCGAGGGCGATGTAAGTTTGGCGGACGTTCCAGGCATGACGCGCTTCGTGGCTCATGGCCTGGGCGAATCCTTCGATGACGCCCTTGAGCGGCGCGACTGCTTCCAAAGTGCTGCCCTGCACCTCGGCCATGCGCGCCATCCACGCGTCGATATCGGTAGCGGCCAGATCCGTGCGGGCTGTTAGCACGACGTAGTGGGACGCCTCGATGACCTGCGGCTGTCGCCACGACTCCGGTGACAGCAAGGCGCGGAGGCCGGGATTCTGGATGACCAGAAATTTCCACGGCTGAAGTCCGAACGACGACGGCGTGAGCACCAGCGACTCTTCGATCGCGTCCCAGATCGCCGCGGGGATTTTCCGGGCCGGATCGAAACGTTTGGTGGCGTAGCGCCAGCGCAGGGAGGTGAGAAGCAGGTCCGGGGAAATCGTCATGGCCGCGGCACTATTCGCTATCGATTTCGAATGGCAAGGAGACCGAGGGGAAATCCTTCAGCGACAGGCTGAAAATCACCCCGAACTCGTCGGCCAGCCGGTTTTCCCGATGAGTCAGTCCCATTCCCGCCACCCAGTTTCCAAGATCGCGGTGGATGCTGTATTGCTGGAGTTCGAGCGTGTTGTCATCCAGCTCCAAGGTGTGCCGCGAGCCAATTCCCCAATGTTCGTTCAGGCGGGTGTAGGTCTGGACGTCGAAGCGGTCCGAATCGACCAGCACTGGATGGCCGTTGAGCAACCGGTAGCCGAAGGAAAACTCGAAACTCTGGCTCGGCATGAAGCGCAGAGTGCCGGCAAATTCGTGGAAGCCCGAACCGCCGTTGGCCAGCGGGAACTGCGTCTCCACATCCACTCCCAGCCACGGCAGCGGCTGCCAGCGGATGTCGTTGTAGAGGTTCGAAAAATTTCGTCGGCCCTCTGGATCTTCGAAGAACGCGTCGAGATAGCTATCCAGATAAAGCCACTCGAAGGTCTGCTCGTCGCGCCGGGTGAGCAGGTGGTTGCGCGCGCCCAGCCGCACGATGTTCCAGCTCTGCATTTCGTCCACCGCCGTGAAGCGGGTGGGGTCGAGCGGCCGCGGGCGGGTGGTCGGGGTGAGCCGGTCCACCAGCGGGCCGTCGGGTTCGAAGTTGTTCGTGGAAACGACCGACCAGTGGGCATACGGCTGGAGAATGTGCTTGAGGCCATCGAGCCCGAGCGAGCGGTTGTTGAAATTGCCGAAGTCTTTTGAAAATTTCACGGAACCCTCCACCCCGGCATGGACAGATGTGCGGTCGGAGCTTCCCACCGGCCCCTCGACCGAATCGTAACGGGAGTAACCGAATCCGGCCTCCGGCGTGAGGTTGAAAAAGCCGCCCAGGGTCAGCGGCATCGAGAGTTCCTGGTAGGTGTGGAAGCGCGTGTAGCTGGAATCGAGCAACTGCGTGCGGATCGCCGCGCGTCGCGGATCGTCCAACGGAAGCGCGAGCATTTTTTCCGCAAGCTGCCGCTCGAAGCCGCTGAGCTGCCTGAGCAGCTCCGGGGCGTCGGGATCCCCGGCGTTCATCTTGAGCAGCGGGTTAAGGATGCTGCCGGTCGTCGGATCGGCGGCGCGTTCCCCGATGACCCCAAATGACGTGTTTCCCTCGTGCAAGATCGGTAGCCCGAAGAGCGGCGCCCGCGCTTGATCGAAGGCCACCTCCGGCGAGCGGGTGTCCGTCCGATAGAAATCGTTGATCCGGAACCTGCCGTAGAGCGAAAGCAACGAACCCTCGTCCCGCCGATAGATTCCCAGGGTGTTGTCCGGCGCCGGATTGGTCCGGTATTCACTGGGCTGGAAATCCTCGAGATAATACGGGTCGCTCAGCCAGGTCAGATTCGCGTCGATCCGCCAATCCGCGTCATCCGGGAATTTCAACGGCAGCCGGTGCTTGAGTTCGACGCCGTAGCGGTCATTGCTCACGTCTCCGCGGGGCACTCCAGAGCGGCTGATTTCAGGATTCTGGTCGTTCAGATAATAGAGACTCAAGCCGGTGATCTCTTCTTTGTTTTCCACTCGGGTATCGACTAAATCCACGCCCGTCCCGATTCCGCGCCTGGCCCGAAGATCGAAATGCCAGCGGGATAGCAGCCACGCGGCCTCATTTTCGCCGGTCGCCTCGTTATACTTCCCGCCGAGCATGATGCCGTAGGTATTGAGGAGATACGCGCCCCAGTTCGAGCGCGAGCCTGGGATGAAATGGTAGCCCAGCTCGGCGTCCAGCGGCTGGCTCAAATAGGGCAGCCAGAACACCGGGATGTCGCCGGCGAACAGGCGCAGATCGTTGAAAACGACCTTCTCGCCGGGGTAGATGGTCGTCTTTCGCGAACGCACCCAAAAGTTGGGATGCTCCGAGTCGTCGGTGGTGATTCCGGCATTTTCCCCGACATACACCTTCTTGCCATCGCGCTCCTCCACGGTGAATTTGCCCGCCTCCAGCAGGATCGGGTCGAGCGACGCCCGCAGCCCGCTGGCATCCAGAAATTTCCGCTGGTAATAATACACCGCCCGCTCTCCGCGCTGCAGGATGTTGCCCTGATAGATGCTGACATGGCCCTCCATCGTCACCGTTTCCGCCTGCATGTCCCACACCGCGCTGTCGGAAAAAATCTCCATGCCGTTGTCGCCCGTGACCTTGATGCCCGGCCCGGCATAACGAACTCCGCTGTCCCGGTCGCCGCTGATTGTCCCGCCGCCGTAGTTATCGATTTTCAGATTGTCCGGCATTTTCAGCGCCTGCGCGCCTTCCCCGCCGAAGGGGATTTCCGGCGGGGGCACCGGCGTGATCGTATCGACCTGGGGCGAAGTGGCGGCGGCCTCCGGGAGAACCTGCGCCTCCTGGGCGGCGAGCGGCAGCGCAAGCAGCGGGGCGATAAGCCATGCACCAAGTTTCAGCATCGGCGTGATAAGAGAACCACCCGCCGGTGAAGTAAAGGGCGAAAGGCTCCCGCGCCGGGCCGTGAAAATCCTGTTTACCAGCCCCCATCCCGGGCGATCATGCGGCATGGAACCAACCACCCGCGCCGCCATTCTGGGCGTCACCGGCTTCGTCGGAAACGGCCTCCCCGCCCTGCTCGCGGCCAAGGGAATGGCCACCACCGGCGTCAGCCGCGCGGGCACGGGAGACGTGGCCGGCGTTGACCGTTGGCAGAGCCCGGAGGCCCTCGATTTTTCCGGTCACCAGGCAGTGATCAACCTCGCGGGCGAACCCATCGACCAGCGCTGGAACGATGACACCCGGCGCCGCCTGCACGAAAGCCGGGTGGGCACGACCTACCGCGTCGTCCAGGCCATCGCCAAACTGCCGGATGGCGAACGTCCCCAAGTGCTCGTCAACGCTTCCGCGGTAGGAATTTACGCCGATCGTGGCGATGAAATCCTCACCGAGACTGCGCGCGTGGGCCGTGGCTACCTGGCCGATCTTTGCGACGATTGGGAGGACGCCGCGCGGGAGGCGGAGGCGCTTGGCGTACGCGTCGTGCGGCTGCGGATCGGGATCGTGCTGGGTGAAAATGGCTCGGCCTTCGAAAAACTCCGCACCGTTTTCAAACTCGGGATCGGCGGCCCGCTCGGCTCGGGAAAACAATGGATGCCATGGATCCACCTCGCCGATCTCCGCGCCGCGATCGTCCACTCAGTTTTCTCGCAGACTTTAACCGGCGCGGCGAATGCCACCGCGCCCGTCCCCGAGCGCAATGCCGACCTCACCCGCAAACTGGCCGCCGCGCTGCATCGTCCTGCGTTCGTGCCCGTGCCGGGATTCGCCCTCAAACTGGTGCTCGGCGACTTCGCCGGCGCGCTGCTCGCCGGCCAGCGCGCGCTTCCCGCCGCGTTGGAGGCGGATGGCTTTCAATTCCAGTTTCCCACTCTCGATGCCGCGCTGACCGACCTACTCTGACATGGACTGCGGCAGCCTGCTCTGCCCGTTACCCACAAATGTCTTGGTTGAAGATTTTCCATGCCTCGGCGTAGATCTTTAGTTTTGCGAACCCCCGCCAAAGCACTTCTGACCCCGGATCCCCATCGCTCTTCCGCGCCAGGAAGCCGCCTAACTTGGCGATCATCAGCACCGCGTCCTTGATGCTCGGGCAGTGGGCGGGCGCGGCTCCTCCTCCCGCCGCCTGGACGCTTAGCGCTTCCCACTCCTCCCGCGCCAGCCAGCGGTCCGCCGGTTCGTCCGGCCTGCTCCGGGCTTGCATCGTCAACGCCAGCAGATGGCACGCGATGACCAGGTCCAAGGCGATGAAGGCCTTGAGTTTTTCCACGGTATGCACTTGTCGTTGTTCCACCCGGCAGCCGCTTTTGAGGATACGGAACAGCCAACGAAGCGAATTCAATCGAGGCCCGAGAACAACTGGCGGCAGCGGAGGGAATTTCAAGCCATCCCCGGCGATAATTCAAACGATTGTTTCGTACCGGTCTAAAGTGATACGATTTGTGGGTAACGGGCAGAGCCCGCTGCCGTTTTCGGGTCCGCAGCCTGCTGTCGCGCCACCAGCAGGCTGGTGGAAAAAAGCGGCAGCAGGCTGCCGCAGTCCATGGCTATTTTTCGATTGGCCTTCACCATCCGATCGCGTGCATCATCCCGCCGTCCCGCGCCGATGAAACAGCCTTCCCCTCCCGTCGCCGTCCAAGCCGGCAAGATCGAGTTCCTGCGGACTAACAGCGGCAGGCAGGGGTGGCGCGATCTCTATCGGACGATCCTCTCGCTCAGTTGGCCGCACTTCGCCCTCGTGGTGCTCGCGCTCTATCTGATTCTCAACCTCCTGTTCGCAACGGCTTATCTGCTCGGCGGCGACTGCATCGCGGAAATGGAGTCCGGCTCGTTTTCCAGCGCGTTCTTTTTCAGCGTCCAAACGTTATCGACCGTCGGCTTCGGTCACCTTTATCCGGCGACGTTTTACGGCGACGTCGTGACCACCATCGAAATCATCGTCGGCATGTTCTTCACCGCGGTGGTGACGGGCCTGATCTTCGTGCGCTTTTCCCGGCCGACCGTGCGGCTGCTGTTCAGCGACTGCATGGTGCTCAGCCCTTACGACGGCAAGCCGACGCTGCAGTTCCGCGTCGCGAATCTCCATCACCAGCCGATGGTCGAGGCGGAGTTCCGCCTGATGATGGTGCGCAAGGAGAACGTCCCGGAGGAGGATGACGCCCGGCGCTTTTACCCGCTCAAGCTAATGTATGACCGGCTGATTATTTTTCCCGCCGCAGTGATGATCCGCCACGTCATCGACGAGGACAGCCCGCTCCACGGCGTCACGCCCGAGCGGTTGGAACGCTCCGGGACGCGTTTCATGACCTCCATCGTCTGCATCGACACGGTCATCCAGTCGCCCGTGCAAAGTCAGACCGGCTACCTGTGGAGCGACGTGCGCTTCGGCCAGCGCTTCGTGGAAATTTATACCGACCGCGAGGACGGCCGCCTGGAAGTGGACTACGGCCGCGTGCACGAGACTGAACCCGTGCCCGGCGGCGGCTAGCATCCTATTTTGTTAGAAAAAATATTTACCACCGGGAGCACGCGGCCGTTACCGCTGCGACGTGGGCGGCGACGCGCTGGTCTAATGGCGCATGGCTCGGGGTCTCGAAGGTGAAGGAAACCGGGCAGCCCTTTTTCGCGAGATAGATCGCCTCGGGCCAGCCTTCCGGCAGGTCGGGTTCCGCGGCGTGATAGATCCAGCCGTCCTGGCGGGCTTCGTGTCCATCGATCTCCGGGCCGGACTCGGCTTGGAACCACGGACTCACGGCCGCGAGGATGTGTCCCGCCCGCTCCGGCCGATCCTCGCCGAGGTTGATTTCATAAAAGTAGAAGCCCGCGGTTTCCCAATCCTCGTGCAGGGAAATGAACAGGTCGGGGGTGGCCAGCGTGTCGAGCCACCGCGCATGGGCGAGAATTTCCGGCGAGCCGCGCAGCCAGTAGTCGCGGTTTAGGTCCACGCCGCGCGAGTTTTCGCGGGTGGCGGCGGCGAGGCCCGATGGGTTTAGCGAGGGACAGATCGACCAATGCACGCGGTCGTTGAAAAAACCGGCGCGAAGCAACTCTAGCAGCGCGAGCGGCCCGGCGGGCTCGTCGCCATGGATGCCGGCCGATAGATAAATGCGCGGCCCTTCGGCGGGGCGCTCCCAAGCGACCAACGGACCACCGTCCAAGTCCGCCAGCAAGGTCGCTGTGAATCCCGCCGCGTGCGCCGCCTCGCGGAAGGCCGTTTGAAAATGGATAAAATCGAACGCGGCGCTCATCGCGGGCAACATGGAGGTGCTCCGCCGATTTGAAAAGCTCAGCGAACGGTGCCGTTGACGCCCGGATAGCCGACCGCTGCGGTCTTCCAACCTGCCGCCTCCAAGCCTGAGGTGGTGACCGCCGAAAGCTTGCCGGTGTGGACCAACACCTTCTGGCCTGTGGCAAGGTCAGCGCGGGCCGCGAAGTGAGAGACATCCTCGGTCCAGGTCACGTAATCCACGGGCGCGGGCACTTCGAGGGTGCCGGCGGCGGTTGTGGCGGCGGGCAGGCGGCCGCCCGCCCTGATGACTGTGTAGTCGGCGGCTCCCGTCCGCTGCCGATGGACGAGGATGGCGAGCGCGTTCGCCAGGAAATCCGCCTGTTCGGAGGACTCGCAGGCGTTTGCGAGCAGGATGATATTTCCCCGTCCCGCGGTTTTTGGCAGCGCTTCCAGCGACGTGACGAGCCGGTGGCGCTGGGTGACGCTGAGATTCCGGTGCACCATGAACGCGGTCACGTCGCCATCCCGCAGACCCATTTCCACGAGCGAGTTTGCGTCGCGGCGGGAAATCTCCGGCTCGGTCAGCCCGTAGGCATCTTCAGGAATGCCGACCATGTTGGTGGCGGCCACCGCGACGCCGGCCGACGCTGCGGCCGCGCCGACGCGCAGCGGCAGCCCGCCCGCGAAGAACGCCCACGTGACCTTGTCCATTTCCTCCTGCAGCCGGGGATTGTCGGAGTAAGGATCGACGCCTAACTGTTTGGCGGTTTCGAGTTTCGCCTTGCCGAAGCCGGCGACGTTTTTCGCGGTGTTGCCGATATTCCGGCCGACCTCGCCCGCAGTGGGTTGCGGGCTGTCGCCCGAGTTGCGCTCCTTCACCTGTTCCACGCCGCGGCCGATGGCGGAGCCGATGTTGCCGAAGAAATGGCCGACGGTTTTCGGGGCCTGCTTCACCGACTCGACCGGGTTTCTCACAATGTTCCTCACCGCGTCGATCGGCTGCTCGATGGAGCGCTTGAGCCCTTCCGCGAAAAGGTCGCCCTTGCTGGTTTCCACCAGCGTGCGGATGGCGTCGATCTCGCGGACGCGTTGCAAGGCCTGCGGCACGCCGACCGCCTCGAAGGTGCCGAAGTCGCTGTCGATTTCGAAATGCGCCATGTAGCCGTCGGTCGCCACCTGGTTGCGCACGCGGTGGGAGGGGCCGCGCATCTGCTCCGGCGGAAGCAGGGTGGACGCCTCTAACAATACGCCCGGTTCGTAAGCGGCCGGAGTGGATTGAGCGAATACCGGGGCGGTCAAAGTGGCAATTGCGAGCTGGAGGAGAAGCAGATTTTTCATGGGATGGAGATGGTTTGCAGGTAGGTGAAATTCGAAGAACGTGTGAACGTTAGCGTCCTGGGTTTCCAGAATATAGTCGCAGGATGCGGTTCACCTCGGCGATGGCCTGCGGGTTCTGATGGGCGCTGTGGCCGGAAGGAACGACGAGTTCGCTCTGCGCGCCGGGCATGTGGCTGCTCCAATATGGAACGATCCCGTCGGACTGGACGGGGCGGGTCTTGTCGTGGTTCCCGCCTTTTCCGCGGTCGCCCATGATGGTGTGATAGGGGATGCCGGGGGTAAGCGGGAGCTTGTTGATCTCCTTCACGAAACGGTTGTCGGGCGACAGGGTGTCCACGCTGTTAGGGATGGCTTTGACCTTGAGGGAATCGCCCGCGGTGACCACGGCTTTCGCCGCTTCCGTGCCGGCGGTGAGCAGGGTGATGGGAGATTTCACGAGCCACGAACCGATCCGGCCGGCCCAGCCGGTGGCGAGATCGCTGCCCTTGAGCGGCGCGGCGATGAAGATGACACGGCCAATTTCCGGGCGGTGGCGGAAGATCAGCGCATCCTGAAAGATCGCCTTGGTCCCTTTCGAAAGATTGACCTGTGAGGGAGGTTTGCCGAAGAAATCGAGCCACAGTCGATCGCCGGTATCCGTGATGAGGAGGCGGCTGATGCAGCCGCCCATGCTGTGGCCGATGACCACCATCGGCCTGTGCAGGGGGAACTTCATTTCGACCGCATCGAGCTCGCGCCGCAGGATCGCCGCAGAGTGCGGATAGGGATAGCCGCTGGGATAGCTGTAAAACCAGAACTGATAGTTCTCGCGGATTCTCCGGTCCGACCGGAGCGAGTTGATCATCGGCGCGTAAGTGGCGGGCGAGTCCTTGAGGCCGTGGATGACGAGGACGACGGTCTTCTTGGGATCGTACGGTTGCAGTCGGGAAATTCTGGCGGTTTCCGCGTAGTCCTGCGGGCGGAGCAGGCGCGCGAGCTCCATTTTTTCCGGCTTGGTCTCGGCGAGCATCACGGCCAGCGGCATGGTGAAATCCGCGGCGAGCGGGTAGCGGTGACCCGCGAGGGCGACCTCCTCGGTGGCCAGCGGATCCTCGAAGGAGATGATGCAGCGGCGGCCCTCGAATCTCGCGATGGCGGTGACGCCGTAATAGACCTTTTCCATGCCGTAGTTCGACCGGGCATCCTGATCGACCTGTTTCCCGACGACGACGAGCGACGCGCCGAGTCCGTCCTTGCGCATGTGGTCGGTCACGTAGAGGCCCTTGGCGTCGATTTCGTCCACGGGTTTGAAATCGTAGAGGCTCGGATTCCACTTCTTGCGCGCGTCGGGACGGCGATCGAGCACGTATTCCCCCGAGTCGGACGGGACGCGCAGGGGTTGCGCCCATGGGTCGCTTTGTGCGTTGCGCAGGCAGGTGAAAATCCGGGCGACGGCGAAGTTATAGCTTCCCCTCGCGGCGGGATCGTTCGGGTGGGTCTTCAGATATTGCTCGGCGCTGTGGGCGGCGGATAGATAATCGCCGAGCGAATTGAAGGGATCGCGCTTTCCGGCCTGCCCGGCCTTCATGAGCTGCTGTTCGATGTTAGAAACGGCCGACGCGGTGGTACGGAGCGGCAGGAACACGGGCTTGCGATCGGAGATGGTGGAGTAATGGGAACAGCTCGTGGCGAACAGCGCGAGGGCGAGGAGATGGAGGCGGTAGTGCATGGTATGGGAAGAGTTTTTTGGACAGGAGGGAACAGAGGGAGCGGAGGAAGAATTAGAGGGTTGGATCGACTGTATTTTTCGCTCCGCGACCTCTTGTTCAGTTTTCAGCCTTTCTTGAAATCGAGCCCCGGATCGCCGGGCGGGCCGCCGACGAGGACAAATTTCAACCCGCCGTCCTGCGGCAGCGCGACGGAGGCGACCATTTGGCTTTCCTCGGCATCGAGGACCAGGAGGCCGTCGTGGTTCATGCTGAACTCACCTTCGAACGCGTTGGTTTTCTCCCCGTTCCTGTAGGTCCAGACGAACTTACCGTCGTCCTTGAAGGCAAGGCTGATGGTGCCTTGCGCGCCCTTGTCGGCGACCCAGGTGCCGGTGAGTTGCTCTAACGGAACGGGCGTGGGTGGCGGAGTCTGGTTCGCGGGAGCCTCGGGGTCGAGGGACTTGTCCTCGGCGCCGTTGTTCGACGAAGCGGCGGTTAGATCGCGGAGCTGGGCGGAGACGCTGTCCGCCGGTTGCAGCCTGGCGGCGGCGGCGAACTCGACGGTGGCCTTGTCGAGGAAACCGCAGACCATGTAGTGGTAGCCGAGGAGGAAACGGGCGTCCGCGGCATCGGGTTTGGCCTTGCAGTAATTCTCGAGCGCCTGCAACTGCGAGAGGTAGGTTTCCTGCGATTGATAGAGGGAGATCAGGGTCGTCCAATCCCAGCCGGGACCGCCGGCGAGCACCGGATTGAGAACCCCGGCGGCTTCCGAGTATTTCCCGAGCGCGAAGAGAACGAGCGCGCGGTACTCGTGGAGCGCGCCGTCGCCCGGAGCTTCGCCGACGGCCTTGTTAGCGGCTTCCAGGGCCAACAGATAATTTGCTTGTTTGAACGCTTCCTGGGATTCCGCAACGGATGACTCGGAGTCCTCGGTCATTTTTCCGGCATCGTCGTCGGCCGGCGCGGTTTCGGCGGCGACCACGGTGATCGGCTGGGTGTAGGTGACCTGGCCGCCTTGGGCGCTGGGCACTGGTTGGGCCGGATAGGGGTTCGAATAGGTCTGATAGCCGGTGTCGAAAATCAACTTGCCGAGGTTCCAGCCGACGAGGCCCCAGCCGATGGCTTCGGCGACGTCGTTGTCGTCATCGTAATACCCGTAACCCACCATCGGCCGGTACGAGCGATAGTAACTGTGGTGATGATGGTAGCTGTTGTTCCAGCCACAGTTCCACGAACCGCCGTACCAGGGGCGGGTGGCGGGACGGTTCCACCAGGGATTGTAGCCCCAGTTCTTGCGGTTGGTGGACCAGTTCGCATTGTTTTTGAAATTGTTGTTTATCTTAATGTTCGTGTCGCCGCCGCGGTAGTAGTTGTTGCCGCTTTTGTTGCGATATCCCGGACGTTTGTCGCCGGAGTCCCACCAGTTGTCGTTTTTCTTGTTAGTAATCCTGGTGTTGTTGACGGTCTTGCTCTTGTCGATGTTGACGTTGGTGATGTTCGTGGTCTTGTCGTGTCGGTCGAAATTCGGCTTTTTGATCGGCCGGGTGTTCTTGCCGGGGAGTTTCTCCGGCTTTTGGTGATTTCCTCCGGGCCGTTTGTCGGGAGGGCGGTTGACGTTGCCGGGAAGGGTCGTGGGTTTACCGGGTTTCGGATACTTGACGTGCCCGGGCAGGGTTTCCGGACGGCTTTCCGGGCGGTTCGGTTTTTTGTCCGGGCGGTTCGGCTTTTTGTCGGGGCGGTTCGGCTTGTTGTCGCCCGGCCGGTCGGGAATGTTAGGCCGTTCTGCGGGTTTGGTATCGGGCCGGTTAGGATTGTTGGGTTTCGCCGGTTTGGTTTCAGGTCGGTTAGAAACGTTTGGTTTGTTGGCTGGCCGTTGATCGGCCGTCTGTGGTCTGGAAGTCGGCCGGGTGGCGGGTTTCGCGGTCGGGCGATCGGCCGGCCGGGCAGCGGGCCTGGAGGGTTTCGATTGAGTGATGGGATTCCGTTTCGGGCTCGATGCCGGGCGCGAGGAAGGGCGGTTCGCCTGGCGGGATTTACCGCCGGAGCCGCCTTTGCGGTCGCCGCCATCGCGAGCCATGGCGTCGGTGATGAGGAGCGGGAAGCAGCAGAGCTGCACCATGAGGATTTTGACGAGAGTTTTCATGACGATCGTGAGGGTTGGAGATTATTCCTCTCCGGCGGGCGCGGCTTCGGGGCTGGCATCGGTCACGGCATCGAGATCGGGCGGACGCCTGACCACCCGCGTGCTGCTGTCGGGCTGGACTTCGTCGCCGATCGTTTGATCGCGTCTGGACCAGGTGAAACTTTGGCGCGAAGGATCGAGGGCGATGGTTTGGGTGGATTCGCTGATTTCGCCATCGCCCGTGACGCCGTGGCTGCGCAGGAGCCAGCCGTGATCGGCGGCGGTCCAGTCGGACTTATTGTAACCGCCCTGCGCGTCGAAGGCCCAGGAGACGAAATTTTTGCGTTTCGCGTTCCAGCCCACGCGGTAGGTCGCCGAGGTGCTGTCCGCGCCGGCTTGTTCGGTTAGGGCCTTGCCGTCGAGATAGGGTCCGTCCTCGCTCCAGGTAAAGGCAAGGAACGTGCGGGTCCCGTCCGCTTCGATCAGCCAGTCGCCGATCAGCCATTCCAAGGCCACCAGTTTCTCGCTGGCAGGCGCGCGATCTTCAATTTCATCGCGGATGCTGGCGGTGAGCCAGGCGCCGTTCTCCTGTTTGACCTGCACTGCGGTGTAGAAATGCGAGATCACTTCGCCGGACGGCTTGGTGATGTGGAGCGTGCCATCCTCGATGGCGATCCCGGGCGTGACAAACCGGACCGAGCCGGCCTCCAGCGCGGCCTTGGGCTTTTCCTCGTCGGCGAAAGCCACTTGATAGAAATTACGGATCTCGTCGCGGCCCCCGACGACCTCGCCGTTAGCGAGGACGATTTCACCCTCGGGGAGGAACAATTTGGCGAGGGATTCGGGCTCCGCTTTGTTATACAAATCGACGAAGGACGCGGCGTTGGCCGCGAGCGCTTCAAGGTCGCGACTATTGACATCCTCAGCTAGCGAACGTGCGGTGACGAGGCTGAGAAAGGACCAGGCGAGAAGGAGAAAGGGAGATTTCATGACTGGAGTTCGGATGGTTAGTGAATCTTCGGCGGCGAAGTAAAGAGGGCGGTTAGGAGGCCGCAGTGCGGATCAGAGTTTAGGTCGGTCAGCCCCGCCCGCCGGGGCGGAGCTGATCGATGTTGTCACGATCGTTCAATTCGTATCGCCGGGTTTGCCGGCCATTCTCGGATAGACCAGCCCGGCGAGGACCGCACCGACCAGCGGCGCGACCCAGAACAGCCACAGTTGTTGCACGGCCCAACCGCCGACGAATACGGCGGGGCCGGTGCTGCGGGCGGGATTCACTGACAAGTTAGTGACCGGGATACCGATCAGGTGGATCAATGTTAGGCCGAGACCGATGGCGATGGGCGCGAAACCCTTGGGAGCGCGGGAGTCGGTGGCGCCGAGGATGATCAACAGGAAGAAAAACGTGAGCAATGTCTCAGTGACCAGCGCGGCGAGCATCGAATAACCGCCCGGAGAATGTTCGCCATAACCGTTCACGGGAAACCCGCTTTCCAGGACAAAATCCGCTTTCCCGTGGGCGATCACATAGAGCGCACCTGCCCCGGCGATCGCGCCAACTAGTTGGGAAATCACATAGCCCGGGAGTTCCGCAGCTTTCATCCTGCCACCGACGACCAGGCCCAGCGACACCGCCGGATTCAGATGGCAGCCGGAAATGTGGCCGATGGCGTAGGCCATGGTTAGAACGGTCAGTCCGAAGGCCAGCGCCACGCCGACAAGGCCGATGCCGAGATTGATCGGGGTACCGTCGGAGTCCGTGAGGAACTTCGCCGCGAGAACGGCACTGCCGCACCCGCCGAAGGTGAGCCAGAAGGTGCCGAGAATTTCCGCCAGATGTTTGCCTTTCATGATTTTATGGTTTGTTAGGTTGGTTTTGGAGTCGGGGGAGATTGGAAATCACGCAGCGGAAGCCGACGTGGTTGCTGGCGGTGCTGACCTCGCCCTTGCCGCGGGTGCCGATCATGTAACGGGTGCAGTACTTGCTGGTGCAGAGGAACGAGCCTCCACGGTGGACGCGCTTTTTCTCGTTAGGTTCCGCGGGGTCGTAGGGGGAGGACGGTCCCTGCGGGTTCCGCGCCACGCCGCCGGCGAGTTTCCGCCGGGCGTAGGTGTCCGCGCGATACCAGTCAGAGCACCATTCCCAGACATTCGCGGACATGTCGTGGAGGCCGTAGGGATTCGCCGGAAATTGGGCGGTCGGGGCGATCCCTTTGAAACCGTCCTCACCCGTGTCGCCGTCCTTCACCGGGAAATCTCCCTGATAGATATTCGCTTGGAATTTTCCGTCGATCTTCAGGTCGTTGCCCCAGGTGTAGAGCTGCCCGGCCTGGCCACCGCGCGCGGCGAATTCCCACTCGGCCTCGGTGGGCAGGCGCTTGCCCGCCCATTTCGCGTAGGCGGCGGCATCGGCATAGGCGATCTGGACGACGGGATAATTTTCCCGGCCCTTGATGTCGCTGCCAGGTCCGGTCGGGTGCCGCCAGTCCGCGCCGCGCTCGTAGCTCCACCATTGGAAATAGTTGTCCAGCTTCACCTTCTGCGGCGTGGGTGCGAAGACGGTGGAACCGGCGACGAGATTCTCCGGCGGCGCGGTGGGGAACTCCTCCTTGGTCGGCGCAATTTCGGTGATGGTCTTGTATCCTGTGGCCACTGCGAATCTCGCGAATTGGGCATTAGTCACCTCCGTCGCATCCATCCAGAACGCGTCCACATATACCCGGTGGATCGGAGAAGCATCCCTGCTAACACCGGATAGATCGCACAGCGAATCGCAGGTCTTGTCGCTGCCCATGGAGAACTCGCCGCCGGGAATCCAAACCATTCCCTCCGGCGCGGGCGTGGGAGCGGGCGTATTGTTAGGAACCGTCGGCTCGAACGTTGGTTCTGCGGCGAAGCCTGTGGAGGACAGGAGTGTGGCAACGAAACAAACGCAGATTCGAATTTTCATGATAAAGATTTGAACAGGAGGGAGCAGAGGTAGCGGAGGAAGAGATTTAGTGACGGTTTGAATTTTAATTCTCCGCTTCCTCATCTTCCTCCTGTTCAAATCTACTTCCATCGGCCGATCCTGGAAGGATCAAGCGATGGACGCCGGTCGTGAGCCGGAGTTCGTTGAAGTTGATGAGGAGGCCGGTGGGAATGTTGAGAAGTTTCATATAACTCAGAAGCTGGGCCTTGTGGATGGGCAGAATTTGCTGGACCGCCTTGGCCTCGACCAGCACGCATCCTTCTACCAGCAGGTCGAAGCGAAGCAATTCTTCGCGGAAGTGTCCCTTGTATTCGATGCGGACCGATTTCTGGCTCTGGCATTCCAGTTGCCGCATCTCGAGTTCGCAGGTGAGGCACCACTCGTAAATCGATTCGATAAGTCCCGGTCCTTTGTCTCGGTGCACCTCAATGGCACCGCCGATGATGGTTTCGGTGAGCGCTGAGGCTTTGTTAAATAACGGGTGCATGGTGAAGAGATTTGAACAGGAGGGAGCAGAGGGAGCGGAGGAGTTTTCGGATCGGAAAAGATGAGCGGCAGTCCTTATAATTTTTTCTCCGCTCCCTCCGCTTCCTCCTGTTTAAAAACATCCAAATGAGGCAAGACACGCCTGCCGCTTGCGGTTGTTAGCTTTTGGGAAACAGAAAGGTCAGGCCGAAGCGCAGGCCCCACTCGGGACCGCCGTCGGGTGTTTCCAGATAGTAACGCGCGCCGGCGAAGAACTGGACGGGTTGTCCGCCGAGTTTGACAAGCTGGCTGACAACGAGGTTGAGCGGCACGTTCCACTGGTTTCCATTCCAATCGTAGGTGGACTCGATATTGCAGGTGAAGGTCGTGGCCTGTGGCGTGGTGTAGCTGACGAATGGCTGGAGGAACGTCGCGTTGACCGATTCGCGGTCGTCGTCGCCCGCGAAGTCCCAGAGGTGGTTCGCCAGTGCTCCGTAAGTCCACGGTCCGGCCTGTTTGAGCACGACCGCGGTCGGGCCGGCTCCCCATTTCTCGCCGCCTAACAACTCATCGGTGGCGGTGGGGATTAGGAAAACCGGACCCACGCCCCAGATGGGATCGCTGGATTTCGGCGAGAAGAAAAAGCTCTGCACCACGTCGCCGAGTCCGGTCTCGTCCGCGAGGCCGCCGGGGAGGATGCCCTGCTGATCGATGATCGGCAGGATCGTGCGGGAGATGAGGTTCCAGTTGGCATTGACGCCGATGGGGATGACGGGCTGGACGTTGGTGGTCCATTTAGTCCCGTCGCCGGGGCCGATGCCGAAGTCGTAGTTGCTCTGGATCGGGACGCTGACGAGATCGGCGACGGGATTGGAGAGCTTCTTGGCGAGGTCGGTGTCTTGTGCGAATACGGCGGAGGAGCCGACGGCGAAAAGCAGCGTGGTGTGTTTCATGAAACTTTGGTGGGTTATGGGTTTCGATATTTCGAGCGCGAGGGAGTTCATTTCGACTGCGGTGGATAGATCGTTTTCCAATCGTCTTTCATGCTCACGACGGTCCAGCCTTTGGCTTTCGCTTCATCGAGGCCTTTGTCTAACTTGCCGATGTGCGATTGACGATCATACGAAAATTCCCGCTCCGCGTCGGTGTGGTGGACGTAGAGGCAGAAGCGCGGGCCTTTGCCGACGGCGGTCCATTGAAGCATCTGCAGGTCGCCGTCGGAATTGCCGAACGCGGCGATGGGGCGGCGGCCGATGTGATGCTGGATGGCGGCGGGCTTGCCGGCTTTGTCGTCGTTGAAAAAGAGCTCGGGCAGTTTCACGATCACGGGTTTGCCATCGCGCATTTCGAACTTCGTCTTGCCGCTACTGCCGATGACTTGCTCCGGCGGGATGCCATAGACGCGCTCGGTCCATGGCCGCATGAATTCGATGCCGCCGCCCGAGACAATGAAGGTCTTGAACTGATTGGTGCGCAGATAGGCCAGCAGTTCCAGCATCGGCTGGTAGACGAGATCGGTGTAGGGCCGATTGAAGCGCGGATGCCGTGCCGTGGCGAGCCAGTCGAGCACGGCCTTGGCGAAGTCCGCGGTCGTGAGGCCAGTGTGGGTCGCCGCCATGATCTCGAGCAACCCCTTCTCGCCCATGGCGGCAAGCGCTGCCTTATCGTCCGTCAAGACCGACTTGAAAGGCTCCAGCGTTTTCCATTCGGGAC
>JANMSI010000053.1:0-6419 GCA_031389115.1 Akkermansiaceae bacterium
CCTCACCGATTGCGGCCCGAACAAGATTGCCGTCATCAAGGCAGTCCGTGAAGTCGCTCCCGGCCTTGGCCTTGCAGACGCGAAGAAGCTCGTCGAGAGCGCGCCTGCCAAGATCCTCGAAGGCGTTGCCAAAGACGCTGCCGAAACCGCCAAGAAAAAGCTCGAAGAGGCTGGTGCCAAAATCGAACTCAAGTAACACCTTTCGGATTCGTCCCGAGGCAGAGAAAACTGCCTCGGGACTAATCCGAAAGATGTTACTTGAGTTCGATTTTGGCACCAGCCTCTTCGAGCTTTTTCTTGGCGGTCTCGCCGGCGTCTTTGCCAACGCCTTCGAGGATCTTGGCAGGCGCACTCTCGACGAGCTTCTTCGCGTCTGCAAGGCCAAGGCCGGGAGCGACTTCACGGACTGCCTTGATGACGGCAATCTTGTTCGGGCCGCAATCGGTGAGGACGACGTCGAATTCAGTTTTCTCTTCGACAGCTTCAGCAACAGCAGCAGGACCGGCAACGCCGACTGGTGCGGCAGCGGAAACGCCCCATTGTTCTTCAAGTTGTTTAACGAGTGCGACAGCTTCCAAAACGGTGAGCTTGCCGAGTTCTGTTACGAGTGTATCAATATTAGCCATTTTTTTATTCTCCTTGTTCGGTATCGTCGCCTCCGGAGCCTCCGGAGATTTCAGAACAACAGCCGTTGCGCCGACGAGGAACCATTATGGGTTCAGGTGACGAACGGGAGCCGCCGTCACCATCAGTTCAGATTGTTTTTTCCTCAGCGGCGGGTGCTTCTGCTTCGGCAGTTGGCGCTTCGTCCGCTGCGGCGGGAGCCTCAGCTTCGGCGACCGGAGCTTCTGCAACGGCGGTTGGAGTTTCGGCAACAGCAGCGGGAGCTTCGGTTTCCGCAACTGGCGCTTCTGCTTCTACAACAGCAGCTTCTGCTGCAGGTGCTTCCGCTTCTGCTGCCGGGGCTTCGTCGGACAAGCTTCCACCGTCCGGGTTGAATTTGGTTTGGACGATCCGGGCGATGCGGGTGGCAGGCTCGAGGATGGTCGCAAGAAGTTGGGACAGAACCGCTTCGCGGGATGGGATGTCGGCGATGCTTTGAAGCGCGACGGCGTCCAACACCGCATTGCCAAGGATACCCACCTTCATCTCGGGCTTCTTGAATTCCTTTTCGAAATTCTTGATGACCTTGGCGGCGGAGAACACTTCGGCTTCACCCATGACATAGGCCATCTGACCGGTGAGGTCGGCGCCGATGTCCGGCATTCCGGCTTCGGCGAGAGCTTTGCGCATGTAGCTGTTTTTCGCGACGGTGCAATTGGCACCACCCGCGCCGAGGCGGTTGCGGAGTTCCGTGAATTGCTGCACGGTGAGGCCGGTGTAATCGATGACGATCAGATAGGGAGACGCGTTGACGCGATCCAACAGGCCGTTGATGATGATTTTCTTATCGGGATTCATATGCGTTGGCGGCCAGGTGTTAGGCGGATGCCTTGGTGTAGGTGGCGGCTTCCAGAGGAATGCCGGGAAGCATCGAAGCGGCGAGCGTCACGGCTTGGATGTAGTTGCCCTTGGCGGAGGCCGGCTTGGCGCGGACGACACTGTCCACGAAGGCGCGGGCGTTTTCCTCTAACTGCGAAGGCTCGAAGGAGGACTTGCCAATGGAACCCGAAACGTTGCCGTTTTTGTCGAGTTTGAAGTCCACGCGTCCGGCTTTCACTTCGCGCACGGCCTTGGCGGTGTCGTCGGTGACGGTGCCGGTTTTCGGGTTCGGCATCAGGCCGCGGGGTCCGAGGATTCGGGCGATTTTCCGAACTTCGGTCATGGCGTCGGGAGTAGCGATCGCGGAATCGAAATCCGTGAAACCTTCCTGGACGCGCTTGATGAGGTCTTCGTAACCGACGTGCTCAGCACCGGCAGCGATGGCCGCTTCCGCAGCCGCGCCCGAGGCGAAAACGACGACGCGGACATTCCGCCCGGTGCCGTGCGGCAGGGAAACGGAACCACGAACCATTTGGTCGCTCTTGCGCGGATCCACGCCGAGGTGGAACGAAAGGGTGACGGTGGGAGTGAATTTTGGCGCCGGGAATTCCTTCACGGTGCTGATGGCATCGACGAGCGAGTAGCTCTTGCCGGCTTGGACAAGGGCGACTGCCTTTTTGTAGCGTTTGCTGCGGTGTTTGGACATTTTCGTATCAGTTAGCAGTTCGGGCGGAAATCGCGGGGTGCGCTTCCCTCCTGCGGATGCCGGTCGCTCTATCAGAAGCTCCCGGCTAAAAATTTCAGTAGCCTTCGATTTCGAGGCCCATCTGGCGGGCGGTGCCTGCTAGAATGCGGCACGCGGCTTCGGGATCCTTTGTGTTCAGGTCGGGCATCTTGATTTTGACGACCTCCATGAGCTGGGCCTTGGTGATCTTGCCGACCTTGATCTTGTTCGCCTCTTTCGAGCCCGAAGCAAGTCCCGCGATCTTCTTGAGAAGATTTCCGGCAGGTGGCTTTTTGGTGATGAAGGAGAATGACTTGTCCTTGTAAACGGAAATCACGACAGGAAGCACGTCGCCCGCCTGGGCCTGGGTGTTCGCGTTGAATTCCTTACAGAACGCCATGATGTTGACACCAGCCTGACCGAGGGCCGGGCCCACTGGAGGTGATGGATTGGCGGCTCCGGCTTTGATCTGGAGCTTGATGAGTTTGACGACTTCCTTGGCCATAAAATAATGCGGTTAAACTTGCGGGAGAGGGGTGGTTGTATATTCGGCGACGCAGGTCGAGACATTTATTCTCTTTCGACCTGCCAATATTCGAGTTCGACCGGAGTGCTGCGTCCGAAGATCGTCACCGACACGCGGAGCTTGCCGCGTTCAGGATCGATTTCCTCCACAACGCCGTTCTGACTTTGGAATGGTCCATCGGCCACTTTGACCGTGTCGCCGACTTCGAAACTGATGGCGGGCCGGACACTTTGCTCGCGCTCCTTGATCTGGGAAAGCATCGCCTCGACCTCGCGGGGACGCATCGGTGCCGGCCGATCCTTGGTGCCGGCAAAGCCAATCACGCCGTCCATTTCCTTGATAAAAAACCAGGTCTTCTCGACGAGCTGGTTGTCCTCGGTGGCGAGGTTCATGTTGACGATGATATAGCCGGGGAAGAATTTCTTCTTCGTTTCAGTCTTTTTCCCACGTCGGATCTCGGACACCATTTCGATCGGCACGAGCACCTCGCGGATGTATTCGGTCATTCCCTCGGCCTCGGCGGTGCGGGCAATGCGGTCGCGGACTTTGCCTTCCTGGCCGGAAAGGACTTGGACGACGTACCACTGATCGCGGAATGGTTTGGATTCTGACATGAAGGGACGGTCGGAGATGGATTGAAACACGGTGGCTAACGGATCAGCGGCCGAAGTCGAAATTGGTGAAGAAACCCACGATCAGGACGTGGAAGAAATCCCAGAACTGCACGAATCCCGCGAGCAGGATCATGGCGATGAGGACGACGATGGTCGAATCGACGAGCTCCTTGTATTTCCTGATCCCCTTGATTTTCGGGTCGGATTCCCAAGGCCAACTCGCTTTGCGGAGCTCGCCTTTTACTTCACCCAGGAAATTGGAGATTTTCGAAAACATGATGTCGCTTGACGGAATACTGAAAGGAAAATGGCACGCCAGGGGGGACTCGAACCCACAACATTCGGTTTTGGAGACCGACGCTCTACCAATTGAACTACTGACGTGTTTTGAGGCGAATCGAGGGCAGCCCGTATGACCGGGATGCCCCTGAATCTAGCGTCCGGATTCCCGCTTCGCAGCGAAAATCCGAATGCCTCGTGCTAAAAGCTCACTTGATGATTTCACCCACCCGGCCGGCACCCACGGTCCGACCACCTTCGCGGATGGCGAAGCGCATGGTTTGCTCCATGGCGATCGGAGTGATGAGTTCGACTTCCAGGTTGATGTTGTCACCAGGCATCACCATTTCAACGCCTTCTGGAAGCTTGATGCTGCCGGTCACGTCGGTGGTGCGGAAATAGAACTGCGGACGATAGTTCGAGAAGAACGGAGTGTGGCGTCCACCTTCTTCTTTCGAAAGAACGTAGATCTCGGACTTGAAGATCGTGTGACCCTTGACGGTGCCGACCTTGGCGATGACCTGGCCACGCTCGACCTGGTCCTTCTTGAGACCACGAACAAGGAGACCGACGTTGTCACCAGCACGGCCTTCGTCGAGGAGCTTGCGGAACATTTCGATGTCGGTCACGGTGGTCTTCTGCGTGTCGCGGAGACCGACGATTTCGACTTCTTCCATCTTCTTGACGATGCCACGCTCGACACGGCCGGTGCAGACCGTTCCGCGACCTTCAATCGAGAACACGTCTTCGATCGGCATCAGGAAGGTCTTGTCGATCGGACGCTCAGGCTCGGGGATGTAGGAATCCACCGCATCCATGAGCTTCATCACGTTCTCCATCTGGGCAGGATCGCCGTCAAGGGCGAGCTTGGCGGAACCCATGACGATCGGAATGTCGTCACCTGGGAATTCATACATGGAAAGGAGGTCGCGCACTTCCATTTCGACGAGCTCGAGAAGCTCGGCATCGTCCACAAGGTCAACCTTGTTCATGAAAACGACGAGAGCGGGAACGCCGACCTGACGGGCAAGCAGGATGTGCTCGCGGGTTTGTGGCATCGGGCCGTCCGCAGCGGAAACGACGAGAATGCCGCCGTCCATTTGGGCAGCGCCGGTGATCATGTTTTTCACATAGTCGGCGTGTCCGGGGCAGTCCACGTGGGCGTAGTGGCGCTTGACGGTTTCATATTCCACGTGCGCCGTGTTGATCGTGATACCGCGCTCACGTTCTTCGGGAGCCGCGTCGATGTCCGCGTAGCTCTTCTTTTGAGCGAGGCCTTTTTCAGCGAGGGTGTTGGTGATCGCCGCGGTGAGGGTGGTCTTGCCGTGGTCAACGTGACCGATAGTTCCGATATTAACGTGCGGCTTGTTGCGCTGGAATGATTCTTTAGCCATGGTGGTTGTTGTTCTGCTTGAGACGGTTGAGATTTTTCTGAGTTGCCCTGGAGCTCGCAGGGGGATTCGAACCCCCGACCTCATCCTTACCAAGGATGCGCTCTACCCCTGAGCTACGCGAGCAATCTGACATGTAATGCTCCTCCTTCGACCCGACAAAAACACCGCGACCGGTCTCATAAAAGAGCGAGACTAGACGCGGCACCCCTGACTTGCTGTGGGGAAGAGCGGCGGGACAGTAACAAAGCCGGTCACTCTGTCAAAAAAAATCTCAATGAAAAGGAAATAGATCGAAAGGCATTGAAAATCAAGAAGCTGTGATCCTAGCGGATTGACAGCGCACGGCTTTAGATTCTCTCTATCAGGCAAATGAAACTGCGTTGTTTCTTCCTCCTGTGATCGCGCTGCCGCTACGTGCGACACGGATTGATAAGCGGCGGCAGGTGCTGGGAAATCCGGCCGCGTCACCAGGCTGGCGAAGCTTTGACCTCCCTCGCGGCTCGGAAAATTCACCGGGATTTCTAACGATACGGTCATTGACTGGCCAGAGCGTAATTAAGGGGGCGTGAAGCCTTCAAACCCACATTCCTCATTCCCCCGGTCGTCGCGCTTGTTCTGGTGGGTGCAGTCCATGACGACGGAGAAATTGGTGGCTACCTTGGACGAAATCGCCAAGCTCGATCTCTCTGCCGGGTTGCGCCAGAAGTTGGAAGGGATGCTCATCGGGCCGCTGGTGGAAAAGGATCCGGAGCTCGCGCTGGATTCACGCCGGAGCAGTATGCCAGTCTCGCGGGTGGCGATTTTTCCTACAACATCAAAGGAGGCGATGATACCGGCAAATGGATCGAGTGGATCGCTGAAAACCTGCCCGAAGGGAAATCGCCGCGACTCCCAACGGTCCCGTGAAAAACATTTCCATCCGCTCGCACGCTGAAACCGTTTCCAATTACGATCCCCAAACCGCTGGGCAATGGGCGCTGACCCTCCCGCCCGGCAAAGACTGCGACGAGACTTTGAAGCCCATCGATCACGCTTGGCCGGAGCAAGACGATGCCGCCAAGGAAGCCTTCGCGAAACAGCACGGGATCAAGTAGCTGCCACGGATCGTGATTCTAGCGGATCAACAGCGCGACGATCCCGCGTCCCGGGATGCGCCGAGGCGTTCAAGAACCAGCATGTTATAAAGTAACCACGGGCTTAGTCGCGAAGAACGGGGCGCGCGCCGCAGGAACTACAGCTCGGGGAATCTCTACGTCCAGGACTGGAATCAAACCGGCCGTGTCACGAAGCTGACGAAGATCTAATCTCCGCCTGCCCGAACCAAGCCTTGGACTGCGGCAGCCTGCTGCGGGCGAAACCCCGTGCCAGCAGGCTGGCGACGGACAGCGGCAGCAGGCTGC
>JANMSI010000132.1:0-7990 GCA_031389115.1 Akkermansiaceae bacterium
TCCTGCCATACAGTTTTCGGTGCCAGCCTGGAAACATCGGCGTGATGGAAGTCATTGATGGTCAATGAGCAATTATCAAGCCAACCCGCAGCAAATCTAACATTATGTTATCCCAAACGACTCTTAAGTTAGCGCCATTCATCTCTGAAGTCGGAGTTCATCGGGATGCATTCCTTTCATGCCGCACCAATAGTCGGTAACCAGTTCCCAAGCGGCCTTGCGGCGGTCGGCCCCGCTCAGTTTCTGCCATTCCTTGACCTGATAACACCGCATTTCCTCGTGGGAGGAGAACTTGCGGATCGTCCAATGCGAACGGTCTTTGATGGGCTGGCTCACGGATTAGCGATAGCGGAAGGGCAGCGAACGGGCAAAGAAAAACCCCGCCATTGCTGGCGGGGTTGATTGACCGGACGGGGATGGCGGAGCGGACGGGACTCGAACCCGCGACCTCCAACGTGACAGGCTGGCGCTCTAACCAACTGAGCTACCGCTCCATGTCCCGCTCGGGTGGCGGAAGCTATGGACCTCCCCCAGACAGCGCAATCTCTTTTTTGGCGTTTTTCCGGATTTTATTCCGGCCGCTTTTTCTCTCAGGAAAGGGCCTCGACCGCCGCTTCCAGCGAGGCGGAATCTTCCACGGAATGGACCGTGACGTCCTTGTCGATTTTGGAAACTAGCCCGGCGATTACCTTGCCCGGACCCAGTTCGAGGAAGGTGCGGTGGCCCATCGCGATGAGGGTTTGGATGGATTCCGTCCAGCGCACGGAGCCGGTGACCTGCTTTTCTAACATCGACCGGATTTCCGCGGGTTCCGAGACGGCGCAGGCCCCGAAATTACAGATGACGGGGAGGGAAGGGGGGCGGATATACACGGTGCCCAGTTCGGCGGCCAACTGGTCCTGCGCGCTCTGCATCAGCCGCGAGTGATAAGCCCCGGCGACGTTCAGTTTGATCGCCCGGCGGATGCCGAAGTCCTTGGCTTGCGCAATCGCCGAATCGATCCCGGCAACGGTTCCGGAAATCACGATTTGCCCCGGCGCGTTGAGATTCGCCACATCGACATCATTCGCGGCGGCGAGGGCGCGGATCTGACTTTCCTCGCCACCGATCAACGCGGCCATCGCTCCCTGGGTGGCCTCGCACGCCGTTTCCATGAACTCCCCGCGGCGGGCGACTAACCGCAAGCCATCCTCGAAGGAAAAACTTCCCGCAGCCGCGTGCGCCGTGAATTCCCCCAACGACAGCCCGGCGGCCGCGGCTGGCACCAGATCGGGCAGCCGCTCGCGGATCAACGCCAGTCCCATCAGCCCGTGTAGAAACAGCGCGGGCTGGCAGCGCGAGGTCTTGGTCAACTCATCCTCGGGGCCGTCGAACATGAAGTCCGAGAGCGGAAAGCCGAGGGTTTTGTCGGCCAGCATCGCCATTTTTCGAGCCGTGGGTGAGCCTTCCACCCAGTCCTTGCCCATGCCCACCTTCTGGGCTCCTTGTCCTGAAAATAGAAGAACGATCGGGTTCATGTCCGGGGACGTTTAGGGATTCCAGACCCGCGAGGAAAGGGGAAATACCCATCTCAGCTTGTCGTGAGCCGGGAACGCGTTGAGTCTGTCGCCACAGATCCGCCACCCGCCATGCTACGCATCTCTCTTCTGTTGTCCGCGGCGCTCGCGATTCTGCCTTCCTGCCAGACGATTCAGTTTTACGGCCAGGCGATCGGCGGGCAGATGGAGATTCTCCAGAAAAGTCGTCCCAGCACCCAGGTTATCGCCGATCCTGCCAGCCCACCGGGATTGCGCAGGAAACTCGCCGCCGTCGAGGGCATCCGCCGCTTTGCGAGTGAGCACTTGTCGCTGCCTGGCGATGAGAGTTACGGGAAATACGCCGATCTCGGACGCAAGCACGTCGTCTGGGTGCTCTACGCCGCCCCGGAATTTTCACTGAAGCCGAAAACCTGGCACTACCTGGCCGTCGGTGAAATGGACTACCGTGGCTACTTCCGCGAGGCGGACAGCGTCGCGCTGGCCGGACGCCTGCGGGCGGACGGGCACGATGTGTTCGTGGGCGGCGTCGATGCCTATTCCACGCTCGGCTGGTTTCACGACCCCATTCTCAATACCTTCGCGCACTACCCGGACATCGATCTGGCGGAAACGATTTTCCACGAACTCACCCACCGCAAGGTCTTCCTGCGGGGCGATACGGTCTTCAATGAATCGCTGGCCAACGTCGTCGCCGAAGAAGGGGTCAAGCGCTGGCTGCGGCATGAGCGCCGCACCGCCGATTTGCGGAAATACGAAGGCCGCCTGATCAAACGCCGCGAGTTTTATCGTGAAATCGACCGCAGTCGAAACAATCTGAATGTGCTCTATACCTCCGGCCAACCCGTCCCGGAAATGCGGCGAAAAAAGGCCGCGATCCTTGTCAAACTTCGCGATCAATTTCGCGAACTCCGCCGCCGTTGGGGCGGCCACGGCCTTGAGTCCTGGCTGCACGAAGATCTCAACAACGGCCATATCGTCTCGCTCAACCTCTACGCCGACAAGATGCCGCTCTTCGAAAAACTGCTGGCCGATTGCGGTGGCGACCTCGATCTTTTTTTCAAGCAGGCAGCCCGTCTGAAATTACCGAAACACTAACATGACAACCCGCACCGAACGCGACTCGATGGGCGGGATGGAAGTCCCCGCCGATGCGCTCTATGGCGCCTCTACCCAGCGGGCGGTGTTGAACTTCCCCATTTCCGGCACCCGCCTGCCGCTGCCGCTCATTCACGCCTACGGCCAAATCAAAAAGGCCGCCGCGGAAACCAATGCGGAACTCGGATTGCTCGACCTGGAGCTGGCGGGGAAAATCTCCGAAGCCGCAGGAGAAATTGCCGCAGGGAAGCATGACGCCCATTTCCCGGTCGATATCTATCAGACAGGTTCGGGGACATCCACCAACACCAACGTCAACGAGGTGATCGTCCATCGTTGCGCGCAATGGGGCGCGACGGTCCACCCGAACGACCACGTCAATCTCGGCCAGTCGTCGAACGACACGTTTCCCACGGCAATCCACTTGGCGGCGGCTCGGGAGATCCGGCACCGGCTCGTCCCCGCGCTGGCGAATCTGGCGGCTGCGCTGGACAGCAAGGCGCGCGAGTTTCATGAGGTTCTCAAAATCGGCCGGACTCACCTGATGGATGCCACACCCATCCGGCTCGGCCAGGAATTCGGCGGCTGGGCGCGGCAGGCGGCGCTCGGGGTGTCGCGGGCCAAGGGAGCGATGGAGGCGCTGTTGGAGCTTCCTCTTGGCGGCACGGCGGTGGGGACGGGACTCAACACGCATCCCGACTTCGCGGCGAAAACCATCGCCCGACTGGCGGAAATGACGGGAATTCCATTTCACGAGGCTGAGAATCATTTCGAGGCGCAGGCTTCGAAGGACGGCTGTGTCGAGGCTCACGGGCAGCTCGCGACCATCGCGGTGTCACTTCATAAAATCGCGTGCGATATTCGCCTGTTAGCCTCCGGCCCTCGGTGCGGATTGGGTGAAATTCTCCTGCCCGCCACCCAGCCCGGCTCGTCGATCATGCCGGGAAAAGTCAACCCGGTCATGGCCGAGTCCGTGACCATGGTGGCTGCCCGCGTCGCCGGAAACCAGACCACGATCGCCTGGTGCGGCGCCGGTGGATTTCTCGAACTGAATGTTTCCATGCCCTTGCTTGGCGCTTGTCTGCTAGAGTCCATCAGTTTGTTAGCCAATGCTGCCACTGCCTTCCGCGAGCGCTGCATCGATGGCATCCAGTCGGACGAAGCGCGCTGCAACGAACTCATCGAACTCTCGCTCTCCATGGTCACCGCGCTGGCCCCGCGCCTCGGCTACGACCGGGCGGCGGCCATCGCCAAGGAGTCCGTCGCCACCGGCCTGACGGTGCGGGAGATTTGTGAGATGCGGCTGGAGGAAATCGGCCTCGCTTCGGAGGAACTAGCCGGCTTGCTCGACCCGGCCCGAATGAGCGGGGATGCGAGGTAAGGAGGGGCGAACTTCGGGCGACCCGGGTGGACCGAAGTCCCACCCGCCTTAAGGCGCTCGCGGCTTTGTCCTCGCTGGTCTTTTCGGGGGCGGAGCCGCACCACGGCGCTTGCGATTTCCAGACCGGGCACTATTCTGCTGCCTATCCATCAAGAAAATGTCCGAATCCACCTCATCCCCGAAAATCACCGCCTATCTCAAAACCTTCTGCGGCTGGAGCGAAGGCATCCGCGCGATCATGCGGAAATACGAACTGCCCTACGAGGAGAAGGACATCATTAAGAATCCCGCTTTTCGTTGGGAAATGGAGCAGCGCAGCGGGCAATCGCTCTCGCCTTGCGTGGAAATTGACGGCCACATGCTGCCTGACATTTCCGGCGAGGAAGTCGAGAAGTGGATGTTGGAAAACGGCTATTTTCAGGCCAACGACGCCACTCCCGACGCCCCGATCAATTCGTCCTGCAGCGTTGAGCAGCACGAGGCAATGGCGATGGGCCGATCGCCGGTTCCCGGAAAAATCCGATTTCTCGACTGAAACCGGAGACAAAGACTGCCTCGGACGGCTATTTCCCACTGAGCGATGAATTCTCCCGCAAACGAATGGAAACAGTGGTTGGCCGAGAACGGTCCGCGGTTGTTGCTGTTCGCCCGCGGTTGGAGCAATTCCAAGCACGATGCGGAGGACTTGGTGCAGGAGGCCATTCTGCGGATGTGGCATCACCAGGCGGACAAGGCCCATGTGACGCCGGATCTGCCGCTGGTTTTTTCCACGATCCGCTTCTGCGGACTCAATCGCCACCGCAGCGAGTCGCGCCGCCGCAAGCGGGAAGAGTCGGTGATCTATCTGAACGATTTCCAGGATGTGTGGCTGGATCCGGTGCTCGAGGAGGACGAGGAAGCGGTGATTCTGCGGGAAGCCGTGCAGAAGCTGAGCCAGAAGCTGCGCGAGGTGGTGGTGATGAAATTCTGGGGCGGGCTGACATTTTTGCAGATTTCCGAAACCCTCGCGATTTCGCCGAACACGGCGGCATCGCGCTACCGCTACGCCTTGGAACAACTGGCGCACGAACTGCGCCGCGTGAAGGAGGACCGCCATGCAAGCGCCTGATCCCATCGAGACGATCTTGGCCCGCTTGATGCCGCCGGCTTTGAGCCAGGACTGCCAGTCGGAAATCGAGGCAGCACTTGATGAATTGGCAAGTTTTGAGAAAGCGCCTCGGGTTTTGTGGCGGACGGTCGGCGTGTTAGGCGTCGGCATCGCGGCGGCGGTGGCCGCGTTGGTTGCCCTGTTCCCGATCATTCACGAGGCGCCGGATGCTGCGGTTGCCCGGATCGCACCGGCGGCACCGGCGGCACCGCAGGCTGGCTTCGTTCTGGTGAGCGAGTCCGATCGGATCGAGTCCATGACGGACGAAGGTTGGCAGGAGGATTCCGATGGCGCTGCGATGCGCACCTTGCGCCTCAGCGCGGTTGTGGAAAACAGCGTGCGCGATGAAGAATCCGGGATGGTGGTCCAGATTTCCGAGCCTAGGGAAGAGATTCTCCTGATGCCGGTTAGCACATTCTAAAATGAAGCCAAGTCTCATCATCTCGCTTCTCATTGCGCAGTCCTTGTTCTCCTCCGCGGAGTCGCCGGTTCCGCGGACGCCTCAACCCCGGCCGTCGCCGATGGCGACCCGTGCGCCCCGGGCCTGGCTCGGATTGCAAGTGGCCAAGCCCGATGAAACGATCACCGCCCATGTGCCTTCCTTGCCGCCGGGCATTGGTTTCTTGGTGAAATCCATCGACGACGGCGGCCCGGCGGACACCGCAGGTCTTATCGAATTCGATCTCCTCTGGAAAATTGGTGATCAAATGCTGGTGAACGAGGCGCAGCTCGCGACCTTGCTGCGACTTTTCAAACCCGGCGAAGAGGTCGTCATTTCCGGATTCCGTGGCGGCAAGCCGCTGGAGGTGAAGCTGGAACTGGGCGAAGCACCGGTGCTGCAAAAGCCGTTTCCCGGAGAAATGGTCGAAGCGGCGATCCTCCCCGGTGCATGCGGCGGGCCGATGCGGGTGGTGAACGTCGCAGAGAAAAGCGCGAGCTTTTCCGCAGACGAGGGCAAGGCCGTGGTCCGCCGGGATGGCGAGATTTTCAAGGTGGAGATTGTCGGGCTGACTGGCTCCAAGATCTTCGAGGGAGACCTGTCACCGGATGAAAATCTCGATAAAATCCCGGAGGAGTGGCGCCGGCGAATTCAGGTGCTTTGCCGCAGTCTGGACCAAGCGCTGGACGGCCGCATCCTGCCCCAGCGGCAGCCTCGCCCGCGGGTGGTGCCGCCCGGATCGGGCAAGCCTTGAAAGATTCTGGCGGGCAGATTTATCAAGGGAATGCCTTGCGTTTTCCAACCCGGCTTCCCATCTTCCGCCCCATGCATCCTGACGTGGCGAAGCTGGTTGAGGCCGGTCGCATTCCCAAACCGGTCGGCGAGCGCCTTTCTCAATTGGCTCCCGGAAACTTTTGTATTCATAAATCGTTCGGTGCCGGCAAGGTGATCGACTGGGATCTTCCTGCCAAAAAAGTCACCATCGACTTCGAGAAATCGACCGGCCAGGCGATGGAGTTGCAGTTCGCGTTCCAGAAGACCGAATGGATCGGCCCCGACGATTTCCGGGCGAAAAAAATCGAGCAGCTCGAAGAACTCCGCGTCCTTTCCAAGAGCGACCCGATCGCCCTCGTCGTCCACCTCCTCGAAAGCCACGGCGGCAGCATGACCGGCGATGCGCTTGAAAAGGAACTCTCCGGTGCCGTCATCCCCGAACCCGGATTCAAGAAATGGTGGGATACTACGAAAAAATCCCTTCGCGAGAGCCGCCTCGCCGTGGTCCCGCAGAAACGCACCGAGCCGATCGTGCTGCGCGTCGGCGACCGCAGTCCGGCGCAGGCACTCGTCGCGGATTTCGAAGCAGCCCGCGATATCAAGGGCATGATTCGCGCGCTCGAGGCGATCGCCTCGGACATTGGCGCCTTCGAACAGGATACCGAGTCGCTCAAGCGTCTGCTCAATGACATCGACGAAGGCGCGAAAAAGGCCGCCCGCGTCCAGCTCGGCCAAGCCCTGCAACTCGTCGCCGCCCGCGACGAGGTCATCGGCTCGTCCAAGGCGCTCGAGCTCGATCCGACCGCCGTTAGGCTTTCCGACCTGCTCCTCTCGGCGGATCCCAGCCGCTTGGCGGAGGAGGCCGGCGCGCTTCCTTCCGGTCGCCAGCGCGCGGTTTACGAAGCCTTCCCGAATGCGTTTGGCGAAGATTGGGTGGGCAAGATTGTCCAGGTCTTCGACCGCGTCGGCGCACGCGGCGTTACGGAAATTGCGCGAATCCTGCTGGAGCGCAACGCGATGCCGGCGCTCGTCACTCACCTTCGCTCGGCCATCGCCCGCCGCGCTCTGGGACCAGATGCTCTGATTTGGGTTTGCCGCGAACGTAAAGGCCCGGCGCAGGAAGTCTTCAGCGCGGATGTCGGTGCCTCGGTTCTCAATTTGCTAGAGAACGACCATCTATCGGACGGCCCGCGCAAGACCTCGCGGCTCCAGACCCTGCTCGGCGACGACAAGACGCTGCTAACCGATTTAGTCGCCATCATGGACATCAATGAGACCCGCAACTTTGCGCGTCGGCTCCTCGACTGCCCGGTCTTCGGTGACTTGGAGAAAAAATCCCTGATGGCCCGCATCATCAAGTCCCGTCCGGAAACTGCGGAGCTTGTCAGTGGTGCCAACCAAAAGCGGCCGGACGAAATCCTCCTCGTTTCCTGGGAGAGCCTCGAAAAGAAAAAGGCCGAACTCGACGACCTCATCCGCAATAAAATTCCCCAGAATCTCAACGACGTCAAAATCGCCCGCTCCTACGGCGACCTTCGCGAGAATTTCGAATACAAGTCCGCGAAGGATTTGGAAAAATACCTCGGGCATCGCCGCAACGCCCTCGACAAGGAAAT
>JANMSI010000160.1:0-23370 GCA_031389115.1 Akkermansiaceae bacterium
TATCGCTCACCAATGAAATGAGATAGAGCACCTGGCCGAGATTGTCGGCCTCGGTTTCTCCTCGGTTGTTGCGGTCGTAGGGGTCGCTCAGCGCGAGAATCCAGTCGCGGATGATGTCGAGATTTCCAGTCTCTTTGAAAGCCAGAGCCATCATCGCGCCGTCGCGATACCACGGCTTGGTATAGACAAAGAAGTTCGGCACCGGACCGGCCGGAGTGACATTCACGAGCAGTTCGTGATGCAATACCCGCAAGACCCGGGGAAATCTACTCTCCGGGAATGTGGGCAGAATCACCGGGCTGCCGGTCCCCTGAAGCGCGGTGCGGCGACCCTCCTCTTCAATCCACACCGCTTTCTCGTCCTCCCGGATCGAGATTTCTTCGCCGCTGATGGTTTTTAGATTCACGCGGTATTCGGAAGGATGGATCTCATCCTTGGCGATTTTCCACTCACGGACCACGCTGCCCGTGCGCGCGTCGCGCAGCCTGCCATCCCGATAGATCAACTTCGCCCTCAATCCCATTCCAAACAGGTAGAAGCGAATGTCCGGCAGTTCATAAGAACCACCATATTCCTGCCGGAATGCTGAGAGTTCCGAACGGTAGGCGGCGATCGGGGAGAGAGTATCCGATACTGGAGCAGCGGGCTTTTCTTGTGCGGGTATCGGGATGATTCCCAACACGATCAAAAGGATCGGCAAGAGGGTTTTTCGATTCGTTGAATGTAGGGTTTCGAGCACGTTCAAGGAGTGAGTTCTACGATCATTACTTCATCCGGGATGCTCAAATTGATCCGGTTCTCTATGATTTCCAACGTCGTTTCAGTCGTTCCCCCGGTTGGGCGATACCCTTTCGCAGACGAAATGGGGGTGGCAAGGTTGAGTGTCACAGGGATTTCAGAATTTTTAATGTCAGCTTCGACAGAATTGTTAATATCGTATGAACCTACTTCCTGCCAGAGACAGAGATAGAACCTACCGCCACTCTTTTGAAACAGGGTGGAGTGAATGTTTTTCAAATTGCCAGTCAGCGTAAAATCGAGTGATTTGGGAGTAAACTTCAAGCTGTCCCAAGTTCGTGAGGCCGGATTGAAACTGGCGTCCTTGAGCAACTCGATCAGGTTTTTGATGGCTGCTCCCTGAGGCTTATACTTGTGATCCTTGGTTAGCAATCCGAAGCTCGATTCCTGCGAACCATCTGTTCCCTGGTCGCATAGCTCATACCAGAATGTGCAAAGGATGCCGCGGTTGAAATTCTCGAGATAGAGCCGGGGTGCGTATTTGCCCGCCACTGCCGGGCTGACCCGTTGATTTCCCGTATCCGATGTGCCGGTGGTATATCCGGTCTCGGTCGCGAACAGCTTCTTCTTTGGCGAGACGAAATTGCCGCCCTTTTGTTCCTCGAAGAGATTCGATTGAGGACCGGCTGGCGCATGACCCAGCGGGTAGGGATGAATGTTGCCGAAATCCATGTGCGCGCTCAGATCTCCCAATGCCTCATACGCCGCAGTGCCCACGCAGGTAGGTCCGAGCACCGGGGTGTTTTTCCATTTCGGGTCCGCATTCACCGCCCGGAAAAGATCCTTCTGATACTTTCTCGCGGCATTTTTCTTTTGATCATCCCACTTCACATAGATGTTCAGGATCTCATTTTCCCCCTCAAACGCTTCCAGCGAATCCGCGACGAGATTCGCGGAAGCGAGGCACTCCTCGACGGTTAGCTTGCCGCCGACCATGAAGGTTCCGCGAATTCCAGATCTTCCGAGGTCGTTGTGAAAGTCCTTCACATGCTGCTTGAATTTTGGATTCTCCAGTCCGTCCCGGTAGTGGCGGATTCCCATTTCCTGAAGGCGGGATTTAAGCATCGGGAAAGCGGTGTATGCCCCGCCCTTGTCGTCATAGCCCAAGTGAACATTCACTCCGATCGAATGGACAAATGCGTCCGCTTTCTTCGCTTCGACTATCTCGGCTTGCACCGCGCCGGTGCAAATCAACAGCAGGCCGAGAATACCAAATGCAGACAGATCCCGCTTTTCTCCAAGCGCTGCGAGCGCGAAGGATTCGGTTGATGGGTGATTCAATTTCATTTAATAGAAAGTTTTAATTAAAGATATGAGTTAAACATTTTGTCAGAGCCGAAACGCGGCGATCAGTTGTGGGCTGCACTACTAATCCCGCTCGCACCTGAATAATCTATCGGATTAAAATGTTTCACTGCGGGAACCGACCCAGAGATGCTTCCGTCAGCAGCATCATCCCTGTCGGCGCTCAGATACATGTCACGGGCTTGGATGGCGGTTGCAATCGATAGACAGCCGATCATTGCGAGGAGCCAGTAGTTAGGGAAACGGCGGGACATATAATTCGGGTGACCTCAAACTTTCAGAACAACGGTGGTTTTTTGCCAATAAGAGTGTTTTCGCCAAGCGAAAACGCCGCCGTTTCCACGGCGGCGTCTGAATTCATTCTTCAGAAAAAAGCCTCATTCCTCTTCGACCCGGAAGAAGGCTTTGGTACCCTGAACGAAGTTGACGGTGGCCGCCGTCTTGATCGCGGCTCCCGGGATGCCGGTGGTGAGAGGAGACCAGAAAACCAAGTCCGGGGAGGTGGTGATCCGGTAGGTTTTGGTATTCTCCGACTCCCAGGTGAGCGTCACCTGATCCGTTACAAAATCGAAGCTGTGGCTCTTGAGGACCAGCGGAACCGTCGCCGGACCTTCCGTCAGAATCCAGCGGGTGACATCATGGGATTCGGTGTAAAAACCGGTCCGCGAACTGAATCCCACATAACCCTTGCCTGCGGCGTCCACGGCCCCGGTCGCGACGAGGTCCACGTCCACGCTATCGACCACCAGCACGTCGTTGAAATAGACGTCGAGGTCTCCCGGCACATACTCGACCCTCACCCGGTAGGGCGCGGCGGTCCCGCCGTTGGTGGTAAGATCGTTCGGGTCGGTCCCGGGAAACGGCACCAGTGCCGGGAAATCGAGGAGGTTCGAGGTCGCGAGCACGGTGGTTCCAGACCGTATTTGAACGTATGCATCACTAACTTCTAATGCCCCCTCATTGTATGAATCGAACTTGATGTTCAGCGCAGCGCTCCGCAGGCCATTCTCCTCGAACCCGGGTGGCGTAGCCGCCGTCCCGTTCGGGTTGTTTTGAATGATGAAGGCCATCCCATCCGCTCCCGGGTTAGCGCTAAAGGTATTGATCTGAAAATCGAAGCTGCTGACAAACCCGGTTGAGAAGTCGATCCTTTTGCGGAACCAGACGGTCCCCTTCCTGTCCATTTGGTCCGCAGTCAAACGCAAGCGGTCGAAATTGCCGGGGAGCGGGATGTTTGCGAAGTCATTCACGATCGAAGCGTTATTTAACAAAGCAAGTTCATCACCGGCAGCGTTGAAGTTCGGATAGTTGATGACGGTGATTGGCGGATTGATGATCTCGGTGCTGAAAGTGGCGGAGGCCGCCCCACCCGGCCCCGTGGCGGTCAGTGTATAAGTTGTGTTCACCACCGGGTTCACGGTCACCGTGCCCGACGCCCCGACGCTACCGATGCCGTTGTCGATGGTCACACTGGTCGAGTCCGACACCACCCAGATTAGCACGAGCGGCTGCCCTAGAATCAGCTTGGGCGCGTCCCCTACAAAGAAGACAGAGGGGAGACCGCTCCCAAGGTTCTGATAAGTTTGGCGGGCGACGGTGGTCGCGTAGTTGGTCTTCTGGTCAATCAGCGTCCATGTCGTGCCATTGACGCTTCCCTCGAAGGTCCAACTCACCGGATCACGCTCGGGGTCGTCGTTCGCGGTGGCGAAGGTATAAGCGTCGATCGTCACCGGGGCGGGGAACTGGAACACCAGCGGACTGAATTTCGTGAAATCCAGCCACTTGGTGCCAGTGTTGCCGTCGATGATATTCTCCGGCCCCTCGGCACCGGGTGTGTTGCCGCCGGGGTTGGTGACCGTTACACCGGCAGTACTGATCGGTGCGCCGTTGTCGATGAACTGGAATTCCGACATTTGGATGCTGTTGGCCGCTCCAGTGTCCCGCAACGCGGTCGCGGTGTAGCGGAAGTATTGGTAGGTGACATCGGCGAACGCCGATGCGGTGGCGGTGCACAGACCAAACGCCGCAAGGGCTCCTGTCAGGGTTCGTATGAGGCGGGATGCGGGCCCCGAAGCTTCTGGATTTTTTTTTCATTGATTTAGTTAATAGTTATTTAGTTAGTGTTTTATTGCGCAGTTAAAAAGATTTTTTCAGAGCAAAATCGGATACGGGTGTGTTGTATGTTTGCGTATATCTTACAGCAACATCGGCATTGGCTCCGTCGTAATTGGCGGTGCCCGTCAACACTTACGATCCACCAGATCAAGCGAAATGTCCGGCCCCGGCGACAGCCCAACTGCCAGTAAGGCCAGTTCCAGTGGCACCCTGACCGCTGATGTTGCCAGATGTGTAGTTAAAATCCTCCTGGATGAGAAGGGAAGCGGATGCTTGCTGAAGCGCACCGATGGTAATCTAGTTTCATGGTTTTGGGATTTTTGACGAGTTGATGTTTTTGGGTATATAGGCATGCATACAGGCGCACAACCTACACTCTCGGCGATTTCGGGCAAAATAGTTACTATCTCCTATTTGGGAGATGCCGGAGGCAGCAATGGTGGGTGGCTGGCACTTTTTGGATTTCCACTTTTCAGGAAAGTGTCAGCCATGAGCAGTGTGTCCGAGTTCAGCCTGCACAGGTATTTCGGCTCTTCTACTTGCCCCACTGGATCACGGCATTCTGGATTTGTTCGGCATCGCCGACGAAATTCAGCACCTGATGTTCGCCCACGAAGGGTGAATAGGTAACGAACGCTCCGCTGGTAGAACCAAGAATTCCACCTCGCACTTGATCAAAAATGAGCAGGTTGTTTTGAGCATGTCCGAGCAAAACCAGGTCTGCCTCGACCGTGCGCCAACGCGGGAATGTTTGGGAGGTTTTCAGCGGTTGGGGTGAGCTAACCACTCCATTGGGCGCGATGCTGCCGAGTTCCACCTTGCGGCCTTTCGATTCGAGCAAGGTCGCCAATTTGCCGGCAAGATCCTTGAAAACGGGATCTTTATCCTGCGCCGGAGTGAGGGCCAGCACCAGGCGGTCGCGGCGTTCCATAAAACGCTGGATTCCCGAAAGACGACTTTTCTCGACGAGGTTGACGGTGCCGGCATCGGTGGTGGTCACTGCCAAATTGGCTGTTAGGCCGCTGAGCAGTTCGGTGGCGGTGAGCTGGATGGTGGTGGCTTCTTCGTTTCTGAACGGAAGCTTGATGTTTTCTCCACTCGCCCCCGAGACGATCGCGGACTCGGCTTCTCCAACAAGTTTGATTTCCACCGGCACTCCCTTCATTCCGCTGACGTCCACCTTGACCTGATAGAACCCGTCAGCGTCCACGCTCGTGGTGAGAACGGGCTGGGAAACCGCTTTGGAAGGCAGTGCGTAAATTTGGAATCCATTGCGGGTGAGATCGACGGCTTTGGCGGCTTCCAAGGTGGTCGCCTTGCCTTCATCCAGATCATAGATCGCCTTGGTCGTGTTCCACTTCAGCGTTCCGGTCTGTGGCTTGACGACGCGGCTGGCGTTTTTGCCTTTGACATGGCCCCAGTTGACGACCGTCACATATTGCACATCGCCGGTGGTGTGGGGCACGGCCCAGATGGTGGGATCTTCGGATTTGGCGACGGGCTTCTCGATGCCGGCCATTGCTGTTTTCAAGCTGCCGATATTCGCCTGGTTTCTCTCCAGAATGAGTGGCATGCGGTCCTCGCCGCCCTCGGTTCCCGCGCCCTGGGCGATGTAGGCGCGGACCTTGATGCCGGTCTCGATGCTATCGACGGGCGATACGGATTGGGCATCCCTGAGGATTTTCCCACCACCCGCGATGAATTTCGTTAGATCGGCTTCGAGTCCATCGCTCCACAACCAGGTCTCATCTTCCCGATTCAGACCTACCAGAAGGACTGCTTTCATGGACGTGCTGAGGCCGCGTTTGAGTTCTTCCGGAGTAATGATCTTGGCCGGGAAGCCCGCCGCGTGGCACAGGATCAAGGCCTCGGTCGTCTTGCCTTCGTGAGAGCCATCGAAGAGCGCTTGATCGCTCGGATTGCTTTCCTGGTTAGGCTTACGGAGCAAGGCCTGCTCATTGACATAAAGCACGCCGATCTGCGCGTCGGGCCGGGTGTTCCTGAACGCTCCACCGCGGGATTTCAAGAAACCGTAGAGTTCCTTTTGTTCGCCATAGACGCGCGGTCTCGCATTGGTGGGTGATGCGAGAAACGAGGTGCCAATCGTGTCGATCCCGCGAGTCGCCACCAGGAGGTAGGCGCGCTGACGGGCCTCGCGGCCGAAGAACAGGCCGAAGTCGTCCACCAGAGAGCGCAGCTTTTTGTCCGGGTAATACGACCGCGCCCGGTCGAGCAAGGCGACATTGTGGAGTGGCTTGGATGACGGGACTTCGTTCCAGTCGTAAGCCTGCATGACTTCCAAACCAGCGAAGATACTTTTCGCGGGGATGGTAGCCCACGGGTAGCCGCCGCGAGCGCCGACGCCGGGGCTGGAGCCGTAGCTACCGGTCGTGGCTGATAGAGCGGGATCGATCTCGGTCAGCGCGCGATGGTAGTAGCCGTATTGCTCGAAACTTTTGTTGTAGCGGGCGATGTATTCCTGAAACTCCGCGACGCTTGATTTGCCACCCACACCTTTGGGTTCAGGCCATGATAGCTCACGTTGCAGGGTGGGCTTACCCTCGCTGGCGAAGTTAACGAATGCCTCGCCCCAAGGACGGCTCGGTTCGGGAGGCGCCCACGCCCAGAACGATTCATAGGCCGCATTGTCCGCACCGATCGAGACGCCGGCAAAGTTGCCATTTCGATTCAGGCGCTGGGAGAACAATTGCAGGTCCCGGTAAAGCGGGGCCCGATAATCGGGTAGATTCAACGAGAAAAAGCCGAGATTGGGATGGGCTAAAAACGGCCGTTTCCAATCCACGCCGGGCACGATGCCAAATTTCAACCCCCGATCCGCCAATGCTTGAGAGAGGCTGCTATACGATCGATCGCTACCTTTATCGAAGGCCTTGTCTCCTGCCATTTCATAAACCAGATCATAGCCAGTGTCTGCTAGGAAATCCGCATAGTCCGCCGCGTCACCCGCTTCGAAACGCGCTTTCGGATCTGAGAGAGCGTTCTCACCCGACGACTTGTGCTCGCTCCGCATGAAGTGGCCGCCGCTCATCCCGTGTGGCAGTGAAACCGTATAAATTTCCAGCGGCGATCGTGGAACCTGGGTGCCCAGGTAACGGGCGAAGCCGGTCCGCGAGGATGCTGAGTTGACTTCAGCCGTCCCACCTGCGGCTTGCGCGGCGACGTCTTCGGCCCACTCCTTCTCATACATCCATTTGTGGGGCTTTTCGAGGTTCGCGACGGTCACATCGGTCTCGGCGATCTTGAATGCGATCTCGATGACCTCATCCTTCGGAGCACCCACGATCACTGGCTTTAGCCCCGCATCGAAACTTTGGAAGGCTTTGCCGTTGACAGAGATTTCATAGGGTTTTCCCGGTTCATTCTGAGGGATAAGAAGTGTTAGTGAATTCAGCTTTTCCTGCCGATTGTATATCTCCCGGCCCTCATTCTTGAGAATGACGCTTTCAATATTTCCGATGACTTTTACCGGAAACACCCAGAGCTCGAAATTGTCATGCTTCGAGCGGGCGGTGCGATCCGCGTGATAGACGTAGCGATGGCCCCACAACCATTGCAGGGGACGGAAGGCGTGCTTGCCGGGATACAAAATCTCGTCGTCCGGCCGCATGAAAAGTCCGCGCGCGGTATCCCCCTCGCGCAGGTCAGGGCTGATTTTTTCCGACGAGCCGTCCTTCATGAGTATTTGGTCCCGCCAGAAGATTTTCGGCCAATCGACGGCATCCGGTCCGGCGAGGCGCTCCGCCTTCATCCGCGTCTGGCCGAGTCCTTCGCTGTCCGGGATCGGCAGGTCGTAGCGGCCGAGTGTCACCTCGACCGTATGGGTCGGCTTCGCGATGTCATTCTTCGTGGCGGCGCGGGTCGGCAGGTCCACTCCTTGGACGAGCTGCGTAACTTGAGCAGGGGAAAGCGCGGCGGCGAAGATTCGCACGTCGTCAAGCTGGCCCGCGAAGTTTCCGCGGAATGGATCCTTGCCGAAATTCAGGCCCTGGTCGTTGGCGGCCATGGCTCTAGGTGCGTCGGCCGAGCCGATTTCCCTGCCGTCCTGATAGATCCGGACCTTGTCTCCCTGCCGATAGGTGAGCGCGACGTGGAACCACCGGGCGACCGGCATCTGGGTCTCCGGCCAGAGGCCAAACCAGTTCGAGCCATCGAAGCCCTCGCATCCCAGGCGGTTTTCCTTGCCCACGGACAGGATGTAAGGTCCCGGTGAATTCTGATCCCTTTTTGAAACGACTCCGGCGGGCTGGTCTGCGGGCTTGTCGATCTTCATCCACAGACTGAGCGTGAATTTATCCGCGCCATTGAGGATTGGATTGTTGTCGATGCGGGTGCTCGACCCGTCCTTGAACTGAAGTGCTTTGGCAATTTTCCCATTGACCGAAGTCGCGCCATTGAGCTTGCCGTTGAGCTTGTTCGGGCCGCTGTCTTTGAGCACGCCGTCCACATCGTCCAAAGTCCAGTGGCCTACGAGTGGAAGCGGTGCGGCGTCCTGCGCGCGAGCCATTGGAAAGCAAGCAGACAAACCGGCAAGGGTAAGGAAACAATGTTTTGAGAACGTCATGATAAATTCGGATGGCGTGAACTGAGAACGTGAATTGTGCCGCCAGCAATGGAGTCAGCAACTCGACAATCGTCCCCCATTTGGGAGATCCGGGGGCGAATTCGAAGAAGGGAAAAGTGGTCCTCATCGCACGCGGCCGAGTCCGAACTGGTCGCCGTTGCGGACCGGCTGGCCATTGGCGAAGTCGATCTGCAGCAGCTTCTCACTGCCGACCTGACGGCCCTCCTCATCCTCGAGCTTTGCCACGATCCAGTGGCTGGCGACGTCGATCACTTCGCCGGTGGAGGGATAGGCGTGGCGGCCGTCGAGGCTGAAGGTGACCCAGCCCGGATCGTCGCGCAGCTTGATGCTGCCGAGTTGTTTGGGCGGCTGGACGGAGGCATCGAAGTAATGGACGTGCTGATTGTGGCCGTCCACGACCCAGACTTCCTTTTCATCTGGAGTGAGTCCGACGCCGTGGCTGGGGCAGCCGTGGCGCTTGACCGCGCCCATCTGGAAACCACTCACCTCCACGCGGTGCAGCATTTCTCCGGTGACGAGGTTGCCGGTTTCGAACCCAAGCAGGCCGTCCACGTTCACAAAGCACCGCGTGCCCGCGCCGTTGACGGTGAAGGGCCGGATGCCCGAGCTGAAAGGGCCGACGGATTTGACGATCTCGCGCGATTTCGTGTCCACCACGCGGAGGATCGGCGAACGCAGTCCGGCTAGATAGGCGTGCTTTCCGCTGACATCGACGACGGTGTTGTGAGCGCCGGCGCCGGGCGTCTCGATGCGCCGGACGATGCCGCCGGTGTCGGCATCGACGACGTTCCAGAAGTCCTTTTCGAGGGAAGGCAGATAGATTTCCCGGCCGTCCGCGGTGATGGACATGCGGTCGCAGCCGCCCTCGAACGGCTTCTCCCAACGCACCTTTTCCGTGACGAGATCGAGACTGGTGAGCGTGTGGGTGGTGCTGATGAAAAGCCGCCGTGTCCCGGCGTGGGCGCAGATGCCCTTCACATTGCGGGGCCTGCCGTTTTCATCGAGGCCGGCGGTGGGAATCCGACGGAGGAACTTGTGGCCCTGGTCGATGTCGAAAACGAGCACGCCGTGGCCGCCGAACTCGAGATAGTTGCGAATGCCCGGCACGGCGACGTAGAGCAGTCGCTGTTCGGTTTCCGCTGCCGGGAGCTTCAGGCAGCCGAATGTGCAGAAGAAGAGGAGCAGAAATTTCATGGAGGCACGGCTGGTGGATGGACTGCTGAGACATGTCGGAGCAGTCCGATCCTGGCAGGCTCAGATATTTCCTTTCCTCATCTCGCTCACGGCATGGTCCGCGGCGCGGGCGGTGAGCGCCATGTAGGTGAGCGAGGGATTCTGGCAGCCCGCCGAGGTCATCGCGGAGCCGTCGGTGCAGAAGACATTGGGCGCACCCCACACTTGATTCCAAGAATTGAGGACCGAGTTCTTGGCCGAGCTGCCCATGCGGGCCGTGCCCATTTCATGAATGCCGAGGCCGATGGATGGCTTTTCATTGCCGCTGCCAATATTCTTCGCACCCATGGCTTCCAGCATCTCGACCGCGTCGCTGCGCATGTCGAGCCGCATATTGATCTCGTTTTCCCGGAACGCGGCATCCGCGACGACGAGCGGAAGACCCCACTTGTCCTTGCGGTCCGCGTGAAGATAAATCCGGTTTTCGTGATAGGGCAGGCACTCGCCGAAACCGCCCATGCCGACATGCCAGGGTCCGTGGGAGGTCAGTTCCTTTTTAAAATCGACCCCGAATCCGTCAATCTGACGGGTCCAGTTCTGCCGGTTGCCGCCGCCCTGATAGCCGTAGCCGCGTAGATAGTTCTGATTGGATTTCTCGGAATAGTTCCGGAAACGCGGGATATAGAATCCGTTAGGTCGCCGGCCGTAGGTGGTTTTGTCCGGGTGGGCGTCCAGGGTTCCGCCAGCCCCCACGCCGAGATGGTGGTCCATCAGGTTGCGCCCGAGTTCTCCGCTCTCGTCCATGCCATCCGGGAAGCGCGATGACTTCGAATTCATGAGGATGGAAGTTGAAGCGACCGTCGAGGCGTTGAGAAAAATGATTTTGGCGAAATACTCGGTGGTTTCGAGGGTGAGTTCGTCAATCAACCGCACGCCGACCGCTTTGTTGGTTTGGTCGTCGAAGATTACGGAGTGAACGATGGAATGCGGCCTGAGCGTCAGGTTGCCGGTTATTTCAGCCGCTTTTAACGTCGCCGACTGGCTGCTGAAATACGCGCCGAATGGACAGCCTCTCATGCACAGACTCCGATACATGCACGCCGAGCGGCCCAGCGCGAGTTGCTCCGGGGTGGGCGCGGTTAGATGCGCGACGCGGCCTGGGATGACCTTGCGGCCGGGCCACTTCGCTTCCACCGATTTTTTAAGATCCAGCTCGGCCGGAGTCAGTCCCATCGGTGGTTGGAAAACTCCGTCTGGCAGGATGTCGAGGCCTTCCATCGAGCCGCTGATGCCGGCAAATCGCTCCACGTAGTCGTACCATGGAGCGAGTTCCGCGTAGTTGATCGGCCAAGGAGTTCCATGGCCGTCCTTGGCATTTGCCTCAAGGTCGATGGCCGACAGCCGGTAACTCTGCCTGCCCCACAAGAGCGAGCGACCGCCCTTGTGATAGCCGCGCATCCAGTCGAAACGCTGCTCTTCAATGTAAGGATGTTCCTTGTCATTGACGAAATACTGGCCGTGAGACGCATTCACGGTGTAGCCGGTGCGCTGCTGGACATTCTGTTTTTCCAACATCTCGCGGGTCGGCTTGTTCTGATGGGAAAGCTGCCACGGGGCACTTTGGGCCGTGGTGTAGCCCTCGATGTGTTTGAGATCGCGGCCGCGTTCGAGAAGGAGAGTCTTCAAGCCTTTTTGGCAAAGTTCCTTGGCGGCCCAACCTCCGGACATGCCCGATCCCACCACGATGGCATCAAACGTATGCCCTGCCTTGCCCTTTAAATTGAGATTCATAATTTCACATCGAGTAAGCTTTTTGGCCCGGCACCAAATCTGCGGCCGGGTCCCATTTTCCAGGTATCAACACGAAATCGAACGCCTTGGTGGCACCCGCTTCGGAATTGACGAAGGTGAACTTTGTCAACTCTTTGAATTGCCGGATAAAAGCCTGGGAATCGCCGGCTTGCTTCGCCTCGGTCTCAAGTTGGGTGAGCACGCCGATTCGGTCCTCAACCGCTAATTCCGCAAATCCCTTGCTGAACTGCCCGGCACAATCCTTCTCCAGCTTGGCCAGCCCCTTGCGGATCACATCCTGGTCTTCTGGAGGGAAACAGTCCTGCACCAGCAATTCCAACCAGCCCGGAACACCCGCCGTGATCGCTCCCGGCGTATCGGTCTCAGGGATGATCGTCTCCGTGACGACTGCCACCAGCGCGCGCTCGGCCGGGGTGAAAAATTTCAGCTTGCCAAGGTCAAGCGGCCCGGCGATTTGCGCGAAGACGCTTTCTGGAAGGGAGATCGATCCTCCCAACGTAAGCGCCATCAGTTTCATTAGCTCCCTGCGATCCATGGTTTTTCCTAGTTCATGCACAAGAATCCGCAAGACCCGAATCGGTGCATTGCTCCTGCAAAGTCTCTCGGATTCTCGCAGCATCCCGCAACCTCACCCCTATCCCCCATTCGGGAGATGATTGGACCATTCGCAGAATTTGAGGCTGGTGAATGATCCGTCAACGCTTCCACTGCGCCTCTACGGATTTCCCGCACCCATGAATCGACTCAAATTTCCAAGAACGGGATGGATATTGATCAGTCCGTTCATCGCGCTTGCATCCGCCGCTGATGAAATTGATTTCAGTCGGGACATCCGCCCCATTCTAACGAAACACTGCACGTCATGCCACGGCGGGGTGAAGGAAGCGGGCAATGTCTCATTCATCTATCGGGAAAAAGCGCTGGGAGAGGCTGAGTCCGGGAAATTTCCCATCGTTCCGGGAAATCCCGGGGAATCGGAAATGGTGCGCAGAATCCGGAGCGCGGACCCGGATGAAATCATGCCGAAGCCAAAACACGGCCCGCGGCTGGCGGAACCCGAGATCGTCCTGATCGAAAACTGGATCGCCCAAGGTGCGAAGTGGAAGAATCATTGGGCGTTCGTGCCCCCGGTGGAAAACGCACTTCCTCAGGTTTCTAACGGTCAATGGCCCGCTGTCCCGCTCGATGGGTTCGTGCTGAGCCGGCTTGAGAACGAAAAGCTAACACCTGCACCCGAGGCCGCACCTGGCGAGTGGCTCAGACGGGCAAGCTTCGACCTCACCGGCCTTCCGCCGACAGCCAGCGAGCTCGACTTGTTTACCTCGTCGGCTGATCCGCGTGCCGCGAGGGATGCGGCCGTTGACCGACTGTTAGCTTCGCCCGCCTATGGTGAGCGATGGGCGGCGGTCTGGCTGGATCTCGCAAGGTATTCGGACACGTTTGGATTTGAAAAAGATCCGCAGCGCGACATTTGGCCTTATCGAGACTGGATCATTCGCGCTTTTAACGAAGACAAGCCATACGACCAATTCACCGTCGAGCAGCTCGCCGGCGATTTATTGCCGAACGCCTCCGCCGAGCAACGGCTGGCGACTGCATTTCACCGGAACACGCAGACCAATACCGAGGGCGGCACGGACGATGAGGAATTCAGGGTCGCCGCTGTCATCGATCGCACGAACACCACTTGGACGACGTGGCAGGCGACCACCTTCGGCTGTGTGCAGTGTCACTCCCATCCTTACGATCCGATCGAGCATGAAGAGTTCTATAAGTTCACCGCATTTTTCAACCAGACGGCGGATTGCGATCAGGATGACGATCATCCACGGATGAAAATCATGGGAAATCCCGATGAAACCGCAGTCGCATCCGACTTGGAAACACGACTTCGAACTCTAAGGGAAACGCTCAACAACGCCGGGCGAATCCTGACTGAGGATCCCACCACCTGGGAGGCATTCATTCCGACTTCGGTAGAGCCCAGCCATGGCAGCCTAACCGTACACGAAGGTGGCCTCATCAGCAGCGAGGGCACTTTGCCGAAAGGAAACATCCATAGGGTCTCCGGTCCCGCGCGCAGCTTCAGGAGTCTCCGGCTGGATATTCTGCCCGATAGCAACGATCCCAAGAAATGGCCCGAGCGCGGTTCGTTCGTTACCGCATTCGAAGTGAATGTTAGAAGTCCCGACGGTTCGGTGAGTCCCGTGGTGATGAAAGAGGTGTTCGTCGATCGTTTCAGCGAGCCGCACGAGCCCCATCCGGCTGGGAACGTCGGCGGATTTCCCAAGCTGGAGGGACCGCGTTGGTTTGTGTTCGTGCCCGAGAAGCCCGTCATCGCCGCTCCGGGATCGTTGCTAGAAATTTCAATGACCCAGAATGCGGAAACAGCCGGCAATCAAGCGCTGCCTGTCCGCCGGTTTTCTATCGGACTATCCGATCGCCCCGCGTGGGAAACTCTCGTCAACGATCCGCAACGAGTGGCGATGGGGCAGGAACGCAAACAAATGGCAGAGCAATACGACTCGATGACCGGCACCCTTGTCCCGGTCATGGTCGGGCGCCCGGCACGGGAAACCCGGATCTTCGCTCGGGGCAACCGGCTTTCCAAAGAGCAACCGGTCAGTGCAGGTGTGCCGAAATTACTGGGCGGAACGGTTTCAGACAACGCCATGGATCGATTGGATATGGCGCGATGGATCGCCAATCCTGAAAATCCCCTGACCTCGCGGGTCATGGTCAACCGGCTGTGGGGCGAACTCTTCGGAACCGGTATCGTGGAAACGAGCGAGGACTTCGGGATCTCGGGAACACCGCCCAGCCATCCGGAGCTGTTGGATCACCTCGCGTTGCGGTTTTCCAATTATCACCGGTGGTCGGTGAAGTCCATGTTGAGGGAAATCGTCCTCTCGTCCACTTACCGCCAAACTCACCGGGCACCGAAATCGTTAGTGGAGAGAGATCCCGCAAACCGGCTTCTCGCCCGTGGCCCGCGGCAGCGCTTGTCTGCGGAGATGGTAAGGGACCAGGCGCTTTCGGTCTCAGGGATGCTCTCGCCGAAAATGTATGGCACCCCGGTTTTCCCTCCCCAGCCGGACGGCGTGTGGAGCTCGATTTACAACAACGCCAAGTGGAGTGAATCCACCGGAGAAGATCGCTACCGGAGGGCCATCTACACATTTCACAAACGGACAAGCGCGTTTCCAGGATTCCTAACATTCGACGCGCCGAGCCGCGACCTCTGCGGCCCGCGCCGGATCGCCAGCAATACGCCGCTTCAGGCTCTTGTGACTCTCAATGATCCAGCGCACATGGAGTTCGCACAAGGCCTCGCCCGACGGATGGAAACCCACTCGGGATCTCTGGAAAACCAATTGGCGTTCGGCTACGAACTTTGCACCCAGCAGCCGCCGTCCACCGGGATCGTCGCCGAGTTGGTGGCGCTCCATACGGAAGCCGCCGCGGATTATCGAAACAATCCCGGCGAAGCCGCAAAACTCGGAACCACCCCGGAAGCGGCGGCAATGGTCCTCACCGCCAACACCATCCTCAACCTCGACTCCGCTCTCAACCGTTAGGATCATGACTCCCGAAGATTTCCAACAGCTCGGACACGCCGAACTTCAACATCTGACCCGCCGCCATTTCCTCTCGAAATGCACCACCGGCCTCGGCGCGATGTGGCTCGCAGCCCAAGGCGGACGCGCATGGGGGGCAGCCGGCACGTTGCAGTCGGATCCGTCGAATTCCTTGGCTACGACGCTACCCCAGTTTACCGCCAAGGCGAAACGGGTCATCTATCTGCACATGTCCGGCGCGCCTTCGCAGCACGAGCTGTTCGATTACAAACCCGAGCTCCAAAAACTGAATGGCCGCGAGTGCCCGCAGGAATTTCTCGAAGGCAAACAATTCGCATTCATTCAGGGCGTTCCAAAAATGTTAGGGCCGCAGTTTGATTTCAAACAGCACGGCCAGTCCGGAGCCTGGGTGTCCGACCGCCTGCCCCATTTTTCCACGGTGGTCGATGACGTCTGCTTCATCAAATCGATGCATACGGACCAGTTCAATCACGCCCCCGCCCAATTGCTCCTGCACACTGGATCGCAGAACCTCGGCGCGCCCTCCATCGGCGCATGGGCGACGTACGGCCTGGGTTCGGAAAACCAGAACCTGCCCGGATTCATCGTTCTCACCTCGGGCGGAAACAATCCGGACGCCGGGAAATCCATCTGGGGTTCCGGCTATCTCCCCTCCGTTTTCCAAGGCGTGCAATGCCGCTCCAAGGGCGAACCGGTGCTCTATCTGGACAACCCGGCAGGCATCTCACGCGGCCTCCGCCGCCGCTCGCTCGATACTCTGGACCGCCTGAACCGGAAAGTGGCCGAAGAAGTCGGCGATCCCGAAACTGTCACCCGCATCGCCCAGTATGAAATGGCCTATCGCATGCAGATGCATGCGACCGACGCCTTCGATCTCAAACAGGAGAACGAAGCCACCCACCAGCTCTACGGTACCGAACCCGGCAAGGAATCCTTCGCCAACAACTGCCTGTTAGCCCGCCGCCTGGCCGAGCGCGGCGTCCGCTACATCCAGCTCTTCCACGCAGGCTGGGATTCCCACGGCGCATCGGCTAGTGAAGCGCTCAACAAAGGTTTTAGCGATCAATGCCGCGAAATCGATCAGGCCATGACCGCGCTGCTCACCGATCTAAAACAACGGGGCCTGCTAGAGGACACCCTCGTCGTCTGGGGCGGCGAATTCGGCCGCACACCGATGCAGGAAAACCGCGGCGGAGCGGAAATGGCCTTCATCGGCCGCGATCACAATCCGGGAGGTTTCACCATCTGGATGGCCGGCGGCGGCGTGAAACCCGGCATGACCCACGGCGAGACCGACCCCATCGGTTATGAAGCCATGACCGACAAGGTTTCAGTGCATGACCTCCATGCCACCATGCTCCACCTAATGGGCTTCGATCACGAAAAGCTGACCTACCCCTCCCAAGGCGCGCCCCAACGCCTCACCAACATCACCAAACCGGGGTCAAAAATCGTCAAAGGCATTCTCGCCTGAGTTTTTCTGGCTTCGTTCGCAAGAAACCGTGGCAGGGGGCGGATTTGAACCGCCGACCAAAGGCTTATGAGTCCTCTGCTCTACCGCTGAGCTACACTGCCTGGGTTCTTGACGGGCGGGTGCCCATCCGAGAGACGGAGTCGGTAAGGGGAGCGACGGGAATTGTCCATCGGAAATTTAAAAAATCCCGGTCATTTCCGACGCGCAAGCGCCTTGCCGGTAGGAGAATCTTTGCGAGCGCGAATCACTGCTGGCGGGCCTTCCGCCACCAGGTTTCCGCCGTGGATTCCGCCACCGGGACCGAGTTCGATCACCCAGTCCGACGCGGCGATGACGTCCAAATGATGCTCCACCACCAGCACGCTGTGGCCCGCGTCACGGAGTCGGAAAAACGCGGCGAGCAGTTTTTCCACATCGCCGAAGTGGAGGCCGGTCGTCGGCTCATCAAACAGATAGAGCGTGTGCGGTGCTTGCGGACGCGCCAGTTCGACCGCCAGTTTCAGCCGCTGCGCCTCGCCACCGGAAAGCGTGTTCGCGGGCTGGCCGAGTTGCAAATAGCCGAGGCCGAGCTCTTCAAGAGTTTCCAGGATGCGGTGGATTTTCGGAATCGGTCGGAAAAACGCGCGGGCATCGCCAACGGATAGAGCCAGCACGTCCGCGATGGATTTCCCCTTATAAGTTACCTCCAGCGTCTCGCGGTTGAACCGCCGCCCGCCGCATGCCGGACATGGCACCCACGCGTCCGGCAGGAAGTGCATCTCGATTTTCAGACGCCCGTTTCCCTGACAACGCTCACAACGCCCACCCGCGGCATTGAAACTGAAACGACCCGGGCCGTAGCCGCGTTGTTTCGATAGATTGAGTTTTGTGAAAAGGTCGCGCACCAGATCGAACACCCCGGTGAACGTCGCCGGATTCGAACGCGGGCTGCGGCCGATCGGCGACTGATCCGCCACCACGCATTTCTCGATCAGTTCCAGCCCGTCGATCCCGTCATGCTTGCCCGGAGCCTCGCCCGAGCCGTTAAAATGCCGCGCCAGCGCCCGCCGCAGGATGTCATCTGCCAGCGTGGATTTCCCGCTGCCGCTCGGCCCGCTCAAACAAACCAACCGCCCCAGCGGAATCGCCACATCCAGATTCCGCAAATTGTGCTCCCGCGCCCCGCGGATCACCAACTCTCCGCTCTTCTCCTTCTTGAATCTGGATTCTTGCCTCTGGTTTCTCCCCCTCAACCACTCGCCCGTCTGCGAAACAATCTCCATCGGCACCCCCGCCGCCAACAACTCCCCGCCCGCCGCCCCCGCTCCCGGCCCGATGTCGATCAACCAATCCGCCGCGCGGATGATTTCCTCATCGTGTTCCACCACTACCACCGTGTTTCCCAAATCCCGCAACCGCGTCAGCGCGCCGATCAACCGCGCCGTGTCCGCCGCGTGAAGCCCGATGCTCGGCTCATCCAGCACGTAGATCACCCCGGAAAGCCCCGCGCCCAACTGCGTCGCCAGGCGAATCCGCTGCGCCTCCCCGCCTGATAGAGTTCCGCTCGTCCGTTGCAAGGTCAGGTAGTCCAGCCCTACTTCTTCGAGAAACGCCAGCCGTGTCCGCACATCATTCGCCAACCGTTTGCAAACCTCCGCCTTCGCCGGATCCGGCTTGAATCCCTCGATCCAGCGCTTCGCGTCCCCCACGCTCAGCTCACAGAAATCCTGAATTCCCATCCACTCGCCTGCAGCGCCCTCGATCTTTACCGCCAGCCACTCCGGCTTCAACCGCTTGCCCTCGCAGATGCCACACGGCCGGTGCGCCATGAACTTCGCCAACTTCCGCCGCGTGATTTCAGACTTCGCCTCCCGATATCGTTTCAACGTTTTCTCCGCATTCTCACCATCTGATAGTAAAGCCGGATCGCAAAACATCTCCGTCCCCAGGCCCTCGCACGCCTCGCAGGCTCCTAGATGCGAGTTGAAGGAAAAATGCTTCGGCGAAAGTTCCTCCACGATGAACCCCGTCCGCGGATTCCGATACGAGGTCTGGAACGCCAGATCCCGCCACGCGTCCTGATCCGGCTCTTGAATCGCCGCCCGTGCCTCCGCGCCGCACAGCCGCAGCGCCGTTTCCACCGAGTCCGCCAGCCGCGATTCCACGCCCGGCCGGATGACAAAACGGTCCACCACGATCTCCACCGCCACCGGGTTTTCCGGCCATTTCGCCGCCGCCTCCTCGATTTCCAAAACCTCGCCATCCACCCTCACCCGGATGTAACCCTGCCGCTGCAAGTCGCCTAACAACCTCGCCGGTTCCCCAAGCTCCTCCTTCGGCAGCGCGGCTAACAAAACTACCTTGGTGCCCTCCTCCAGCGCCGCCAGCACGTTCACAATGTCCGCCGCGCTCATCCGCTTCAGCCGCTCGCCCGTCACCGGATCGTGCGGAATCCCCGCCGCCGCCCACAGCACGCGCAGGTAGTCGTAAATCTCCGTCGCCGTCGCCACCGTCGAGCGTGGGTTCAGCCCCCCGCCGCGCTGCTCGATCGCGATCGCCGGACTCAGCCCCTCGATCATATCCACATCCGGTTTCTCTAACTGGTCCAAAAACTGCCGCGCATAGACCGACAGCGATTCCACATACCGCCGCTGGCCCTCAGCATACAGCGTGTGAAATGCCAGCGACGATTTCCCCGACCCGCTCGGCCCCGTGATCACCACGAGTTTCCCCCGCGGGATGTCCACGTCGATGTTCTTCAAATTGTGCTGCCGTGCGCCACGGATTCGGATCGCGTCCACCGCTTCAGAAGAATCTCCCGAGAAAAAACTTCCAAGCCCCAAACCGGATTCCCTCAACTCCGCGCTCGACGCAACATGCTCGTTTCGCTGAATTTCGCCCATGCCCGCGAAGAAACAGGCCGCCGCCAAACCCAGCACTCCGAAGACCGGCCATCTGGATTACGGCCATCTCGTAACTGCCATCCATTCCGCCAGCGAGCAGGCCGTCCACCGCGCCGCAGCCGCCGTGAACCAGTGGCTGGTGATCCGCAACTGGCTGGTGGGAGCGTATCTCGTGGAATACGAGCAGAACGGCAGCGACCGGGCGAAGTATGGGACAAAGCTGCTGGAGCGGCTGGCTGGGGATCTGGAGAAACGAAAGGTAAAGGGGATGGGATTCACGACATTGAAGCTGTGCCGCTTGGTCTTTCATGCCTATCCCGCAATTCGTCAGACAGTGTCTGACGAATTGCTCGGAACCCTGCAGCACCCCGCAATTCCGTATTCACCGACTACGGAATTGAGTTCCTCAATGCGGCAGACACCGTCTGCCGAATCTGGAGTGACCGAAGCAATCACTCCAATTCGGGGGTCACTGACCCCCGAATTGCCCACTCCGCTTTCCCCTCACCTCCTACTCCGGTTTTCCTGGAGCAAACTCCAAGAACTTCTCCGAATCGAAGACCCTTGGAAACGTGCGTTCTACGAAAACGAATGCCTGAAAAGCCAATGGTCCGTGCGCCAGCTCCAGCGCCAAATCGAATCCCTGCTCTACGAACGCACCGGCCTGTCCACCAACAAGAAGGCGGTCATCGAACGGGCGCGAAAACAAGAACCGCGCGAGAGCATCGAAGACCTCATCCGCGACCCCTACATTCTGGAGTTCGCCGGATTGGCAGACCGGCCGGCGTATTCCGAGAACGATCTGGAAATGGCATTGCTGGATCATTTGCAACGCTTCCTGCTGGAACTCGGCAACGGCTTTTGTTTCGAAGCCCGGCAGTTCCGCATCACCACCGGCAACCGCCATCACCGGGTGGACCTGGTTTTCTATCACCGCCTGCTGCGCTGCCATGTGCTGATCGATTTGAAAATCCGCGCCTTCAAACACGAGGACGCCGGGCAGATGAATTTCTACGTAAACTGGTTCAAGGAAAACCAGATGGCCGAGGGCGATCATCCGCCGGTCGGCATCATCCTTTGCAGCGGAAAGGAACGCACGGATGTGGAATTCGCCACCGCCGGGATGGACGCGAAACTGTTCGTCTCCCGCTATCTCGTGGCGCTGCCCAGCGCGGAGCAACTTAAAGCTCTGCTGGAAGCCGATCGCGCCCGCATCGAACAATCGAAACCCTGACTTTCCCCCCATGCCTCGATTTTTCCGCATCCTTCTCTGGCTCGTCGTTTCCCTGCTCGGAGCCACCGCTGTCAGCGTCGCCGCGTTCCAGCGCAATGAACCCGTCAACGCGCTCTGGCTGGTCATCGCGGGCGTTTGCACGTTCGCCGTCGCGTATCGGTTCTACTCCGCCTGGCTAATGGCCAAGGTGCTCACCATCGATGACAACCGCGCGCCCGCCGCGGTGACTTGCAGCGATGGCAAGGACTTCGTTCCCACACCGAAGTGGGTCGTCTTCGGCCACCATTTCGCCGCCATCGCGGGACCCGGGCCGCTGGTCGGACCGGTGCTGGCAGCGCAGTTCGGCTACCTTCCCGGCACGCTTTGGATTCTCGTCGGAGCCACCCTCGGCGGTGGCGTGCACGATGCCATCATCCTCTTCGCCTCCATGCGGCGAAACGGAAAATCCCTCGGGCAGATGCTCAAGGAGGAACTGAATCCATTCATCGGTCTCATTGCGATGATCAGCCTGCTGGCGATCATGACGATTTTGTTAGCCGTGCTCGGGCTGGTGGTCGTTAAAGCGTTGGCCGAAAGCCCGTGGGGCCTTTTCACCATCGCCTGCACCATCCCGCTGGCTTTCATCATGGGCGGCATGATCAAGAGCGGGAAAGTCAGTGTCACCGCCGCCTCGGTCTTCGGCGTGCTTGGTCTCTTCGCCGCAGTCATCGGCGGGAAATATCTATCACCGGAATGGACCGCCGCGCTCACCCTCAAGTCCACCGAGCTCGCTTGGGCGATCATGATTTACGGCTTCGCCGCCAGCGTTCTCCCGGTGTGGATGTTGTTAGCCCCGCGGGATTATCTCAGCACGTTCATGAAGCTCGGCACTGTCGCCGTGCTGGGGATTTTCATCGTCATCCTCGCACCGCCGCTGCAAATGCCGGCGATCACGCCGTTTGTGAGCGGGGGCGGGTTCGTCGTCCCCGGTCCGGTGTTTCCTTTCGTCTGCATTACCATCGCCTGCGGGGCGGTCAGCGGTTTCCACTCGCTCATTGCCTCCGGGACCACCCCAAAACTGCTGGCCCGCGAGAAGGACATCCGCCTCATCGGCTACGGCGCGATGGTCGTGGAAATGCTGGTCGCGCTGATGGCCATCATCGCCGCCTGCGCCCTCCAGCCCGGCGAGTATTTCGCGATCAACTCCCCCATCGACCCCAACGACGCCGCCGCCGTCACCGCCCAGATCGCGACCATCAATTCCTACGGCCCGGAATACGCCGTCACCGAGGCCCACATGCAGCAGCTCGCCAAGGATCTCGGCGAACCGAACATGATCGGCAAGGTCGGCGGTGCGCCCACCTTTGCCGTCGGCATGGCGCAGATGTTCGCCAAGGTCATCCCGGGAAATACCGCGCTGTCGCTGTGGTATCACTTTGCGATCATGTTCGAGGCGCTGTTCATCCTCACCACCCTCGATGCGGGGACGCGCGTCGGTCGTTTTATCCTGCAGGATTTGTTGGGAAATATCTCCCCGCGACTCGGCAGGACCGACTCGTGGCTGGGAAATATTCTGGCCACCGGCCTGCTCGTTTCCGCGTGGGGCTTTTTCCTTTATCAGGGCGCACTTGACCCCGCCGGCATCGCCAAGAACCTCTGGCCGATCTTTGGCATCTCCAACCAGTTGCTTTCTGTTATCGCCTTCTGCCTCGGCACCGTCGTCCTGATCAAAATGGGCAAGGCGCGCTATTGCTGGGTCACCGTCATCCCGATGCTATTCCTCACGGTTGTGACGTTCTCAGCGGGCTATCTGAAATTATTCTCCGCAAACGCCGCAGGCTTCTACCCCGCGATCCGGAGCCTGGAGGCAAAGATAGCTGCCGGGCTGCACGGCCCTCCCTTGGAAGCCGCGAAAACCGCACTCCTCAATGCCCGCATCGACGTGGTCATCACCGCCAGTTTTCTCGTTTTCGTCGCGATCATCGTCATCGGAACCGCCCGCGAATGCTGGTTGCTGCTCACCAAACAAAAGCCTTCCGTCCTCCACGAGAGCGAATACATTGCGCTGCCAATGAACGGTCGGACCCCTCCCCCCCAGTTTCGATGAATCAGTTTTCTTGCACAAAATCGCGATGGAGTTGAGATGGCGTCTGAAACGCGGGTTGGGAGGGCGGAATCAGCCACCGGCAAGGGTTTTAAGACATCAAACCCCTAGGAACTGAAAAATTACATTGGTTAGAAAATTTACATTGTGACTGCATTAATGCTGCGTTATACGGTTTCTCATCGACTCGAACCGACCACTTTTTAATTTGTCAATTAACCCAAAAGCCCATTTCCGATGAAAACAAACCCACGTAAAAATGCCCGATTTCAAGGCTTCGCGCTGATCGTCA
>JANMSI010000040.1:0-60605 GCA_031389115.1 Akkermansiaceae bacterium
GAAGACAGCACCATCGCCGACCTCGCCGTCGCCACCAACTGCGGCCAGATCAAGACTGGTTCCATGAGCCGCTCGGACAGGATCGCGAAATACAACCAGCTCCTCCGCATCGAGGAAGAACTGGGCGACGACGCCGTCTTCGGCATCAAGAAGCTCAAAGTGCTCAACAAGTGAGATAGGCATCGTTGCCATAAGCACTTAATCTTACGGCGGACCTGCAAAGGCCCGCCGTTTTTTATCTATCCAAATCCCATCGCGCCCCGAAGTCCGGCCATTCTTCGGTTTGACGTCCCTCGCTACGCATAAAATCGGCGATGAGATGTTCAGGGCTCATCTTCCCCTCGCGGGCGAGCATCGGGACAATTCCTTCGCAGATCCACCGTTGATATTGCTCGAAGTTTAGCTTTGGCGGCGGCGGGTGGTCTGAAAAATCCGGGAACTCGAGATCAAGGACATTCATGATATCATGCGGATGAGATTGTAGGCATTAGGACCTGCGAATCGTTCGCAAATTTCGCGAAGATGTTCATCGGTCATCACATCCTTGTTCTCCTTCAAGAGCAGCCGGATGTCCAGCATGTCTCTGCCGTCCCTTTCCTTGTCGTCCTTCAAGGCATGAAGCTTCATGGCAAGCAATGATTCGAAATTAATCACCGGCATGTCAACCCGCGGTCCTGTTCTTTGATCGGTAGCCGCCATTTTGGCGAACGTTTCAGCACTTACCCACAGCAAGTCGACGGGTAACAAATCTAAGTGTTTTTTGTGTCGGAAACGGGTGGCCATCGTCTCAAATACAATCTCGAAATTGAGCGATCGCATGAGATCCAAGGCGTGGGTTTCATCGGCCCGGGAGCAAACCCAATCGATATCGTTCGTATAGCGCGTGTAGCCGTGGTGACACACCGCCCAGCCACCCGCGAGCAAGAGCGGGATGCCTTCGCGCTCGAAAGCTTGATAGAGGGAATATGCGAACTCGGGGAACATTGGTGTTTCACAGTAATCGTGCCCGCAGCAGTTCGGTGACTTGCTTCGGATTCGGCTTGGTGGCGGCCGCTTTCATCACTTGGCCGGTTAGAAAGTTGAGAAGCTTCTCGTTGCCGGCCTTGATCGCGGCGGCTTCGGTCGGGTTGTTGGCGATGGCCTCGTCGCAAAGGGATTCGAGGGCTCCGGCTTCGGCGGGTTTGAAGCCCAGCGAATCCGCGATGGCGGACGGTTCCTGATCCGGACTGTCAAAAAGTAAGGTGAAGATTTCTTTGGCCTGGCTTGCCGCAAGCGTGCCGTGTTCCACTAACAACAGCAGCGCGCGAAGTTTTGCGGGGGAGACCGGACACGCGTCGATGCCGAGGCTGCGTTCATTCAGCGTGCCCAGCAGGTTGTTGATAATGAAATTGGCGACCTTCTTGCCGGGGATGGCGGGGTCGGTGACGGCCTCGAAATAGGCGGCAAGGTGTCTGTCGGACGAAAGGACGGCGGCGTCGTAGGTGGTGACGCCGAGTTCGTGCTCGAAGCGTTCGGCAAGTTGGTGCGGCAGCTCGGGGACCAGCGGGCGCACCCTGGCTAACAGCGGCGCGGTTTCGATGGGCAGGAGATCGGGGCAGGAGAAGTAGCGGTAATCGTGGGCGTCCTCCTTGGTGCGCATCATCTGGGTTTCGCCGCGGTCGTCGTCCCAGCGGCGGGTGGACTGGATTTGCGGCAGGCCGCGGTCCATGTCTTCGGTCTGGCGCTGGATCTCGAAGTGAATCGCGCGGCGAATGGCGGAAATGGAGTTGAGGTTTTTGAGTTCGACCTTCTGGCCTAACGGTTCCTCGGGCTTCCTGCGCAGCGAGATATTCACATCGCATCGGAGCTGGCCTTTCTCCATGTCGGCATCGGAGACGCCTCCTTGCTGGAGGATCATTTGCAGCGATCGGACGTAGGCGAAGGCCTCCTCGCCGGATTCGAGATCGGCCTCGGTGACGATCTCCATCAGCGGTGTGCCGGCGCGGTTAAAATCGATCAGCGACGAGCTGCCGAGGTGGGTGGATTTCGCGACGTCCTCCTCAAGGTGGATGCGGTTGAGGCGGACCTTTTTGGCAGGGTTGACGATGGATTTGCGGGCGTCGGTAGGATAGCAGTGATCGTAAAGCGGGACGCCGCCACCGATGCAGAGGGGAAGATCCATCTGGGTGGTCTGATAGTTCTTCGGCATGTCCGGATAGAAGTAATTTTTCCGGTCCCACTTGGAAATTTCCGGCGAGCCGCAGCCGAGCATCAGTCCCGTGAGCAGCGTCTTCTCGATGGCCTCGCGGTTGAGCACGGGCAGCGCTCCGGGCATTCCGAGACACACCGGGCAGGTGTGGGTGTTCGGCGTGTCGCCGAACGAGGTGCGGCAGGCGCAGAACATTTTGGTCCGCGCGTTGACCTGGCAGTGGACTTCAAGACCGATGGTGACGAGGTAGGGCATGGGAAAGGATCTATGAGGGATGAGGATGAACGATGATCGACGAGGCGTTCAGAGTAGATTTCGAAATTCTTCCGGTGAGAGTCCCGCGTCTTTGGCGATGGCTCCCATGGTTAGAGAGTTGATGGGATTGTGACGGGGTATCGTTAGTCGGACTTTGCCATTGCTCATGACGATGTGCCCGGATTCACGGGCGATTCGGAAACCTAGCTTCTGAAAAACCCGGACCGCATCCTTCTGGCTCACTCCCGGGAGCTTCGGCATCAGACTGCGATTTCGATGGTTTCGGCACTTTTAATGCCGGTTTCCTCGGCTTCGACGGCCAGCCAATCGGCGATCGCCCCACGAATGGAGTCGAGCGCTTCGGCACGGTCGGCCCCTTGGGAATGGCATCCTGCTAAGTCGAGGCAGGAAGCTGACCAACCCTCGTCCGTTTCGATGAGTCTGACACGATAGTTCATGGGAAAAATGTAACGAATGCCAGTTTTTCAGCAAGAGGAACGTCTCAGGCGAGCGCGGCGGTGCCCTTCTTCACTCGCCGTAATGCGTCCACATCCGCAGGATCAGGACCTTTTTTTCGTCAGTGAAAACCTCGTAAACCATCCGATGTTGAAGATTAATTCTGCGAGAGAAGCATCCGGCCAAGTCCCCGCACAGGGATTCGTATCTTGACGGTGTTTGAAATGGATCTGCCGCAACCAGCTCGAGAAGGGCCTGCGCCTGCTGTTCTAGATGACACTTGGCCAGCTTCTGCGCGTCCTTGCAGGCCTGCCGTGAATACACAATTTCATACATGAACTCACCAATCGAGTTTGCTGGAAGCCTGCACCAAACCTTCGGCACGTGCCCGCTTGATCGAATCAACCAAGTCTGGAATCGAATGCAGGAACAGCGTCTCTCGGATTGACCGCCAGTCTTCCTCGGAAATTAGCACAGCGTTTCCCTGTTTCCCGGTAATTTGAATCGGTTCGTGGGATTCCCTCACTTCGTTGATGAGCGAATAAAGATTTCCCCGGGCTTTGGTCGCGGTAACGGTTGTCATGCCGGGATAGCGTGCGTGAAAGCGAACGCGTGTCAAGTTTGGGAGAGTCAGAAATCCCGTCGGCTAAGATTTCCGATCCAGACAGTTCTGACGCAGCAAGTGATCTGTCAGAACCAGCGTCGCCATGGCCTCGACGATCGGCACGGCGCGCGGGAGGACGCAGGCATCGTGACGGCCGCGGCCCTTGAGCTCGGTGTCCTCGTGGCTGGAGGTGACGGTGTCCTGCTCGCTCATGATGGTGGCGGTCGGCTTGAAGGCGACGCGGAAGACGATGTTTTCACCATAGGAAATACCGCCCTGAATGCCGCCGGAGCGGTTGCTGGTGGTGCGGACCTTGCCGTCGATCATGCGGAAGGGATCGTTGTGCTCGCGGCCGGTTAGAAGCGTGCCGGCGAAACCGGAACCGATCTCAAATCCCTTGGTGGCGGGAAGCGAGAGCATGGCCTTCGCGAGGTCGGCTTCGAGCTTGTCGAAAATTGGTTCGCCCAAGCCGGGCGGGCAGTTCCGGATAGCGCACTCGATCACGCCGCCGACGGAGTTGCCGTCGTTGCGGATGGTTTTAATGCGCTCGATCATGGTTTCGACCATCGCGGGGTCGCCGGTGCGGACGATGTTGGATTCGATGTCGGCGGTGGTGACTGTTAGCGGGTCGACGTCGGCGTTGAGTTCTTGGATGGATTTCACCCAGGCGAGGATTTCGATGCCGGGATGGAACGCGTTGAGCACTTGGCGGGCGACCGCGGCGGCGGCGACGCGGCCGATGGTTTCGCGGGCGGAGGCCCGGCCGCCACCGGAGGCGGAACGGATGCCGTATTTCGCGTCGTAGGTGTAGTCGGCGTGGCTGGGCCGGTATTTTTCCGCCATTTCATCGTAGGCACCGGGACGTTGGTCGGTGTTTCTAACGACGATGGCGATGGGTGAACCCAGCGTGAGGCCGTCCTGAAGGCCGGAGAGAATTTTGGCCGTATCGGCTTCCTTGCGCGGGGTGACGATTTCCGATTGGCCGGGGCGGCGGCGGTCGAGCTCGTGCTGGATTTGCTCCTGCGAGACCGGAATGCGCGGCGGGCAGCCATCGATAACGACACCCACGCCGCCACCGTGCGACTCGCCGAAGGTGTGGATGCGGAAAACCTGACCGAACGTGGACGACATGGGCGGAGGTTAGGCACCGCGCGGCGGTGGGCAAGCGGGATGAGTTTTCAGTGTTCAGTTTTCAGTTTCCCGGGGAGAGTTGAACCATGCGATTGAGGCTGCCCGAGCGGGCCATTGAGTTTCCCAGGCGTCCGTTGGTGATGGGGATCGTGAACGTGAACGACGATTCGTTTTCCGGCGACGGGACGTTGGATTTTGAGGTGGCCGTCGCACGGGCGCGAGCCCAGGTGGCGTTGGGAGCGGATGTGATCGACGTGGGAGCGGAGAGCGCGCGCACGAATCGGGCGGCGATCCCGGTGGCCGAGGAACTCCGGCGTTTCGCCGGATTCGTGGAGCGGTGGGACGAGGTTTGGCAGGGCGCGGCACCAAGAGATGCCGGGCAAATTTGGCCACCGGTTCTGTCCGCTAACACATGGCGGCGCGACGCGGTGGAAGGGATCTTACAAATGGGCCCGGTGGAATTGGTGAACGACATGAGCGCCCTGCCCGATAATCGGAACGCTAGGAATTGCGCGGCCCACGGAGCTGCCTTGCTGATCATGCACAGCGTAGGTGAGCCAAAAATCCCGCACTTCCAACAGCAATGGGGCGACGTGATGGGGGAGATGGAACGCTTTTTTGAGGAAAAACTGGCGTTGGCGGAAGCTGCGGGACTTGCGGCTGAAGCTGTCATCCTCGACCCCGGCATCGATTTTGCGAAGCAGCGTGATGACAATCTCACGGTGTTCCGCGAGCTGGAGCGATTGCAGAAATTTAACCGCCCGGTGCTGGCACCGGTCTCGAGGAAGACGGTGATCGGCGAAGTGCTGGAATTGCCGGATCCCGCTTCCCGCGACGCTGGCACCATCGCATGCATCAGCGCGGCAATGGCGCGGGGAGCCGCGATTTTCCGCGTCCACCACGTGGAGGCGGTGTGGCAGGCGGTGAAGACGCTCGACCGGATTTTGGCGCGCGCGTGAACCTCACTTTTCCAGACGGATCGCCGTCGATCTGCCGTGGGCATCGAGCCCTTCGATGCGGGCGAACTCCTGGACGACGGACAGCGACTTCCTAACGGAGTCCTTGTCGAGCCGCACGATGCTGGTCCGGCGTTGAAACTGGTCAGCGCGCAGTCCGGAAAACGAGCGCCCCGAGCCGCCGGTCGGCAGCGTGTGGCTGGGTCCCGCGAGGAAATCCCCGACCGCGACCGGTGAGTCGTTCCCGAGATAGATCGCGCCGGAAGTGCGGATCAGAGGCAGCCAGCGGCCCTCGTCTGCCGTGATCAGCGAAAGGTGTTCGGGGGCGAAGGCGTTGCAAATGGCGACGCCCTCCTCGAACGACTTCACGTGAAGCAGGAAGGTGCCGCGCTTGAGGACTTCGCGGATGATTTTTCCCCGGGAAAGTGCAGGGAGTTGACGCTCGATGGCTTTCACAACTTTGCCCAGCAGCGCCTTGGAATCCGTGGCAAAGCCGACGACGCTGTCGCCGCCGTGTTCCGCTTGGGCAAGAATATCGGCGGCGATGAAATCGGGGTTTCCGGTTTTATCGGCGAGGATGAGGATTTCACTCGGTCCCGGCAGCAGGTCGATGGACACGGCGCCGACAAGCTGGCGTTTCGCTTCCACGACGAAGCTGTTTCCCGGTCCGAAAATCCGGTCCACCGGGCGGATCGAGCGAGTTCCAAGCGCGAGCGCGGCGATGGCCTGCGCGCCGCCGATCTTGATGGCTTCGGTCACGCCGGCGGTTTTCAGCGCGTAAAGCAGCGCCGCATTCACGGTTCCGTCCGGACCGCAGGGAGTGGCTGCTAGAATCTCGGGCACGCCCGCCGCTTGGGCGAATCCGGCGATCATCAGGGCCGTGGAAACCAGCGGAGCCTTGCCGCCGGGGACGTAAACTCCGACCCGGTCGAATGGCGTGAACCGTTCGCCGACTGTCGCGCCTTCCGCATTTTTCGCCGACCAGTCCTTGCGCAGACTTCGTTTCGCGAAGGAGTGAATATTCTTCAAACTGCGGGCGACCGCGGTTTTTGTTTCAGCAGTGACCGCATCCTCCGCGGCGGAAAATTCCGCGTCGCTAACAAAAAGTGTTTTAGCGGTGAGGGTCGCGCCGTCGAACCGCTTGGTGAAGGTGAATAGCGCTTCATCCCCCTTGGCGGCGACCTCGGCGATGATTTGGGTGACAAGGTCGCGGGTTCCGGGTTCCGGCAGCGCCCGGCGGTTGAGGCGGCGGACAAACGGGGTGTAGCCAGAATCGAGATAGCTGAGAATCTTCATGCCGACCGGGTGTGGCAGACCTCATGCGGGAAGCCAAGCTTGATCCCGGATGATGCGGCGAAAATTAGGGGCGTCTAGCAGAGCCAAAGGACCGCCGTTTGAGCGACGAGAATCCGCAGCAGCATCGTCAGCGGATAGACATTTGCATATGCGAGGGACGGATAGTCGGAGTTGGCCAGCTTGTTGGCAAAGGCCAGCGCCGGCGGGTCGGTCATGCTGCCGGCGAGCACCCCGACGAGCGTGAGATAGTTCAGCTTGCACCATCGCCGCCCGATCACTCCGACGATGAGCAGAGGAACGATGGTCACCGCGGCCCCCAAGGCCATCCATTGCACCCCGCTTGCGGAAAAAGCGGTTTCCACGAATTTTGCCCCCGCTCCGAGTCCTACGCAAGCGAGGAAAAAGATGATGCCGAGCTCGCGGAAGGCGGTGTTGGCGTTGATCGGCATGTGGATGACCAACGGGCCGATTTTTCCCAGCCGGCCCATCAGAATCGCGACGATCAGTGGCCCTCCCGCCAGGCCAAGGCGCAATGGCACCGGCAGGCCGGGCAGGGTCCACGGATAGAGCCCGAGGAATATTCCCAGCGCGATCCCGACAAAAATCGAGGCGAAGCTCGTTTCGTTCAACTGCCGCACGGAGTTTCCCATCACCTTGGCTGCCTGCTCGATTGCTGCTTCTTCGCCCACCAGGTTCAGCATGTCGCCAAACTGCAATCGCATGTTAGGCATGGCGGTCAGGATCATGTCCTGGCGGCTGACCCGGCTGACGGTGACTCCGAAGCGCTGGGTGATTTGAGTCGCGGCGATGGTTTTCCCGACGATGTCCGGGTGGGTGACGACCACTCGTTTTGCGGTCAGGGTTCCGGGTGCTTTCCGCAAATCCTCGTCCACCTTGCGGCCGACGCCGAGCTCGACGCGATGCAGTTGTTCCGGAGAACCCACGGCGAGAACCACGTCGCCGATCTGCAGCACGGTGTCGCGGGTAGCTCCCTGCGCCTGGGTGTCAGATTTCCGCCGGATGCGCGACACCACGATCCCTTCATCGCCCAGCCCCGGAACGTCCTTGATGGCCTCGCCGGCGAGATTGGGGTTTTCGATCACAAATGTGGCCCGCTGCACCTCGCTCACGCCCTCGGCCATTTTCTGTTGGAGAAGCGTTAGTTCCGCTTGGGGATCGACGCGGAAAATCAGGCGGATGAGCACCATCGACAGGATGATCCCCAGCACGCCGAACGGGTAGGCAACCGCATACGACATCGCCGCGAGATTTGCCTGCCCGGCTCCGTCCGCCACCGTTGCCAGCGCCTGCTGGGCGGCTCCGAGGGACGGGGTGTTCGTGGTGCCGCCCGAGAAAATTCCCGCCATCACTCCGACATCCCATTTCAGCAAATAGCCTCCACCGAAGGCGATCAGAGCACCGAGCAAGACCACCATCACGGCGAGCGTGTTGAGTCTTAGGCCCTCTTTCCTCATCGAGCTGAAAAACCCGGGACCGAGCTGGAGGCCCACCGTGAAGACGAACAGGACCAAGCCGAATTCTTTCAAAAACGCCATCAAGTGCGGATCGAGCGTAAACCCGAAATGGCCTAGCAGAAGCCCGCTGAACAGCATCCCGGCAACGCCGAGCTTCATGCCGCGGATCCTGATATTTCCTAACAAAAGCCCGAGAATCGCCGTCAGTGAGATTACGAGAATCGGCTCGGCGTGAGGAGAGATCGCTTTAATCTGTTCGAGAAATTGAATCACGCCCGCAGACTGCCGCCGCGGTCGTTCGCGCGCAATGCCTATGCCGCCGCTTCCCCGGCGTTGTCGCGCGGAGGAGAGCGGTTAGGGCCTGGGCCGCGATCCGGCATCGGGCGGTTCCAAGCCAAATTCAGTCTCCAAATTTTCGTGGCTGTGATTCACAAAAGCGGAGCTTCCCAAGGGATGGTGGTCGCCAATCACGCGCTTCATACCGCGCCCCAGAAGATCCACGATCTGGGCTCCGGTCTGGATGGCAACCCCCATTGAAGAAGGCGCGGCCTGATGGAGAAAGTCCGCGTCATGCTCGACGGAGTCTTCCTCGCGCTCGATGTGGCGGAGCAGGGCCTCGATTTTTTCCATTCTGACCGAGTCAGGTTCTCCCCGGCGCTGGGACTCTTCGAAATTCCTCTTGAGCGCCTTTTCCTCGATTTTGAGGACCTCAAGCCGACGCCGGAGTTCCTGCCCCGCGGGTAGGCCGATCTGCGAGATCTCCAGTTCGAGTTTTTCAAGTTTGGTTTCCGCTTCCAGGATTTTTGCCGCAAGCGGTGACGGGTTCTCAGGGTCAAAGTTCATAGGTGATGATGGTTCGCTGATCACCTCGCAGGCTAGGCGACGCCAGCAGGCCTCGCAACGCGTTTTTCTGCGAGATTCCCCGCTCGCTTCAGCCAAAGAACTCCAACTGCTCGATTTCCTTGGGATCCTCGAAGCGGACACCCACGCCTAACAACCTCACGGGGCGGTTGTGGCCCCGCCTCCACGCTTCGGTGAGGAGTTCCTCAAACAGCGTGGAATCGACGACGTGACCGGCGCGCTCCGCGGTCGTGCGATGGAAATCGGCGAATTTCATCTTCACAACGAGCGAGCGGATCACCCGGTCGGAGTGGGATTTGGCGAGATCCTCCCGCAGCCCTTCTAGCAAACCGCGCATCGGCGGGATGAGGGCGGAGAAAACCTGGATGTTTTCGGAAAAAGTCGTCTCACTGCTGACCGACTTGCGGGTGCGGTTCGCGGTCACAGGCCGGTCGTCGATGCCGCGGCAGAGATGCCACAGCTCGATGCCCCATTTTCCAAAGCGCCGGGAGAGCTCGATCTGGTCGAGTGCCTGAAGATCGCCGCAGGTCTCGATGCCGAGCGCGGTGAGCTTGGCGCGCATTTTCCCGCCGACTCCCCAGAGCCGGCCGACTGGCAGGGCGGCGATGAAAGGAGGGATTTCCGACCCGGTGACCTGCTTCTGGCCGTTCGGCTTGTGCCAGTCCGAGGCGATCTTGGCGATGAGCTTGTTAGAGGAAATTCCGGCCGAGGCGGTGAGGCCGGTTTCCTCGAAAATTTGCGCCCGGACTTCGCGGGCGATGGACTCGCCGCTGCTGTGGAGATGCGAGATGTCGAGGTAGGCCTCGTCGAGCGAAAGCGGCTCGATGTGCTGGGTGAAGCGGCCGAAAATGGCGCGGATCTGCGAGCTGACGGCGCGATAGAGATCGAATTGGACGGGAACCAAAATGAGGTGGGGGCACAGCGCGAGGGCTTTGAATACCGGCATGGCGGAGTGGCAGCCGTACTTGCGGGCCGCGTAATTGGCCGTGGTGAGCACGCCCCGGCGCTCGCTACCGCCGACGCCGACCGGCTTGCCGCGCAAGGCGGGATTTTCCCGTTCCTCGATGGCGGCGTAGAAGCAGTCCATGTCGATGTGGATGATTTTCCTCAAGCCGGAAAAGCTGAAACCTGCGCTGACCGGAAGTCAACCGCGCCAGCTCTAACCGGTCAACGGGCGCGGCCGGATGCAAGGTCATGAGATCCGGTGGCGTTTCAGTGGCCATGATTTGTCCCCGCTGGTTATTTCCCTGTATTCTGGTTGTGAATCTTGGCGCCCGCGAGCTGCCGCCGCTACCGGCCGAGCTGGCGGTGTATCGCTTGGACCCCGCGCCGGAGACGCAATCGTCGATCTTGAAAAAAGGCGACCGGCTTGCCATCTGCGGCGACTCCATCACCGAACAGCGGCTCTACTCCGTGCTGCTGGAAACATATCTAACGGCCTGTCTGCCGGAGCTGGAAATCACCTGCCGCCAGTACGGCTGGAGTGGCGAACAGGCCGGCGGATTTCTCGGGCGGATGAAGAATGACGTGCTTCGTTTCCAGCCGACCATCGCCACGACCTGCTACGGGATGAACGATTTCCGCTACGTGCCGTACGATGAGGCGATCGCCGCGGAGTTCCGGAAAAATCAGACGGCCGTGGTGGATGCGTTTCAGGAAATCGGCTGCCGCGTGGTCTTGGGATCGACAGGCATTATCGACTCCGTCCCCGGCTGGGTGACGAGCGCGCAGGGCACGCAGCAGGACCTAAACCTGAGCCTCTCGCGGTTCCGCAACATCGGCGTGGAAATCGCCAAGGCCGAGGGCGTCGCATTTGCGGATCTCTATCGGCCCATGCTGTTAGCCGACAGCGCGGCAAAAAAACAGTACGGTCCGGACTTCAAGGTTTCCGGGAAGGACGGGGTGCACCCCGGCATGGCGGGGCAGGTCATCATGGCCTACGGATTTCTCGAAGGCATGGGCGTGGACGGCGATCTCGGCTCCGTGACCTATGACGAGACCACCGGCAAGGCCACCGCCGCAAACGGTCACGAGGTTCTAACGAGTGATAACGGCAGGCTGGCCATCCGCAGCCGCCGCCTCCCGTTCAGCCCTGGTCCGGGTGCCACCGACAAGGACGACTCGATCCGCGCGGGCCTTGCGCTGGTGCCCTTCGACGACGAGCTGAACCGTTTCACCTTCCGCGTCAAATCTCCGAAATTCGCCACTTACACCGTCACCTGGGGCGAGCAAAGCCGCACCTACACCGCCGGAGAGTTAGAGAATGGGGTGAATCTGGCCAGGGACTTCCACACCAACCCGTTGGTGCCCGCTTTCAAAAAAATCTGGGACGCCGTTTCTACGAAACAGGAGTACGAAACCCGCCAAATCAAATCGCTCGTGCACGGTCCTGAGGGTGCTGCGGACATCGAGGCGACCTTTGCACTAACGGAAAAGGTCCGCGCCCGGCTGGCGGACGCGGTCCTTGCTGCCAGGCAACCGACCGAGCACGTCATCGCGGTGGCGGGGCTTCCTTGAGCGGGGAAATTGAGGATTTTCGGCCTTTGCCTTGGACCGGGATTCCTTCAGAAACCCGTCATGCCCATTTTCGAGAAAGCCCGCGAGCTCGCGGTGATCCATTCCTCCGCCGCGGTGATCGACTGGGATCAGGAAACCTATCTGCCACCCGCCGCCGCGAATCATCGGGCCGCGCAACTTGCCTGGCTTTCCTCTCGCGCTCACGAACTTGCGACTTCCGATGCCTGGCGACAGGACTTGGAGGACGCCGAAGCTGCGGATCCCGGCACCGATTCGAGACTGAGTGCGAATCTGCGCGAGCTGCGCCGCGAGTTCGACCGGGCTACGAGATTGCCGGTCGAGCTGGTGGCCCGCGACTCGCTGGCAAGTTCCTTGGCGAAGCACGCGTGGGCTGCGGCGCGCGAGCGGTCGGATTTTTCCAGCTTCGCTCCTCACCTGGCAACGTTGCTCGAAATCGCCCGCGAAAAAGCAAATCGCTGGGGCTACGCCGGCGAACCCTACGATGCCTTGCTGGAGGGCTACGAGCGCGGCACCAGCACCGCCGCCGTCGCTCAATTGTTCGATGCGATGCGGCCGGAAGTCCGGGAAATCGCGGCTCTCGCGGTCGCGAACTCCGCGGCGCGGTCCCCCAGTCTTCCCGGCGGTCCCTACCCGGTCGCAGCCCAACAGAAATTCAATGCGCAGGTCGCCGAAGCCATCGGCTTCGATTTCGCCGCGGGCAGGATCGATACGACCACGCATCCGTTTTGCACCACGCTCGGGCCGCGCGACGTGCGTCTCACCACGCGCTACATGGAATCGGATTTCACGTCGTCGCTCTTCGGCGTGCTGCATGAAGCGGGGCACGGACTCTATGAACAAGGCCTGCCCGCCGCTGATTTCGGCCTCCCGTCCGGCAGCTCGGTTTCGCTCGGCATCCACGAATCGCAATCGCGGCTGTGGGAAAATCATGTCGGCCGCTCGCGGAAATTTTGGGAAAAATGGTATCCCGTCGCGCAGGAGAGCTTCCCGCAGCTGGCTGGGTTTCCGTTGGATAAATTCCTTGGCCATCTCTGGCGGGCCGAGTTCTCGCCGATCCGCGTGGAGGCGGATGAAGCGACCTACGATTTGCACATTCTCCTCCGCTTCGAACTGGAACGGAGAATGATCAACGGCAGTCTGGCAGTCGCGGATGTGCCCGCCGCGTGGAACGAAAATTTCCGCGAACTGTTTGGATTCGCACCCGCAGACGACCGCCACGGATGCCTGCAGGACATCCATTGGTCGATGGGGGGACTGGGCTATTTCGCAACCTACACGTTGGGAAATATCAACTCCGCCCAACTCTTCGCCGCTGCACAAAAGGACGCCGCAGTCGCCTCCGCCATCGACCGCGCGGACTATCTTCCTTTGTTAGGCTGGTTGCGGGAATCCGTCCACGCCCGCGGTGCCACACTTGATCCTGCGGAACTGATTCGGACGGCTACCGGCAGTCCGCCATCGACGGATGCCTATCTCGCCCATCTCAAATCCCGGTATCTCTAACGCCATGCCCGATGGACTCTTCATCGTCCTCGAAGGAATCGACGGCACCGGCAAATCCACCCAGGCGAAACGTTTGGGCGAGTGGTTCACCGCACAGGGCCGCGAGGTCATATTAAGCAGGGAACCCACCGCCGGACCGTGGGGGAAAAAAGTGCGCGAGTCGGGCGACACCGGCCGCCTTGCGCCCGAGGTCGAGCTGGAATATTTCCTAAACGACCGCCGTCAGCATGTGGATGAGTTGATCGCTCCCTCGCTGGCCGCTGGGAAAGTGGTGATCCTGGATCGCTACTATTTCTCCACGATGGCCTATCAGGGGGCGCGCGGTTTCGACCCGGCGGAAATCCGGCGGAGGAACGAAGCCTTCGCTCCGGTTCCCGATTTACTGCTCATCCTGGACCTCGATGTGGACTCGGCCCTCGCGCGGATTGGCGCACGCGGAGACATCGCCAATGAGTTTGAAAAACGCGAAAGCCTGCAACGCTGTCGTGAGATTTTCCTCTCGCTCGCATCCGAGAAATTCGTCCGAGTGATCGATGCACAGGGGTCCTTGGATCAGGTCAGCAAGCTGATGGAAGACGCGCTGAGGCGGCGGGGAATTCTCTGTTAGTGCAAAATGCCCGTGCCGTCGTTTACTGCAATGCCAGAGGCGGCTGCCAGTGGCTATATTAGACGTGCGGGCCTTAGCGGCTGTTAAGTTCCGCGCATTGGGATCGGTTGGTATCCTTCGTGCGAAAGGGGCCGCATGACTGAGGAGGAGACCCGAATTTCAGATGCGGCGGAATTGCAGAACGTCCTCACGCGGTATGTGGATTCTGTTGACGGTTATACACAGGCTGCGGAAGTGGTGGAATCTCCAGGCTTGAGAGCCGCGTTTCTAGAAATCGCCGCGCGGCGCAAAATAGTCGTTTCCCACATAGCCGTGCTGATTGTCGCGCAAGGAGAGAAACCGGAAGTCGATGGAAGTCCGGAAGCTGCCGTTCACCGCTGGTGGATTCGGGTCCGGGCGACGGTGACCGCAGAAGAATTCAAGGCCACCCTGGCAGAGTGCGTCCGCGGTGAGAAGGAGCTGGCCCGGACCGTGGATGCGGCGCTGGAGCATGGCAATCTTGAAGCAAATCACGCCGCGATCATTGCAGAAGTTGCTTCCGAACTGAAGGAAGCGCTTCGCACGTTTGCAATCCTGATGAAGGATTAATTTCGTAGTTCGCTATTAGGAACAAGCTGGATTCCCGATAGTTATCTTGAACCTCCGGCGTGGAAAAACAAAATCATGTTAAGCTGGTCACTCACATTTTTAATACTCGCCATCATCGCCGGCATCCTCGGATTTGCAGGCATTGCAGGAGCTGCGGCTGGAATCGCCAAGATTCTATTCTTCGTATTTCTTGTCCTGCTGATTGTCTCCGCAGTTTCGAAGTCCATGCGCGGGAAGACACCTTGATTTCCGTTTTTAACATCAACCCCTCAACGATATGAAATCCCCTATTTCCATAGACTCACGCGCAACAGGACTTCTCGACCGAGTTCGTGAAGATGTGTCACACCTCAGAAATGACATCGGTAAGCTTTTGACGCACACCACGCGGGAAACTTTGCCTAACAATGCACGTGAGCTTGCCGATCAGGCCAAGCAGCACTTCGCTGCTGGCAGCGCCTATGCGGCGTCGCGCCTGCGCGGTTTTCGCACTCCCCCCCAGCGCCATACCGGCGGCTGGATCGGAGGCGCGGTCCTCGCCGGGCTGATCGGTTACGGAGTCTATATGCTTTGTCGTGACAATGGTTGCGCGACTAGGAACCAAGCCAACGACAAGATCGTTCCCGGTGACGAGTTCAACGGCTGAGGATCCCAGAGGCGCCTTGCCGCATGAATCTAACTTCCGAAACGCCGTTCTGGACTCTGAAGAACGGTTTGATGGTGAATTTCCCTCCGCTTACCTCGGATCAGTCGTGTGACATGGTGGTTCTTGGAGCCGGAATTTCCGGAGCTCTTCTCGCTGAAGCGCTCACGGCTGACGGACACGATGTCGTAATGATTGACGCGCGGGATGTTGGGCACGGTAGTACCAGTGCCAGCACCGCGCTTCTTCAATATGAAGTCGATACCCACCTGATCGATCTGACCGATATGCATGGCTTGGAACATGCCACCATGGCCTACCAGGCCTGTCACGACAGCATCAATATTCTCGAGGAACGCATCCATTCGTTAGGGCTTGAGGATTGCGCGTTCACTCGTAAGGAGAGCGTTTACCTGGCATCTCGTGAACGGGATCTTCCCACCCTCAGGAAAGAAAGCGCAGCCAGGCGTAAGATGGGAATCGAAGTAAACGACTGGAGCCAAAGCGAAGTGGAGGCCGCCTTCGGATTTTCAAAACCCGGAGCCTTGCACTCGGTGCAGGCAGCGGAAGTCGATGCCTATCGCCTGACTGTGGGCCTTTTGAAAACCGTGGCGAAACGAGGCGGGCGCATTTTTGATCGTACGGAGGCCACGGGGATCGAGTACGAAAAAGCCGGAGTCATCGTGCGAACTAACAGAAACGTTTCCATCAGGGCGAAGCGCGTCATCGTCGCGATGGGATATGAAAGCCAGACTTTGTTCAAAACGGCGGACTGCGTGAAACTTCAAAGTTCATTCGCAGTGGCTTCGGAGCCGCTAACCGAAAGCCAGCATTGGTGGCATCGCTGTTTGTTATGGGAATCGGCAAGACCCTATTTCTATCTGCGGACCGATAGTGATGGAAGAGCCATCCTGGGTGGCGAGGACATGCCATTTCGCAATGCGACCGCACGTGACAAGCTGATTCCAAAGAAGACGGCGCGACTCAAGGAGCGGTTTACCGGGATGTTTCCGGAATCGAACCTTGAAATTGCCTATTCATGGGCGGGGACGTTCGGGGAAACCCATGATGGGCTGGCCTACATCGGACCTTATCGCCCACATCCGCTTTGCATGTTCGCCCTAGGCTTCGGCGGGAACGGCATCACCTACAGCATGATCGCTGCCGAAATTTTGCGGAGGGAAGTGATCGGGTATCGTCATCAATATTCTTCCGTCTTTCGCTTTGACCGGTAATGAAACACCGACCTTGTCCGCACAAGGTCGGTGTTTCCTAGAGCCTCAGGCGTGGGACGCGGCCTCATTCACTCCGGAGCGGAAGATGCCGCCGGTCGCGATCTTTGTAATTGCTGCATCCGCAGCGCCTTCTTCCTGGAGCGTCTCGTCCAGCAGGTCGGCATCGTCGCCGAAGCCCAGGCAACTCGCAAAAGCTTTGGCGACTCCGTAGCCCGCGATTTCATAATGTTCGACCCGGTTTGCCGAGGCGATCAGCAAGGCATCGCGGACGTCGCCGGGTTGGGTATCGGAAACATGCTTTTTGGCTTCTATCAGCAATCCCCTCATCGCCTCGCAGGTCACATCCAAGTGGGTGATGCCGTGGCGCTCGATGATCACATCCAGCCGGTCACAATGTGCCTGGGTTTCCTGAAAATGATTGGTAAAAGCGTCGCGAAGCTCGGGGCATGTGGCGTCGGCGGCCATTTTGGGTAGGATTCCCAACAACTGGGTCTCCGCGTTCTTGAGGTCACTGATTTGATCGAAATATACTTCTTCCAAGGTAGTCATCATAATTTTTTATTGTTCGCTTCGCTGAACCGCGAAGTGGGTCAGCTATCGCAGCTCAAGTGCCAATCTGCTCGGTGTCTTGATCGTCGAAACTTCGCTGACCAGAGGGTAGATTAGAGAGTAGTTAGTTGCGATTTGCACGGTGGCGTCGCATATTAATGAATCAGCTCCGGGAGCTTGCTGCTGCCTTCAGGGTTTCGAAGTAGGTATGCATTCTGCAATGGGAGAATTGTGATGATCAAAACGACGGCCCTCCTAGCAGTTTTCGCGGTCCCAGTTCTGTTTTCCAACTGTCGGGAAGCCAAACGGGATCTGACCAGCGCGAAGCGTGAGGTTGCTTCCGCGGGGGATGTAACGTTCGCACGTTCGACGTTTGAATCACTGGCTCGCGGCGATTCGGCGGTGGCCGAAAAGATCGACTGGCCGGTGTTTACCTCGCTGGGTGAGAACCTGGGAGCCGATTACGTCGCTCTAACGTCCGGCCTTGAGAAACAGAAATTTGTGGCCGGCTTCATCACCCAGTTCGCGATTTCATTTCGTGAAAGCGGAGGCAATCTCGAAGGGTTTACCAACTGGCGGGTGGCATCCCGGGACGCGCTGCGAACCGAGGTTGCGGCAGATTCCCCTAACGGCGTCCTCACTGTGATCGTTGCGGAGCGCGACAATGTGGAACGGGTGTCGTCCATCAACCTCATCAAGTAAACCATCTCGGACGTTCGGTTTCGAAACCCATCGCCGCCCCGCTCAGTGGATGTTGGAATGACAGCTTCCAGGAGTGAAGCTGGAGCGCCGGGGATTCGGGATCGAGCGTCTGTGCGTCACCGGTCAACCCTCCGGGAAGGTAGGCTGGATCTCCAACCACGGGGTAACCGAGCTGCCACAGGTGGACCCGGATTTGGTTGGTTCTTCCCGATAGCAGTTTAGCCTCTAACAATGTCGTTTCATCGTCGTCGCGCCTGAGCACCTGAAAGTCAGTTCTCGATGGCAACCCGTCCAGCTCGTCAATGACCCGCGTTCCCATAGTGGCGGGTTCGGCAGAGATGGGAGCTTCCGAGTAAAACCGATCATTTTCCGGATGCCCGACGACCCGCACTAAGTAACGTTTGTCCACCGTGCCTTCGATAAACTGGCGTTGCAGCAGGCGGCAAAAATGCCGGGTCCGCGCGAACAGAACCAAGCCCGTCGTATTGGCATCCAAGCGATGCACCGGCCGCGGGTACTTGGGAGCACACGCGAGATTTAATATATGTTGCAGGGTATTGCGGTGGAAGCGGCCGCTCGCATGCATCGGCAGCGGGGCCGGCTTATGGATTAGGAGAATCGCCTCGTCTTCATAAATCACCCGGATTTCCGCAGAGACCGGCGGCTCAACGCCCGGCGGAAAAATCTGGACCACTCGCTCGCCGCCACGCACCCGGTGATCCTTGCTGCGGGTGGTTCCGCCGTAATTTTCGAAACGTCCGGCGTCACATCGCGCCGCCCATTCTGTGGGTGAAATCTGGGGAAAAATGGCAACCAACGCTTCCAGCAACATGCGCCCGTCCTGTTCCGCAGGGATATTGATCGGGCGTCGATTCGCGACCGCAACCGATCCGGGCAGAGGGTGCGAAGCTTGGTGAATAGCCTCATGCAATTCCGCAATCCGCTGGCACATACGTTCGGGCGCGCTAACAAAACAATGCGGGCAGCTGACTCCTTCGACGTGCCGCGAGTCCTCCTGATCCGCGGCATCCAGTGGAGCCTGGCAGGAGAAACACACCGCATAATCGGACTCACGCAGTCCGGGGTCCACTCCCACCCGTTGGTCGAAAACGAAGCATTCGCCCTCGTAGTGGTCGCCGCCGCAATCCTCGAAATATTTTAGAATCCCGCCATCGAGCTGATAGATATTTTTGAATCCCTGCTGTTCCATAAACGGCCCGGCCTTCTCGCAGCGGATGCCGCCGGTACAGAACATCACCACGGGCTGATCCTTGAGCGCTTCCGGAAGTTTTCGAACCGCATCGGGAAATTCGCGAAAGGTATTGATGTTAGGAATGAGGGCGCCCGTGAACGTACCCAGCTTCACCTCATAATCATTCCGTGTATCGAGCAAAGTCACGGGCCGCCCCTCATCCAGCCAGCGCTTGAGTTCCACGGCGGCGATTTTGGGCGAGGTGTAATTCGCCGGCCGGATGCTCTCCATCCCGAAGGAAATGATTTCTCGTTTGATCCGCACGAGCATGCGGTTGAATGGCTGGTGGTCGCTGACGCTGACTTTCGGCTCCAACGCCTCCAAGCCTGGAATCAGTCGCAGTTTCGCTAGCAGCAAGTCGATCTGTTCCCCAGCTCCGGCGACGAATAAATTAATCCCTTCCGTGCTCAGGAGAATGGTGCCCTTCAGTCCCCAACCCTTGCAATCCGCGATGAGATCTTCACGCAATTCCTTGAGGCCGGTGAGCTCGGCGAAGCGGTAGGAGGAAATATTCGTGACAGCGGACACGGCGGAAAAACAGCACGAAGCCCCATCCGTTGCCAGTGAAGAATTTTCTCAAACGCTATGCGTGGGATTGGCACTCATCCTGCGAAAGGGAATCCGACTCGAACCCATAAGAATATGAACAAACTCCTGGCCCTGGCGATTCTGTTACTGGTGGTGTGGGTGATCCTGAAGGTGGCCTTGGCCATCACCAGCGTGTCGCTCCACCTGCTCTGGATCATTGCAATCGTTCTGGCCGTGCTCTGGCTGGTCGGCAAGATGCGCGGGCCGAAATAAATGTCACCCGGGGAGTCCGATCCCAACCAGGTCGCGATCCTCCCGGGCTGATTCCAGAAACGATTCATCCATCGCGATGGCCTGTTTCAAATGGCTTCGCGCCCTCGGTCCTTCGCCAAGCGTCCAGAGATAGCAGGCGAGATTGTAGTGGAAAACCGCCATCTCAAACAGTGCCTTGGGGCCGCGCAGCAGCTGATTGCAGGCCGCCAGGGTGTCGCCGGTTTCGTGCAAACAATAGGCGGCCCTGAGGAAATAATCTGGCTCGTCCTCCGCTTTCAGGCAAAGTAACCGCGCGGTCTCTGAGGCGGCGTTCCACTGCTCGCGGTCCATTTGCGCGGTCAGCCTCAGTTCTAAGGGTGCCCGGAGCCTCTGGACTTCCGCAGGAAGTGCCTGCAATTCATACAACGCCTCGTCGGCGAGGCCTAGTTCCAGCCATCCGGCCGCTGCGCGCAACGTTTTTGTCACCACCATTCCCTCGACGCTAGGACATGCATTTCACTGATGCAATCTCTCAGCTTTTTAAAATTTCGAGGCGATCCAAGGCTTCATAACCCATTCGGGCGAGGTGTGCGATGGCACGCAGGGTGGCTACCATCGCGGCGTGACCCTCGAAAACTCTGCCTGTTATTTTTCTGCACCGCCTTCGCAATGGGAGGCGAGAAACGCTACCGTGCGCGTGAATCCGGGCGTTAGCCTGCGCGACATCACCTTCGAGAATGTCGATCTCGAGTTGGGCGACCCTCGTTTCGAGCCATGCGGGGTGAAGAACCTCGTATCGAGAAATGTGCGGTTGAACGGTTCCACCTATCAGGTACTCCGTTCGCCGAATAGGGGGCATCGACATCTCGTCCATGCGTGCGGACGAGACGTCCCCACCCCCTATTTTTACGCTTGCACGCGCAGGTTGACGCTCAAGGCGGCCGGGGTCGGTTGCTCCTTTTTCATCAGCGCCTTGCGCATCTTGGCGAGGGCGGAGTTCTGCAGCTGGCGGATCCGCTCGCGGGAAACTCCGAACTCGCGACCCACGTCTTCCAACAACATCGGCTTCAGTCCGGTTAGGCCGAACCGCTCGTCGATGATCCGGCGCTCACGCTCGTTCAAGATGGCTAACAGCCCGCCGATTTGATCGTGGAGATTTTTGTCCGTTAGCATTTCCAACGGATCGGAAGCGGTCTCGTCGCTAATGATTTCGCTATATTCCGTGGCTTCACCGTCGTTGACCGGCGCATCCAGAGAAGTCGGGCGCTGGGCGGCCTGCTTGAGCATCGCAATTTTTTGGCGGGGCAATCCCAGCTCGGTGGCCAGCTCCTGATCGGTGGGCTCGCGGCCGAGTGATTCGGCGAGAATCGAGGAAATCCGGCGCATCCGGGCGATCTTGTCCACCATGTGGATCGGCAGGCGAATGGTCTTGGATTGGTTCGCGAGGGCTCGCTTGATCGCCTGCTTGATCCACCAGGCACCGTAAGTGGAAAGTTTGCCGCCTTTTTCCGGGTCGAAGCGTTCGACCGCATTCATCAGGCCGATGTTCCCTTCGGAAATCAAATCGCCAAGTGATAATCCGTAGCCGGAATAGTCATGAGCGATCTTTACTACTAACCGGAGGTTAGCACGGATCATGTGGGAGCGCGCTTCCTTGTCGCCCATCTTGATTCGCTCCGCGAGGTCGTTCTCCTCTTGGATGGTAAGCAGGGGGGTCTTGGAGATTTCCCGGAGATAGAGTTTCAAGCTGCTGTCAGAGTCGTAGGACATGATGGTAATTGATTGTTCCGTGAATGCTTTCGCAGAACCGGCTGGATTGGATTCAAAAAAATGTGAAGGGAGAGCGAAAGTTTTTTCCGTGCGTTTTTTGAATCTGATTTCGATCCGGCACCGAAAGCCTGAGTGAAACCCGTTCTCACGAAGAGTCATCGGTTTCGCAACACAACCCCAAATACAAGCATATGAAAAGCATGAAACCCCTGTTCAAATCACTCGTCTGTGTGCTCGGTCTTGTCGGACTATCCGCCGGATCGATGTCGGCCGCGGAGAAGAAAGACATCGTCGATACCGCTGTCGCCGCCGGATCGTTCAAGACTCTGGCAGCCGCGCTGGGTGCCGCTGGTCTTGTGGATACCTTGAAGGGCACAGGACCTTTCACGGTGTTCGCACCGACCGACGCCGCCTTCGCGAAGCTTCCCGACGGCACCGTCGAGATGCTGTTGAAGCCTGAAAACAAAGCTAAGCTCGTTGATATTCTAACCTATCATGTCGTCGCCGGAGACGTGGACGCGGCAGCCGCGATGAAGATGAAGGAAGCCACCGCGCTTAACAAAAAGGCCATCGCGCTCGAAGTGAAGGGCGAATCGCTCTATCTGAACAAATCGAAGGTCACCACCGCTGACCTGAAATGCACCAACGGTGTCATCCACATCATCGATACGGTCCTGATGCCACCAGCAGCCAAGTAACAGTGTGTTAGAAATGGGATCTTCCCAATGAGGAATCTCGTCATCAATCCCCGTTTTCAAGCGATCCACGCTTGGAGGCGGGGAATTGGCTGCGGACTTCCGCCGCATTTCAGCATTGGATTGTCTCTGCTAGTGAAATCGCCGCGAGTCCGCACAAGTAGTTTTGGACAAACCCGGTACTCTGCCTATGATGCCCCACGCCCGGTGAATCCGCCCGAACTAACAGCCCCCGAGAAGATCCTGTCGCGAGTCGCGGCGGGCGAAGCTCGGGCCATGAATCTCTGCATCACGCAATACGGCGGGATCGTCTGGTCCATCGTGAAGCGTTACGTCAAGGACACCTCAGAAGCGGAAGACCTCGTCCAGGAAGTGTTCACCGAGATCTGGAAAAAAGCGGGTTCCTTCGATGCCGCCATCGCTTCCGAGTCCACTTTCGTCGGTCTGATCGCCCGCCGCCGGGCCATCGATTTCCTCCGCCGCCAAGGCCGCCAGCCAGGCTTTGAGCCGCTCGCCGCCGCAGAGGCGCTTCCTCAACCATCCTCGGATAAATCATCCATCACCTGCGATCCTGAAACCGTAAAATCCTCCCTCGCGAACCTCCCGTCCGACACCCGGCAGCTCTTCCACCTCTTTTTCGAAGAAGGCTGCACCCATCCGGAAATCGCTGAGCGAACCGGCCTGCCCGTCGGCACCGTCAAGACCCGGCTTCGGCGCGGACTCATCACCCTGCGCGAGCAATTGCAACGGATCGGCATCTCCACCCGCCAAGCCGCATCATGAACTCCTCCGATCAAAAACTGCGTTTTGACGAGCTCAGCGCCGGCCGCGCGATGGGGGATCTGAGCTTGGATGAAGAACGCGAATTTGCGTTGTTAGGCGAACAGCTCGGCATCGATCCCGACTTGGCTTTCGAGCTTTTAGCCGCGTCCGTTGAGGTGGATTTCCTGCGAAATTCTGGGGAGGCATTGCCTGCGGGACTCGCGGCGCGTCTTCACCAATGTGCCGATGAAATGGCGGCTCCAGCGAACATACTCCTTCCCCAAGTTCCAGCGTGGCAAAAAGTTATCCGCAGTCCGCTTACCGGTTGGGCTGCTGCCGCTGCCATTGCTATCATTGCCGTTGCGAGTTCGCAGAAGAGCCCGGAAACGTCCCCTGCTCAGGCCGAAGCCAAACTCCGCGGCGAAGCACGCGATCTCATCGAGCGGAAGTTTGCCGGCCTTGGAAATTTCAAGGATGCCGGCGGCAAAGTCGTCTGGAGCGATCAGCTTCAACAAGGCTACATGACCCTCAGTGGTATCCCGGTGAACGACCCGAACAAGGCGCAATACCAGCTCTGGATCGTCGATCCGAAACGCGACGAAGCCCCCGTCGATGGCGGCGTGTTCGACATCCCGACCGACGGCTCGGCAGTGGTGGTTCCGATAGCCGCCAAACTCGCTCTAACCAACCCACAGGCGTTCGTCATCACTCTCGAACAACCCGGCGGGGTGGTGAAATCGAAACAAGAGCAGGTCGTCGCCTTGGCGAAGCTTTAGAAATAAGGCGAAGGGACGTCTCGTCCCTTCGCATGGACGAGACGTCCATGCTCCTTACGGGGAGCACTCCGGGGCTTGCGCGCCTCAAAGGCAGCTCCCAAGCTCCCGCAATGAGCGACTCCATGATTGAAACGATCGACCTCCACCGCAGTTACCGGATCGGGCGGAAATCGATCGAAGTGCTGCACGGGATCGACCTCAACATCCGCCGCGGCGAGAAGGTTTTTCTCTGCGGCCCCAGCGGCGCGGGGAAGACGACCCTGCTCTACACCCTCGCCGGACTCGAGCACCCGGAAAAAGGCAGCGTTCACATTGATGGCACGGACCTCTACTCGCTCGGACGCCGCGAGCAGGCCCGTTTCCGCAACCAGCGGATCGGCTACGTTTTCCAGAACTATCACCTTCTGCCGGAACTAACCGCTTTGGAAAACGTCGCCGTCCCTGGGGCGATTTCCGGTAGAGACACGACAGCGATTGCGCTCAAAGCCCTCGAACGCGTCGGCCTCGGCGACCGCACGGACCACCTTCCCGCCGAGCTTTCCGGCGGCGAGCAACAGCGAGTCGCCATCGCCCGTGCGATCGTCAACGAGCCTAAAGTCCTCTTTGCCGACGAGCCGACCGGCAACCTCGATTCGACTAACAGCGCGGAAATCATGGGCATCCTGCTCGATCTCGCGACCGAGCACGGCGTCACTCTCGTCGTCGTCACCCACGATCAAAACCTCGCCAAGGTCGGCGACCGCACGCTGGTCATCAAGGACGGGTCGATTCATGCGGCGTGAAAACTGTAGCGTGCGGTCCATGACCGTCGCTGTTTCAGGCTTCCGTTTTCAATCCCACAGCGTGAAACCCGTTGCATCCATCGTCAGCCGCGCCTTGTCGCAGCGGGGACACGGCAGGTCCCGGTGCCAAACTTGGATCCGGTGGGACTTGCGCCGCTCGCATCGGGCTTCGATCCGATGCTCAGGCCCGGTGTAAGGCATCCTCCCCACCGCCACGTCCTGCAGTTCGCCGCAGGTTTGGCAGTAAATCGTCGTCCTCATCGAAATCTCCGAGGAATGGGAAACCGGCAAAATCTACCTCCAACCCGAAATCAAAAAACAACAACCGAACTAACCGCAATCCTCTAGCAGTCCAGATCTCAGGCAGACGATTTTACAGAAAAGAATTTGCGCGGCCCCGCGATGCTCAAGCACGCGGCAAGGTCGCCCTTCTTCGTGACGCTTCGTGTCTTTCGTGGTTCCTCCGATGTTGGTGGCTTCCGAGTCTCGCGGCAGGCCGTGATTGAGGCGTCTCGCCGCAATGCTCAAGCACGCGACGGGGTCGCCACCGTCGCCGCCTGCGGATTTCGCAAGCGCCTCAGCCTCCCCACGTTCAGCTCAGAGGCATTCCAAAATGAGGTTGCCCTAATTCGTGACTCTTCGTGCCCTTCGTGGTTGCTCTTCATCGATTCCCGCCGTCCCCGAAGTTTTTCGCTAGCCACCTATCAGCCCATCCGCTTCTTTTCATCCGTGCTTCCCCCGCCGCACTCGGAATCACAGTTTTCGAACTTTGCAAAGGCATTTAGCCTTCATGCTAGAACTGCGGAATACTGCGTGGCATCGAGGCGGCACGAATCACGCATTGAGCCAGCAAGGACGAAAAGTCGTGGTTCGGAGGAAAAGAGGAACACCCGGTAGAGATGATAGACTTCGTGTCGGGCAACCGAAACACCCACTTCCCGTCGTGTGGCATAGAATGGTGTCATAGGTCCGAATCGAGTTGTCTTTACCTCAACGAGTCGCTCCGCGCCATTGATGTCGAAAGAAGCGATGTCATAGCCAAGTCCATCTCCTTGCGACTCCGAAACATGTTCGATTCGTTCCGCTAGACTTTTCTTTCCGGCACGCCACAAGCGTTGATGCTCGTAACGGAGAATTGCCATTTCACCTGCAAGACCGAGCGAGCGGTTGCGTGCTTCGATTTCAAGATAGTTTCTCCGCACGACCCGGGCGTCGGGCTTAAACGAGCCTTTCGTATCTGCGTCTCCGGAGCCCTCGACCTTCGGTCGTGGTACAAGTTTCGGCACGACGGCAGTTGACGCTTCCGCCGCACTGGCTGGCGCATCAACAACTTTGGTCACGGTCGAACGCAAATCCGTTGCCGCCTCCAGACGTTCTACGATGACATCATAAAGCAGGCGCTGAAACCTGTTGAGTGGCTTATATCCGGCGATGTATGGGAAACCGAGTGACAGCATCACCGCACTGACGTTTTGATGTTTCTTTTCAACCGCGCCACGCGTCCTCCCTTTGAGCAGGACGCACAGACTCCGGTTGCGTTCCGCCTTGTTGAAAGTCTCGCCGCGAAGCTCCATCGCGAGCATCTGCAAGTAATCCTCGACGATGAGTTCGACCTCTTCAGGGGACCAATCTCCGGTTTCGTGCGTTGCCATGAACGGCATCATCCAATGAATTGCAGGTTCGCGAGTCGAGTTTCTTTCCTCAAACGTCGGCGTGCATCCGTCGCGGAAAATATTCTGGATTTTCTACCAGGATAGTGCCGGTCCGGAACGTAGGCCAAAAGTGATGAGTGATGAATCTGAACGATCCGATCCTGCCGCTGTGTTTGCATGTGCCATTTCCCTTTGGGTAACCTGCAAGACGTGGGCGGACGACGATCCGAAATTGAACTTGAGCGATGCATACAGCGGCATGGACCAGCTCATGCGGGAGATCATGCGAATCAGCGAAATGTTTGAGGAATGGGCATGCCTCCACGTGGAATTCGAGGCGTTGTCCGAGGTCTGGCCGTATTTGTTGCACGAGCTGTTTGGAGATGCGTGTCTCCTTTTCCTTTTTCCAACCGCTCTCGCAGAGTTTGACGAATCCGATTGCCTGCGGATCGCGCTGCATCTGCGGCTACCGGTCAAAGTCAACGAGGGTCTTCCCGTACCGATCATTGTAACGGCAGCCAATCCTGTCGCGGATGCGCCTTTCCCGGCATTCCGGATTCAGACGGTGCGCACACTTGAGGAGGACGGCATTTGTGAGCCGTTCACGTTGGACGATGACCCGTTCGATGAGCAGTTTAGTACGCCATATTTCGCTTTGTATGGAGTCGGCAGTGACGGTTTGCTCGAACACATCGCAGACCGTCGCACGTATGCCGACGCCGCTAGGCTTGCGCGCAACCTGATACCGGGCATCACGTTTCCGGATAGTTCGTATGTGGCTTGAACTTTTCACTCCTTAAGCCTGAGATTGCAAAAGTTAGAGTGTCCGCATACGACGATTCGGAAGCTTTGGGCCGACATAACGCCCGTCCATCTGGAGCGTGTCGAAGGTCGAGCATTTGGCTGGCCATCAGCAATTCGGGGAGGAGAGGAGGTGCGAGTCATTTTATAACTCTCATCCATCCACTCACCCCTTGCCATCGAGGTATTTCCAAGCTCCCTTGTAGCGCTTGAAGCGGGAGCGTTCGTGGAGTTCTTGGGGTTGGTCGTCCTGAAAATATTCGGCGACGAATTCGACTTTTCCGACCTTGTCTCCGGGCCCGCCCTTGGATGATCCAAGGATGGTGAGAAAGCGCCAGTTCGCCTCGTGGATGGTCTCTTCCAGATGGGCCTTCAAGCCGGGTTCCCGGCTGTCCGGGTGGGTGGTGGCGACGAGGTAATCGACAAGCCGGAAAAAGTAGGCGCTGTAGCGGGAGCGCATCAATTGCCCGGCGGTGTCCGGTTTCGCGCGGCCGAGGTGGAATGGCTCGCAGCAGGCGCTGTAGGTTTCGCGGCTTTTGCAGGGGCATAATGACTGTTGTCTGGTCCCGGCGAGTTTTTCCGGCGGTTCGTTCATGAGTCCGAGTGTGTGGATCGGGAGGGGCGGAGCAATGGGAAATCCAGACTTGGAACATCGAACATCGAACGCCCAACATCGAACGTTGAAGTGACGAGGGACGAGATGCTGGGGTGATAGATCGGAAGTTACCGCCAAGGCGCGAAGTTCGCCAAGGAATGCGGAGAAAGAGAGGACTGAAAACTCTGTTTTTCCGTGGCGCCCTTTGCGCCTTGGCGGTGGACTCCACTGGACCGACATTACCGCGCGAGCAGTGAGCAGGTCTCAGCGGCCAGTCGAGGCAATCATCCCTCCAGCAATCCCGGCAGCCGTGTTTCCAACCACGCTCTTGCCGCCGCGTTGTTCAGCGCGCATTCCCAGACGATCACGACGTGCCAGCCGAGCTGGAGAAGTGCCATTTCGTGACGTTGGTCGCGGCTGCTGTTGCCCATGATTTTCGCGGCCCACCAGTCGCGGCGGGACTTGGGGAGGCGGAAGGCGGGACAATGGCGGTGGCCGTGCCAGAAGCAGCCGTGGACGAAGATGACCGTGTGGAGCCGGGGGAGGACGATGTCGGGACGACCGGGAAGGTGTTTATTTTTCGGGCCGTTCACGGTGAAGCGGTAGCCGAGGCCGTGAAGCATTGAGCGGAGGATGAGCTCGGGCCGGGTGTCGCGCCCGCAGATGCGGGACATGACCTCGGAGCGCTTTTCGGGAGTGAAGACGTCGGCCATTTGTGGAAATCAACATCTGGAGAGTTTTTTCCGCCAACGGAAATCTCCGAAGAAATCCAGACCCGGCGGCGGGTGGCCGCCGCCTGCTTTCTATAACGTGCCACCGCGGGCGGCGAGCGCGTCGAAGACCGGGCCGGGAACGTAGCGGCTCACTGTTTCCTCCCAACCTGTCGGACCGGTTAGACCTTTGATCATGTTGGACGAAAGCTCGGCAATGTCGCGGGGCGGCATCAGAAAAACCGTGGTGATGTCGGGAGCCATGTCGGCATTGATATGGCGCATCACGCGCTCGTATTCGTAGTCGTTCGGCGAGCGGATTCCCCGCAGAACATACTTGGCTTCCATTTTTTTTGCATAGTCCACCAGGTAGCGGTTGTTGAAATGCGCGATCTCCAACCGCTCGCTGGAGACGGTGGAAGCGCGCAGCAATGCGAGCCGCTCCTCGACGGAGAACGAGTAGGACTTCGTGGGATTGGTGCCGATGGCGACGATCAGGCGGTCAAACATTTCCAGCCCGCGCTCAATCATCCAGAGGTGACCATTCGTCGGAGGATCAAAGGAGCCGGCATAGACCGCAGTGCGCATGGATCGAAAGCTAGGGAGCAATTTCTCCAATCGGAACAACAATTCCGGGGTGAAAACAAATCACGCGGATTTTGACTTCGGGCCGCGGGATGGGTAAAAGCCCGCGGCACAGCGCCTGTAGCTCAGATGGATAGAGCACCCGCCTTCTAAGCGGGCGGTCACTGGTTCGAATCCAGTCAGGCGCACCAAGCGCCCCGCAGTGCGGATGCATCCCGGCCTCAGAGTCGGTCTAGCAGAGCGCGGTTTGCCAGTCCTGTTTCTTGAATCCCACCAGCACTTTTCCATCGCCAATCAGGAAAGGTCGCCTCACAAGATTGCCGTTTTTTGATAGAAGCTCGAACGCGGTGGAGTCGCTCATCGTGGGAAGTTGGTCCTTCAAGCCAAGGTGTCGGTAGTCCAGGCCAGACGTGTTAAAAAGCTTCCGCAAATCGCCTCCCATTGCGCTGAGCGCGGCCGCCAGTTCGGTCCGCGTGGGCGGGGTTTCGCGAATCGCCTTCACCTGATAGACGAGCTGGTGGTCGTCCAGCCACTTGAGCGCGTTGCGGCAGGTGCTGCATTTCTGATAGCCGTAAACAGTGAGCATGACGGAAGTCTGGCAAGCGTCCCGGATTCGTGCAAGGTTGGGCACCCGCCCATGAAATCCCGACTGCTAGAACAGATCCGCGCCGAACTCCGCGCCCAATTGGAGCGACTCTCCAAAGCGGCAACGGAAGCCCACGCTGCCGCCACCGATCCTGGCAGCAAGGCGGAAGGGAAATACGACACGCGCAGTCTGGAAGCCTCCTACTTGGCAGCGGGCCAAGCGCGGCAGGTCGATGAACTCGCCGAATCCGTGCGGATCTTTGAGACACTCGCGTTACCGAATTTTGAAATGGAGGACGCCATCGACGCCGGAGCGCTGGTGGAAGTGGAGCTGAACGGCGAGAGCACAAGTTTCCTGTTGGTCCCCGCAGCCGGCGGGCTGGTTATCGTGCATGAAGGTCAGGAAATCACCCTGCTCACACCGGACAGCGCGCTTTACCGCAAGCTGCTAGGCATGCGTATCGGTGAGTCGCTTGATGCCCCGGCGCTACGGGTCATTGAGGTGAGTTAAAACCGGAGTGCGGCAGGCTCTTCTGCCCCCTGTGGCAGATGGAAGCTCTGCTCCATGCGGCGCGGAGCTCTTCATCTTCCCTGCCACCCCAAAAGCTCCGCCCTCCTTTGAAAGCCGTTTCCATCCGGTCCGGACGCGCCAGCGGACGAAGCATGGCCCTACCTTTATCGGCTTACTCTTCCTTGCCGCAGCACTGCTTGAACTTCTTGCCCGAGCCGCATGGGCAGGTGGAGTTGCGGCCGGTGGTCTCGATGGAGAAGCTGGGTTTCCGTTTTGGGAGGTTGAGCTTGAGAGTCGTTCCTTCCGGCGAAGGCATGGACGACGCGTCGAGATTTGCCGAACTGCCGGAAACGGCGACGTTGTCCTGAGTGAGGGCGGATTCGCCACCATGGAGTTGTTGCGGCGCGTTGTGAAGCTGTTGGAGAAACGCCTCAAGGTTCGCGGCGGAGCGGAAGAGGTTTTGAAGGGCCTCCTGCTTGATCGAATCCATCAGCGTAACGAACAAATTGTAAGCTTCGTTTTTATATTCAACGAGCGGGTCCTTCTGCCCCTGAGCCCGCAGGCCGACACCTTCGCGGAGGGCGTCCATGTTGTAAAGATGCGCCTGCCATTGCTTGTCGATGGCGACCAGCACCATCCGGCGCTCTTCCTGGTCGAGCACTTCCATCGGCAGATCGCCGACCCGCGCCTGATAGGCTTCCTTGACCTTGTCCACCAGCATGGCGGAAATGGCTTCCTCATTCTGGCTGTGGAGAAAATCGTCGGCACTAACGCTAACAGGTAGAGTGGCGTTCACCCAGTGAAGCAGCTCGTTGTAGTCGGGCTGCTGGTTATCGCGATCGGCAAGGTATTCGTGGACCTTGGCGGGGATGGTTTCGTCGATGATCTCACTGACGAGGTCGCGCGGGACTTCGGTGGTTAGAACTTCGTTGCGATAGCCATAAACGACCTCGCGCTGCATGTTCATCACGTCGTCGAAATCGAGCACGCGCTTGCGGCCGGTGTAGTCGCGCTGCTCCACGCGCTTTTGCGCCGTTTCCACGGAGCGGTTGAGCCACGAGTGTTCGAGGGCTTCGCCTTCCTTCATGCCGAAGCGCTCCATCATGGAGGTCATGCGGTCCGCGGCGGCGAAATTGCGCATGAGGTCGTCTTCGAAGGAAATGAAGAATTGCGAGCGGCCCGGGTCGCCCTGGCGCGAGCAACGGCCGCGAAGCTGGCGGTCGATCCGGCGCGATTGGTGGCGCTCGGTGCCGATGACGAACAGTCCGCCGGCCTCGGGAACTCCGGCGGCCAGTTTAATGTCGGTGCCGCGGCCCGCCATGTTGGTCGAGACGGTGACAGCGCCGAGGTGACCGGCGCGGGAAATGATTTCCGCTTCCTGCTGGTGATATTTCGCATTGAGGACGGCGTGCGGGATTTTCGCCCGCTTGAGCATGCGGGCGAGCGTTTCCGAGGCCTCGACGGAGGCGGTGCCGCAGAGGACCGGCTGGCCCTTGGCGTGGGCTTCCTCGATTTTCGCGATGACCGCGTTGAACTTCTCGCGGCGGGTTTTGAAGACCTGATCGTTCTCGTCGATCCGGATGTTCGCCGTATTGGTCGGGATCGGCAGCACGTCGAGCCGATAGATGTCGTGAAACTCGGCGGCTTCCGTTTCGGCGGTGCCAGTCATGCCTGCTAGTTTTTGATAGAGGCGGAAATAGTTCTGGATCGTGATGGTGGCGAAGGTCTGCGTTTCCTTCTCGATCGACACGCTCTCCTTGGCTTCCACCGCCTGATGGAGGCCGTCGGACCAGCGGCGGCCCGGCATTTCGCGGCCGGTGTTTTCATCGACGATGATGACCTTGTCGTCCTTGACGACGTATTGGACATCCTTTTCGAAGACGCAGTAGGCCTTGAGGAGCTGCGAGATGTTATGGATTTTTTCCGCCTGCAAATCCATGCGGACCTGAAGCTCGTCTTTTTCAGAAATCTTCTGCTCGTCGGTTAGGTCGCGGTTGGTGTCGATGTCCGCGTAGAGCGTGCCGAGGTCGGGAAGGGTGAAGGATTCAGGGTCGCCGGGGGAGAGGAACTCGCGGCCCATTTCCATGAGATCGGAATCGTGGCCCTTCTCGTCGATGGTGAAATAGAGTTCTTCCTTGAGGTCGAAGAGGTCCTTTTTCTGCGCGTCCTGGTGGAAGGAAAGTTCGGTTTTTTCCAACAGCTTGCGCATTTCCGGCTCCTCCATGAAGCGCATGAGCTGGCGGTTGCGCGGTTGGCCGAGCTTGAGCTTAAAGAGGGCGCGGCCGGCGTTGACCGAGTCACCGGATTCCAGCAATCGCTTGCCTTCGGTGGCGAGGTTGTTGCAAAGCTCGGTTTGCTTTCTAACGAGCTGCTCGACGAGCGGCTTGTATTTGTCGAACTGATGGGACGACTGGGTGGACGGGCCGGAAATGATCAACGGCGTGCGCGCCTCGTCGATGAGGATCGAGTCAACCTCGTCGATGATCGCGAGGTAGTGGCCGCGCTGGACCTGCTCGTCCTTGGTCGCGGCCATGCCGTTGTCGCGGAGGTAATCGAAGCCGAACTCGGCGTTGGTGCCGTAGGTGATGTCGCAGGCATATTCGGCGCGGCGCTCCCACGGCGGCATTTGGTTTTGAATGGTCCCGACCGTTAGGCCGAGGAAGCGGAAGAGCGAACCCATCCACTCGGAGTCGCGTTTGGCGAGGTAATCGTTGACGGTGACGACGTGGACGCCGGCACCTGTTAGCGCGTTCAGATAGACGGGCAGGGTGGCGACGAGCGTCTTGCCTTCCCCGGTCTGCATTTCCGCGATCATCCCGCGGTGGAGGGCGACGCCGCCGACGAGCTGGACGTCGAAATGGATCATCTCCCAAGCCAGCGGGCGCTCGTTGACGGTGATCTCCGTGCCGCACAGCCGGCGGGCGCCGTTTTTCACGACGGCGTAGGCTTCGGGCAAAATTTTCTCCAAGTATTTCGCCCGGGATTTCCCGAACTCGCCCTCGATTTCGTGGAAGGCGGATTTCGCGGCCTCGATGGATTCTGGAGTCGCTAATATGGTCGCGGGGAGCGAAGGGAATTCCTCGCGGAGCTCGGAAAGGCGGGCTTCAAGCGCCTCGGCGGTGGTGCGGAGCTCGGCTTCACCCATGCGTTCGACGAGCGGCTTGGCCGGCGCATCGAGCGCGTGGTAGCGGGCGAGGTGGGACTTCCATTTTTCCGTGAATTCCAGGAGTTTCTCCGCTGGCTCGCGTTGCAGGGCCTCTTCAATTTCGTTGATGCGGGCCACGGTTGGGCGGATGCGGCGCACCTCGCGCTGATTCTTGCTGCCGACGATTTTCTGGAGAATCCACTTGATCATATAGGAAGGGGTAGGGCGGATTTCACCCGCAGGGGGAGAGGCGATACACTAGCATTTTGGCCGGTGCAAGCGCTAGGGTTGGGCCTTGGCGTTTCGAAATTGGGCTCCTTCACCGGGCAAATCAAGGCGTCACTCCCAGCGCGGGCCGCGACAGATCCACACCCTCGCTTCTCGCGTAGATCACGAACTAGCCAGAATCCGCGGAAGTATTCGGCGGTTGGCTGGACAGCCACAGCCCGTTGGTCAAAAATCCTCTGCCGGATCCGCGCGTCGCATGGCGGGAAATTGAAATCCAGCGAACCGGTCGTGCGGAATGGCCCGCCCCAATCAGCCGCCGATGTCGGTGCGGCCGGAGAGCTGGGCGCCTTCCTCCATCGAGAAGACCTTGGACTTGATGTCGCCGTTAATCTTCGACTTGTCCTTCAGTTCGCAGCGCTGGGAAGTGATCTTGCCTTCGACCTTGCCGTAAACCTTGACCTCTCCGGCGGTGACGTCGCCTTTGATGACTGCGTTTTCGCCGATGGTCACGCGGCCCTTGTCCGAGGTGATTTCGCCGTCGATTTTTCCATCGATGATCATGTCGTTGGAGAAGCGGATGGAACCGGTGATTTCGATTCCGCTGGAGAGCACATTAGTCGGATTGGCCATGGCGGGAAGGGAGCAAAGCACGGCGGAGTTGGCAATTGCAAAAGAGGTTGGACCAGCGTGCCCTTGATATGGCGATGATCCGAACGAAATCGGGCTTTCCTCGCGGCTGATAATTCAGAAGAGTGAAGCATCTTTGCGATCAGTCAGGCTGAGGAGTTCCGCAGCGGTCTCGAACGAAATGTCCGGGCCGAAGCGCGACATGGTTGGGACAAGGCGCGCAAGCAATGGGCGAAGCCTCTGCCGGAAAGGGTTTCCGCAGGGCGGGCGATTGGCTGGCTCAGCATTTCTTCGGTCGAAATCGCGCGGAACTGCAAGCTGGTGCATTTCCATCCGTCGGCCGAGGACATGGCGCTGTTCCGCGAGGGCGACAAGGTGCGGCTGAGCCAAAACGATCCGGATGGCGGCGGGTTCATCAAGGCGATGTTTCTCGGCCTGACGGAAAAAGGGTTGAGCGTGACGATGTCCAAGGAAGCGGACGTTCCGACCGGGGATGGCTGGACCTTGGACGAGACGATGATCGACCTATCGGATTTCTATCTCAAGGCGCTCGCTGAAATGGCGGCAACCGCTCACGGGCGTGAGGTGGTTTTGCCGGCACTTCTCGATGGGGCGGGGGATGAGGTGGATTTCGACGCGCACGGGGAGTTCGCGGAAAATCTCGGACACTCGGGATTGGACGATTCGCAGATCGACGGCGTTGCGACGTGTCTGGCGGCGGAGCGATTTCATCTTGTCCAAGGTCCGCCGGGAACGGGGAAAACGCAGACGCTGGTGAAGTTGATCAAGGAACTGGTGGATCAAGGTCAGCGTGTTCTGCTCACGTCATTCACCCACCGGGCGATCCATCATGCGTTGCGCAAGGTGGGTTCGGCGGTGAACTGCCCTGTCTTCAAGGTGTCCGATCCGTTTCCTAACGACGCGGAGGGAATCGAGTTCAAGGACACTTTTGCGGAGACCGGCCTGCTGGATCATGGCGGGCCGTATGTGATCGGCGCGACGCCGTTCGCGCTGTTCTCGTCGAGGGCCGGCGAGGCGAGATTCGACGTGGCGGTGATCGATGAAACGAGCCAAATGCGGGTGGAGGCGGCGATCATGCCGATGCTGCGGGCGCAGCGGTGGTTTTTCTTCGGCGACCGCCAGCAGCTTCCTCCCGTCGTCCAGCGGCCGGTCGCGGATGCGGCGAATGACTCGGTGTTCGCCAGCTTGGCGAAGCACGGCAAGCACACGATGCTGAAGACGACCTATCGGATGAACGATCCGCTCGTCCGCTGGCCGTCGGAGAATTTCTATCAGGGCGAGCTGGTCGCCGCGCGCGCCAACGGGGGGCATCGCTTCCATTTGAAATCCGCGCCCGTTAGGAAGGCGTTGTTAGGCCCGGAACCGGCGATGGTGCGGGTGGAGATCGATCATGAGGGCAACCGGGTTTCCTCGCCCGAGGAGGCGGATGAAACGGCGGCGCTGATCGAGGAAATGCTGGAAGGCGGGCTGCCGCCGGCGGAGATCGGCGTGGTGGTTCCGTTCCGGGCGCAGGCGGCGCGGGTGCGGAACTTGCTGCGATTCGAGCGGTTCGCGAAGTGGCCGGAAATCGCGAAGATCACGGTGGATACGGTGGAGCGCTTCCAAGGTCAGGAGCGCGAGGCGATGATCGTTTCCTTCGTGGTCTCGGACGAAAATTTCATGGATCGGCTGGGGGCTTTCCTCACCTATCCACAGCGGCTGAATGTCGCCGTCACCCGGGCGCGGACCAAGGTGGTGCTGGTCCATTCGAGGCGTTTCCACCAGTGGCTTGAACGAAATGCCGCGCATGACGAGCACGAGGCGGTGGCACTTTCCTTGCTGGCCGCCGCCGATCCCTGAATCCGATGGCGAAGATCATTCCAGCAAAACCACGGGGCAAGCCGGACAAGGCCTTCCTGGCATTCTATCGGGTGTTGAAGACGCTGCCGGATGATTTCACCGCGTGGCTGGCGGTCGGGAACCCGCCAGAAGGCCGACCCCACGTTTTTCTCGTGTGGCGCGAGCGTCACGCCTTTCTCATCCAAGTGGCGGAAACCTCGCAGCAGCTTGCCGAGTCCGCGCTGCAGTCGGATTTTTTCAAACAGGAGGAAGCCCTGCGGCCGGCGGATCTCGGGCGGATGGAGAGCGAGTTGTTGGAGAGTTTCATCGCGCAGTCCTGCGAATTGTTAGGGCCGCTGACCGGCGAACTGCCGCTCAAGCGGCTGGTGATTTTCCCCAACGTCCGCGAAGGAACGGTGGACGAGGTGGTGATGTTGCGCAGCGAGGAATCGGCGACATCCTACCTCGGGCTTCACCAGGTGCAGACCGCGCATTTCACGCGGCGGCTGGAGGCGCTGGCCGCCGCGGAACTGCCGGAACCGGGGCTCGTCCACCTGCGGCGCGCCTTCACGCCGGAATCCGAGGTGCCGGATGCGTTTGTCGCCCGGACTTCCATGGAGCGCGGGACGGCGGCGGCGCTGCCCGCGTGTTTTCTGGATTTCGATCAGGAATGGTGCGTGAAAAACGATCTCGACCTGCTGACCCAGCAGGAAAAAATCGTCGGCGAAACTCCCGCTTCGGTGCGCCTGGTCACCGGGGTGGCTGGCAGCGGGAAATCGCTGGTGCTGCTCTATCGGGCGCTGCTTTCCGCGAAGCTCCATCCGCAGGCCCGCGTGCTGGTGCTCACCCACAACAAGCCGCTGCGCTTCGAGCTGGAACGCCGGTCGAAGGTTCTCGCGGACCTGCCGCGCAATCTAACCTGCAGCACGTTTTTCCAATGGGCCGCCCGCTGCCTCGGCTCGTGGGACGAGCGGATGTGGTCGCCGAGGGATGCCGAGCGCACCTTGTTCCGCTTGAAGGAGGATTTCCCGCTGCTCGAAAAACTATCGACGGCATTTCTATCCGACGAAATTGGCTGGATGAAGGATCACCGGCTGCTGCGGCGGGAACTCTATCTGGAGGCCGACCGCAGCGGCCGCGGCACCTCGCTGCGGGGCGGCCAGCGCGAGGAAATGTGGGATCTTTTCCACGCCTACCAACATGCGATGAAGAGCGAGGGTGCCACGGACTGGCACAACATCGCGCTGCGTTTCCACGACGCGGCGGTGGTGGAGAAGAGCCTGCGGTTTCCCGCTTTCGACGCGGTGTTCATCGATGAAGCGCAGTTTTTCGCCAAGGCCTGGTTTGAAATCGTCAACGCCGCGCTCAAGCCCGGCGGGCATCTTTTTCTTGCAGCCGATCCGACCCAGGGATTTCTCCGCCGCCGCCAATCGTGGATCGCCGCCGGAATCGAGGTCCGGGGGCGGAGCACCAAGCTGACGCAGGCCTATCGGAACACCCGCGCGATCCTCCGCTTCGCCAGGGATTTCTACGAAAGCAGGCGGGATCCGGACGAGGGCGAGCTGGACCTGAACGTTCCGGACGAGGCCCAGCTCGCGGCCATTTCCGACGAGGGCGAAATTCCTGTCGTGCGAACAGTCCCCACGGCCATTGAGGAAATCGCCCTGGCGACGAATGAGGCGTTCGCGCTCAGGGCGGCCGGGTTGCAGCCGGGGAAACTGCTCATTCTTCATGCGAACAGCTCGCTGGAAAAAGCATTGCGCGTCTCGCTCGAAACCCGGTTGGGAGCGGGCCAGGTTTACGATGCGAAATCGGGCCCCGTGCCGCCGGACACGTTCTGCACGGTGACCACGCTCAACGCCGCCACCGGACTGGAGGCGCCGGTTGTTATTTTGTTAGGATTGGGGCACCTGCTGGAAGCCGAGGAGGATGCGCGCCTTTCCAGCGACGAACGCCGCGAGCTCCGCCGTGACCATTCGCGTCTGCTCTACATGGGTTTCACCCGCGCCGGGCAACGGCTGGTGGTCATCCGCTCCGGTCGGGCGTGAGGGGGAGCGCCGCTATCCTTGGGGGCAGGATTTGGCATCCTGCCAAATCTTCCTCGCGGGTCGCAGAAAACCGTCCGAGGATTGACGGATCGACGCCGCGGCGTGGGTGGAAGAGCAGCGGGAATGGCCGAGGCGCTCCGGGCAGGATGCCCGGGCCACGTGGCGCGGGCATTCTGCCCTCTGCCTATCAAATCCTTTCGCTCCCGCTCCTTGATCCGGAGGCAATTTCAACGATCCGCCGGGATCCACACTCGCCGGGTGCGCGGCCCCGCTTTTGAAAGGTGGATCTATCGGGAAATCAGAACGGGATGTCGTCCTCTTCCTGAAAATCTTCGGCAGGGGCCGCGGAAGCGCCTTGGGGCGGGGCGGAACGTTGCTGCGGAGCGGAAGAGGTTTGTTGCGGGCGTTCGGAATATTCGCCGCCGGTAGCGCCGGCGTTGTTTTTGGCGGAGGGCAGGAACTGGAAGTTCTCGCAGATCACTCGCATTTTACTGCGTTTCTGGCCGGAAGTCTTATCGTCCCAGGTGTCGAGTTGAAGGCGGCCCTCAATGTAAATGGGGCTTCCCTTGGTGACATATTGCTGAATCACCTCAGCCTGCTTGCCCCAGACGGTGACGTCCACGAAAGTGGTTTCCTCCTGTTTCTGGCCCTGGTCGTTCGACCAGGTGCGGTTGATCGCAAGGCCCAGTTCCGATACCACCTTGCCGGACGGAGTGTGCCTCATCTCGGGATCCCGGGTGAGATTGCCGATGAGCATGACTTTGTTCAGATTGGCCATGGCGGAAGAAGGAAGCTAATTTGATAAGGCTCCGGGCAGGATGCCCGGGCCACCGGAATCAGGCGATCCGCAGGAAATGCTGGAGGTGGACGTGACCGTTAAGCTTCAATCGGCTTTGGATCTTGGTGATCACATCGGGCGCGCCATCGAAGGTGTAGTTGACGTAATGGCCGGACTCGAGGTGACGGGCATTGTAAACGAACTGGCGGCGGCCGAGCTGGGCGACCTTGTCGATTTTCGCGCCTTCGGCTTCGAAGTCCTTGGAAATGGCGGTGACGAGCTCATCGACGGTGCCGTCGAGGGACTTGGTGTTAAGGACGATCAGGCCTTGGTATTTGCGACTCATCGGATGGTGCTGGGAGTGGATTGTTGCGAGTGTGAAAGCGGTGCGCCGCGGTGGCGATGCCTTGGGAGCGCGAAAGCTGCACGGCATCCAGAGCGGTGGCAAGCATGTTTTCGAGCAGCGGTTTTTCGTCCGGGGAAAATTTTCCGAGGACATGGCCGACCATTTCGCCGGGCTGGCTGCCGCCGATGCCGAGCTTGAGGCGCGGGAACGCGTCGGTGCCCAAATGCTGGAGGATGGACTTGATGCCGTTGTGGCCGCCGGCCGATCCTTTTTCCCGGAAACGGAGTGTGCCCAGAGGCAGGGCGACGTCGTCATAGACGACCAACATCTGCTCGGGAGTCCATTTGTGGAGCGAAAGAATCTGCTGGATGGCGCGACCGCTGAGGTTCATGAACGTTTGCGGCTTGAGCAAAATCGTGCTGGAACCGGGGAGCTTGGCGAGATGGCTCTGCCACTTGGGTGTGGATTGAAAGGTCGCTCCTTCCGCAGCGGCGAGACGGTCCAGCACCATGAACCCGACGTTGTGACGGGTGTCTTCGTATTGCCTTCCGGGATTGCCGAGGCCGACGATGAGGGAGAAGGACATGAAGAGATCTATGAAAGATGAACTATGAAGGATGATCGATGAGAAGAAAAACGCCCGGGGCGCGTGAGCGGACCGGGCGTTTTGGAAAGGCGAATCGACCGATTACTTGGCGGGCGTGGCGGCGGCGTCCTCGGAAACCGCAGCGGCGGCCTTGCTGACGTGGGCGACGACCACATCCGCGGCGTGGGTGGCGCGGACGCCGGCAGGTAAGGTAATTTCTCCGATGTGGAGCGAATCGCCGATTTGCAGGGCGCTGATATCGACCTCGATGGTTTCCGGGAGGTCGTTGGGCAGGCAGGTGATTTCGATGGCGTGTACGTATTGTTCGATCAGGCCGCCCGCCTTGACACCGGCGGATTCGCCGTTGAGGTGAGTCGGGATGTGCGCGGTGATCGCGGTGTTTTCGTCGATGGCGCGGAAATCGGCGTGCAGAGTTTTGCCGGAGAGCGGGTCATGTTGGATCGACTGGAGGAAAGCCATACGGGTGCCGGAACCTTCGATTTCGAGGTTAACGATAATGTTCTCCGAGCTGCTGTGAGCCAGGAGATCGGCGAAGGTCTTGGCATCTACCTTGAGGTTGATGTTGTCGGTGCCCTTGCCGTAAATGACGGAGGGAACCCAGCCTTCGCGGCGCATTTGATTGAGTCGGCCGGAACCGGTGCGGGCGCGTGGCGCGGCTTGGAGCGTTGTCTTCTTGGACATGACAGGAGGTCGTTGGTAGGAGTTGCCGCCGGGGATTACTGCACCCAGTACGGGGCGGCGGATGTAGCGGTCAGGAGTCCACTTGTCAAAAAATTGTTCAACAATCGGCGGACCGGCTTTTTAAATCGAGAACAGCGACGTGATCGACTCGCCGCCATGGATGCGGCGGATGGCCTCGCCCAGCAGCGGGGCGATGCCGACGACCTGGACCTTCGGTCCGGCGGCCTGCGGCACGGAATCCGTGGTAATCACTTCCTCGATGGCGGAATCGCGAATCCGCTGATGGGCGAGTTCGCCAAGGATGGCGTGCGAGACTCCGGCGTAGATGCGTTTGGCACCGTGCTTGTGCAGGATTTCCGCGGCCGCGGTGAGGGTGCCGGCGGTTTCGGTCATGTCATCGACAAGCAGGACATCGCGCCCTTCCACCTCGCCAATGACGTTCATCGCCTCCACACGCGTGGCGCTGACGCGGTGCTTCGCGACGATAGCCAGTTCTGCGCCGAGCGCGTCGGCGTAGGCGCGGGCCATTTTCACACCGCCGACATCGGGGGAGACGACCGTCAGGTTCGAGGTGTCCGGATGGCGTTGGCGAAGGTAGGTGATGAGAACGGATTTTGCGTAAAGATGATCCACCGGGATGTCGAAGAATCCTTGGATCTGCGGGGCGTGGAGGTCCATGGTGAGGACGCGGTTGACGCCGGCGGAGGTGAGCAGATTGGCAACCAGCTTGGCGGTGATGGGAACCCGTGGCTGGTCCTTGCGGTCCTGCCGGGCGTAACCGAAAAACGGCATCACGGCGGTGATCCGCTCCGCACTGGCGCGGCGGGCGGCGTCCACCAGGATCAGCAGCTCCATCAGGTTGTGATTGGTCGGCGGGCAGCTCGGCTGGATGATGAACACATCGGCACCGCGGACGTTTTCGTTGATTTTCACCTCGGTTTCGCCATCCGGGAAGGCGGAAACGTGGACGTCGGCGAGCGGTTGATCGAGGCTTTGGGCGATGCGCTCGGCGAGTGCGCGGTGAGCGGTTCCACTGATGATTTTCATGAGAAAAATAGCAATAATCGGGCGGTCGGGCGGATCATTGACAGCCGACGGGCGGGCGGCAATACTTTGCTCGCAAATCGCTTAACCCATCCCTCCCTGATGTCATCCCAGTCCCCCGAGCCAGTCGCTGGCACACGGCAAACTCCTGTTTCCGGGGCCGCGACACTGGTGTTTTGGATCTCGCTCGCGCTGTCGGTGGCGGTATTAATTTGGTTTTACGGGTTTGAGCCGCGCTATGGCGGCGAGCGCACTCAATCGGCTTTCACTTGGATCTACGAGGCATGGAATGGAGAGACCGACTACGAGCACGGTTTGATGTTTCCCTTCGTGATCGCGGGTTTGATTATATACCGGCTGAAGGATCTGAAAGCCGCCGCAGGGAAGGGTAGCTTCTGGGGATTGGTGGCCGTCGCCTGCGGGGTGTTGATTTATCTAGCAGCCTGCCGCACGCTCCAGCCACGGATCGCGATGGGGGGATTGCCAATCATTCTATGGGGTTCCTCGCTATATCTCTGGGGCTGGCGGGTGGCAAAGCTGCTGGCGTTTCCGTTGTTCTTTTTCTGGCTGGCGATTCCGTTGCCGAGTTTCCAACAGGCGACCACGCATTTGCAGTTAATCGCCACTTCCATGGCTCATCACGGCTCCGGCGTCTTCGGGGTGAAAACGTTTGTGGAAGGGACAAAAGTGCTGCCGTTGAAGGGGGATTGGGAGCCGTTGGACATCGCCGCGGGATGCAGCGGAATCCGGTCGCTTATGGCGCTTCTGATGATTTCCGCCACGTGGGCTTATATCGCCAAGATGGCGCTTTGGAAAAAAATCCTGCTGTTTCTATCCGCGTTTCCGCTGGCGATCCTCGGCAACGCGTTGCGGGTGATTTCGATTTTTGTGATCGCTGAGTATGGCGATGCGAAATGGGCAAGCACCACTTGGCATGACTGGTCCGGGCTACTGTTATTCTATCCGTTTTCCCTCATGCTCCTGCTGGCGATCCACTCAATGCTTGAGGGCGGCCTACCATGGAGGAAAGCCAGACAACGCCACCTCCGCCGGAGTGTGGTGACTCGTGAACAATCAAAATCGTTTCTCCCTGACTCATGAAACACACATCCTTTCTATTGCCTTTGTTTCTGGGAGGCGCGATGAGCGTGGTTTATCTCCTGCCGGAGGTGGGCGCGGTCGCGCAATCCGCGGTGAACATGTCGCTGCCAGATGCCTCGGAGGACTGGTCGTTTGAAAAACAATACGCCACCGAAGCGGAAATCAAAACGCTCAAGGGCGACACTGAGTTTTCCAAAGCCATGTGCTTTCGGACGCGTCCCGGGGAGATCAACAAATATGGAAATCCTGTCCCGGACGTTGTGCAACTATCGATCGTTCTATCAGGGTCGGACATTAACAATTCCATCCACCGCCCGGAACGGTGCATGCCTTCGCAAGGCCATAACATCACGTCCTCCAGCGAGCGAACGCTCGAACTTCCGAACGGTCGCCAGTTCCCGGCCCAGCGGCTGGTGTCGGTCCAGTCGGTTAGGAATTCCGCCGTCCGCGACCGCGAGGAGTATGTGAAACACAATTGTCTAACATACTACTTCTTTGTAGGGCACGACCACGTGACCAACGATCATCTCGGCCGGACGTTCCTTGATATGCGGGACCGCCTACTCCGCGGCATGGACCAGCGGTGGGCCTACGCATCCGTCTCCATGTGGTATGGAAAGGTGCCATACATCGAGAAAGAAGTGAGTGAAGCTGAGGCCGATGCGAAGCTTCAGGAATTCCTTACGAAATTCGCCGACAAGCAAATCAACTGGAATCAAATTTCCCGCTAAGCCGGGCTTATTTCACAGGGATCGGTTCGATTTTCGCGCCTTTGAGAAAGGCGATCGATTTCTCCAGATAGGCGAGATACTCGAGCCGCTGGCTTGGCGTGATGCCTTTGGGTAATTCCGGGGTGCCCAGGATTCGATTTCTGGATTCCATGAATTGGCCCATCGCTTCGGCCGGGCGGCGGGCGGCCCACGTCGCGGCCGCCATTTTTCCGTAAACGATTCCTGAGCGGTAGCGGACATGGGAGCCGCGTTCCAACGTGGTGGCGAATTCGTAGGCTTGCACCGCTCCCGAATAGTCGCCGTTGGCTTCCCGCGCGGCACCGAGGCCTTCGTGGATGGCGACCCTCGGATCATTCATGTCCGGAGTCAGCCAATGCATCCGGCTAACCGATTCTTCCATTTCCCGGGCGGCGCTTTCCATGGACACGAGAGTCGCGACAGGGTCACCGGCTTTGAATTGGCGCAGTCCCTTACGCATGAAATGATTGGCCAGCGAAAAATGGCCGCGGAATGCCGGCTCCATTCCTCCCTGCAATTGGATTGCCCGACGATACGCCTCCTCCGCCTCCCGATCCCGTTGCAGTTGGCTGAGCGAGTTGGCCCGATTGACCGCCGTGCCTGGATCGTAAGGATTCAGTCGTTCGGCTTGCTCGTAGTCGCGGATGGCCTTTTCCGCGGACTCGCGCGAACCGGTCTCCGCAGCCGACTCCTGATAGATTGCCGCCCGGTCTTGGAAAAATGTCGTCTGCGGCCACAGGTAAATTGCGTCCGTTAGAGCGTCGATTTTCGATTCCTCCGAAACCACAGCCACCTTGCTGAAATAGCTGGCCCACAAGGTCTTGGTCGCCTGAGTCCCTTTCCAACCCCATGGAACCAGGAAAATCACACAAGCGACCGCGGCGGCGGATAACAGAATTTTCGATCCGAAAACCAGCGGCGGCCGTCCCGGTTTCTGCGTCGGGCGGCTCATCGCTCCCAGACAAATTCCGAGAAGCAGCACTCCCGGAAACAGGTGAAATACAAAGCTGAAGCTGGACTGCACAAACATTCCCGCGAGAGCGGCCAGTCCGCCAAGCCGCCACGCGTCCCTTGCGTCCGGCTGTCCCGACGTTTCAGAAAATACAATCCGCACCACGGTGACGACGACCAGCCCCCCGAGCAGAACGCTCAGGAGACCCGCCCCGATCAGTCCGTAATCCGTTGCGGATTGGATCAGCTCATTATGCACCTGCTCCGGAATATGGGTGATGACATCGCCTTGCAGATTGTTTTCCGCGAACCGGAAATTTTCCCAACTGAAGCTTCGGCTGCCGCCACCGACCCACGGATGCAAGCCCACGCATGACATCGCTATCCCCAGCAAATAAAGCCGGGCGTTGTTATCCATCATTCCCGCGATGCCGCCGTTAGGATTCCGCAAATCCTGGGATTCCTGCCATCCCATGAGCAGGAATCCGCCGAGGCCTAACCCGATCAGCGGCAGAGCGATCACCGCCGGGGCAAACCAACGGGCTTTCTGTCGGTGGCCGATCACCAGAGCGAAAACCGCCATAATCCCGGTTCCCGCCACGGCACCCAAGATGCCTCCCCGCGAGCGGGTGAAATAAACGGCAGCCAGGCCGGCGATGGCGATCACCCCCCAGATCGCGCGGGTGGTGGTGCCTTGGCGACCGAACATTGCCGCCGCTGCGACCAGCAGCGACGAGGCAATCAGGAAATTGGCAGCTTCATTGTAGTGCGCGTAGAATCCCGATGGAAATGGCGAGGCGATCGAGCGGAACACCGGGGTGAACGAGGGATCGATCACTTGTTTCCCCACCACTAGGGCATTGGCCAGCAGCAACACCGCGACGCCCCAAATCAGGATGCGCTCGGCAAGGGGATTTCCCTCAATGGCCCGGATGCTGATGAACGCCCCGACCGCTCCCGCCAGCAGCATCAAATCCGCCTGTCCGAACTGCGCCACCGGCGAGTTCCATGCCCGCCAGGCGAACCAACCGGCCACCACGGCCCCGAACGCCAGCAAGCCTAAATCCGCAGTGTGCCGTCTGCGATTCCAGAAAACGGGCACCGCCGCCGCAAGGGAAATGGAGAGTGCTAACAAGGCACATCCCCAGGTCCATGGCCGGGTTTGCGGACCGATCACCACGGCCAGCACTAGGGCGATGACGAGAAATACGGACGAAAGCGCGGGCATGGAGGCGGGGGAAAAAGCTGAAATGCTGAAATGCTGAAAACTGAAATGGAGAGGCTTCCTATCTGAAATTTCAGCATTTCAGCATTTCAGCTTTTACCTCTCACGTCGCGCCCTTGCCGAACAACACTGCGGGGACGGTGCGCAGCAGGATTTTGATGTCGAGCCACAGCGACCAGTTGTCGATGTAGCGGAGGTCCATTTCCACCCATTCCTCGAAGCTGGTGATGGTGTTGCGTCCGCCTGCCTGCCACTCGCAGGTGATGCCGGGTTTCACGCTCAAGCGGCGACGGTGGGACAGCTCGCAGAACGCCTCCACCTCGTAAACCGGCAGCGGGCGGGGACCGACCAGGCTCATATCCCCGCAGACGACGTTCCAAAGCTGGGGGAGCTCGTCGATGCTGAATTTCCTCAGCGTCGCCCCGAACGGAAAAATCCGGGGGTCGTTCGTGAGCTTGAAGACCGGCCCTTCCATTTGGTTACCATGGTCTTCTTTGATCTGGTCGAGCATTTTGTCCGCGTTGGCGACCATGGTCCTGAATTTCCACATCCGAAACGGTTGACCATAGCGACCGGCCCGCATCTGGGTGAAAAACACCGGTGCGCCCGGGCTTTTGATCATAATCCCCAGCGCTGCGATGATCCAAAACGGAAGCGAGGCTATGATGAGGATCGACGCGCCGATGCGGTCAAACAGTTCCTTGCACAGCAGCTCCCACGACAGCTCGGGAGTGGAGCGCAGCACCAGCATCGGCTTGTTGCCGATCGCGTCGAACACGGGCCGCGCGATCTGGGAGCGGATGAACGATGCGGCGATCCAAGCTTCCACGCCTTGCAGCTCGCAAGCTTCCACCGCCCGCGCGACTTTTTCGAACTCGGTGTTCTTGGCGGAAAATAACACGCGGCTCACCGATTGCTCCTTCAGAAGCGCGAAGAGTTCATGCACCTCGCGGGTTCCCAGGTCGAAGTGATCGACCACCTTCCAATCCGAGGTGATTTCGGGATCGAGCTCCGCAAGCAGATCCGCCATTTCGTTTCCCGAGCCAGCGATGACGATGCGTTCCTTGTTAACATCACTCTCAGTTTTCTTTTTTAAATAGACATGAGTGATCCGGTCGCGCGACAGCAGCAGGATAAAAATGAACAACAGGCCCAGCCCCAAAATCAGCCGTCGGGCATCGACGACTTTGGCGAAGACCGTGAAAATACTCAGGATCAGGACGATGACCACCAGCGCTCTGACTAGTTGCCACATCGCGGCGCTCGTCGGCTTGTGCCTGAGCCGGTCGTAAAACCCAAACCATTCCAGAACCAGCGGCGTGAAGGGGACCGCGATGTAAAGCGCCCAATTCATCGACTGCAGCAGGGCTTCGTCCGGCCCCGCCAAGCCCAGCCAGACCCTGATACCGCCTCCAAGCCAGAACGCGATCCAGACCAGCAGCGCGTCCGTGAGCTGCAGCGCCTGAATGGTAAACGAGTCTTTGCGGCTAATCGCCATGGGGGGAGTGATCAACTGGAGGCACTGGAGCGCGTAGAGTCGCTAAATTTGTCCCCGCTGCAACCGTAGATTGTCGGTGCGGGCCTAACCAGATCCTGCCTGGTCGGGTAGCGCCAAAAGCAAGCCGACCCAGCGGCTTACATTTTCCCCAATCGCCCGCTCCAGCCATCTCGAATTGCCCGCTGAAGCAAAGAAATCCGCCTCGGCCCATCGATGATCGTCGCAGCCACAGTATAAGCGGCCGCCATCTGGATAGCTCGTAAATTTCCCGATTGCCGCCGCTTCAGCCAGACCATGTTGCGGACCTTGTAGTAGAGTTTCCAATCGGCGAGACCGCGCTCGAAGAAGAAATTTTTGCCAAGAAACTGCCAATGGACCACGTCTTGCGGCCCCGGATGATCCATCACCGATCCGCGGATAGCTTCTTGCGAGAACCCTGCCTGTTCGATGCGCCAAGGATATTCCTCGTCCTCGCCTCGGATAAACAAGTCACCTCTGACCGGCCCGACCGCCTCACGCACTTCTCGCGGGACAAGCGCTCCAGTCCAGGAGATCCGGCTGCGCGCTTTTGGCCCGTCAGGCAGCTCATCCTCACTCCACACCAAGCGCCAGCCACCCTGGCCATCGGCGATTTGAAGCGGCCAGGTGAATCGACCCGTCTGGGGATCGACTTGCAGGGAATGCCTGACCATCCGGGGATCCCATGCGCTTTCTAACAAACTGGCCAACGCCGCTTCGCGAGGCCACGAGTCGTCGTCCAGAATCCACACCGCGTCCGCTCCTTCACCGAAAGCCCGCTCCATCACCGCTTCCACGCCGCCAGCGTTTCCAAGGTTCTCCGGCATCGGATGCACGATGAGCGAAAAGGGCAGGCCATCTAACGCCCCCAATGTCGCCACTGTCTCATCGGTCGAACAATTGTCGGCCACCATCACCCATTCCGGCGGGAGCGACTGCCGTGCCAATGCCATGACACAGGACTTCGCTGTGTCCGCGCGGTTCATCGTCGCGAAAATAGCGGCCACTCTGGGAGCATTGGCGGGCGGGGCGGACGCGTTCATTGCATTTTGAGAAACGCCTTCCAGCCCCGCGAAAAGATTGCAAGCACACCGTCCACCAGCCCTACCAGATAGGGATCCTTGAAAAAAGTCATCCCATAGACCCGGCGGATCGCACGCGACTCGACGTGCTGCCGCTCCGCCGCAAGGACAATGTCCATGTCCCGCGTGGCAGTTAGGTGTCGCTGCGAGGCGTTTTCCCCATGCATGCGGAAGTCCGCAACATTGATCGGGACGTGCTTGAATTTTTTTCCGAGGGAGTCGAGCCGTGCATAAAACTCTCCGTCCATGACATAGTGGAAATCCTCCCGCAGGCGGAAGCCTTTCCTGATGACCGTCGAGTTCCGATAGAACGCCGCCGTGGACGGCACATAACAATGGTGATGGATATGCACAAACCTCGACCACCTCGGCACTTTCATATAACGAATCAAGGCGCCGGACTTATCGATAAAATCATAATCCCCATAAATCACATCGCCATCCGACTTCGCCAACTCTGCCAGAATGTTGAGCAAGGCACCGGGCTTAAGCCGGTCGTCTGCATTCAGCCACATCACCCAATCGCCAGCCGCTAGATTGAAGCCTTTATTAATCGCTTCCGACATTCCCTTGTCGGGTTCCTGCGTCCAGCGCACCTGTGGAAAACGCGCCGCCACCGTCGCGCTGTCATCGGTCGAACCGGCGTCGAACACCAGATGTTCCAAGGTGACTCCCGTTTGCCCGGCAACACTTTCGAGACAGTCTCCCAAAAAATGTCCGTAGTTGAAACTGGGAGTGATGATGGTGAAATCCATGATTTCGAACTAACCTAACACCCACTTGTCATGCAGATGACGGATCGGGACATGATTCTCTGCTGCGAATCGTTCCACCGCCGCCCGAACCCCGCTCCAGCCCCAGTCATCGCCAAAAATTCTGCCGCCGGGTTTCAAAAGCGAGTAATAGTCCAGCAGATCCTGATAGACATCCTCTTCCTCGTGACTGCCGTCGATGTAAATCAAGTCAGCCCGCAAGTCGGTTCTCATCAACCACAACGCGGCGGCCGTCGAGGGCAGGGGAAATGGAACGATCCGTTGCTGGTGCCCGCGATGACAGACGTTGGCGAGGAAACGATAATATACAGAAGGGAATCCATGCCGACACTCCAGTGCCCGAAACCGCTCCGGGTCGCTCTGATCCGACCAGAACTCTAACGCACCAAGCCAAGTATCGACGCAAAGAATTTTCCCGTCCAAACCCCCAGCGTGCATCGCCTCAGCCATCGTGATTGCGGAAGCGCCTTTCCATGAACCGACCTCAATAATGAATTCAGGTTTCACCTCTCGGATCAACTCGGCGAAGGCCGGCGAGTCACCGCCCCAGCCGACTAAGTCCTCGGGATGCGCATGGTAATCGAAACTCTCGTAAATGTTTTCACCATGGACCGCCTGCATCAGATCGGCCACCGTCACCGCGACCTCGCCGCGAGAGTCGGCGCGCCGGATACCGGGCCGCCGCCGCTTGATGGAATACCCAAAGCGCCCGGCGATCTTTTGCATTAGAGAAGCAAGCATTGTGTTCAGTTAGGAAATCTAGGATCTTTAGCGAGCTTGATCGCCATTGCTGCCACTCGATCCGCATGGAGTCGCTCGCACCAGATACGTGAAATTAGCAGCGGATCTCTATCACCCCGTCCCCAGCGGTCAAGTTCGTGCTGCAAGGCGATCACGTGCCCTTCGGCATCGTTCGTGGTGGCCAGCGTTCCGGATCTTTCGGAGACAAACCAATCGAAACTCGCCATGGAAACGGACCGCCCGGCCACCACCGAGCATCCGGAACACAACGCCTCCGCCGCCGCGATGCCGAAACTTTCGAAAGCCGACGGACTATAGAATACCTGGGAATTCCGCAATAGGTCCACCAGTTCGTCGCGGCTCGCGAGTCCGTGAATTCGCACCCTGTCCCTCTGGCTCTGCGGCAGCGAATGATGCCAGGATAACAGTTCGGGCGTCGTGGTGCCGACGATGTCCATATCTATCAGCTCATCCGCCGCAGTCAAACGACCCGCCACCTCCATCATCAGCCAGGGACGTTTCTGAACGGTGTCCTGCCAGCGCCCCACGCACACCACCCGGCGATGAGTGGGGCCGCCGTTATCAATGAAACGCGACTCCACCGCGTGCGGGATCACCACCACGCGGCGCGCGAGATTTTCTCCGCCGTAGATCCGGCACAGTTTTCGATAATACCCGGCCGCGAGCGGAGACACGCAGGCGATCAGATTGCCGTTTCTCAAGTGGGAGGCGCGAAGTGGATCCGTTAGGAATAGTCCGATGACAAGTCCCTTCAGTGTTAGTTTAAGCGCTCTAAGCCAGGCCAATCCACCTCGGCCTTGTCCCGTCAATATCCACTGCTCCCTCAGCCAGGGTGCGAATCCCGCGAGCGGGCTAACGAGGCCGCCGTTATCCTGATTGAGCACCAGGAAGATCCCAGCTTGCCGGATGGCCTTGGCGACCTTCCGGTACTTTGGGCTGCCCCACGCGTAGAGAACGACTCCGTCGAGCCGATGGCCTCTCCACCACGCGGCGGATTCGAGATCCGCGAACTTGCAGCGGATCAGGTCCGCTTCGTCGCCCGGTTGCGGATCGCCCGGCATGACCGCCCGCGATTCGCAACCAAGCGCCTGAAAGCCCCGGCACATCAGTCCGCTGTCCCGGGCGAAAAAATCCGGCCCACCTCCAAAGGCGACCGGGGTGCAGGTGAACCAGCGCATCGGAGATCCGTTAAATGGAGTTAGCGGGATTTCTGAGCCACCGTCCGCCCCAACCAAGAATTGCAAAAGGCACAAACATCAGTCCGAAGCGGTCTCGCATGAAATCAAAATCCAGCCTGCCGCTAACAAGACTTAAGATCGCGACGGCGCAGATCATCGGCGTGAGGGTCACCCAAGTACACGCACGGAAAAAGCGGGGGATCGGTTCGTCCGGGTGATGCCGGAATAACCGCCAGGCGCACACAAGGGTCACCAACACCGTGGTAACTATTACGTAAGTGCTCGCCCACGGCAGTGCATGGTCCGCTCCCGCCAGTTTTTTCCGTGCAAGCAGCGGTGTGAAACCGGCGGGATCATTCAGATAGAAAGGCACGGTCAGAATGGTCGCGGTTAGGACCACCAGTGCGGTGGCCGCGAACGCTTGGCGCAACCCGACCATCCGCCATAGCGTCGCGCCGAAGAGCGGCGCCAGCAGAATGAAATTGGGCCGTGAGGCGAGTCCCACGCCCAAGAGCAGACAGGCGAGCCAGCGCTGCCACCCAGGCGCGTAGGAATTTGAAACCAATTGAAGTGCGAACAGGAAAAGAACGGCGACAAAAATTCCGTTGGCGAGCAGATCACCGCCGGAGACGAACTCATACAGCGCGGCGGGGGAAACCGCCAGTGGTAGTGTTAGCAGACACAGGACCAGCATCCGGTCCTTGAAAAATCGACACAGGCAAAAGAGAAAGATCCCCAGCCAAAATAGATTCTGATAGCCCACCTGGCCGACGCCCACAAACGGAGCCGCTAGGATGACTGAGCCCGGCAGGACGGACAACGGACCCGCAACTTGATTTGGGCCATAGTAGGGGGTTCGGGCTTCTGCCAGCCGCGTCACCGCAAGTTCCAGTCCTTCGTCGCGATCGCTGCTTTTTCCCGGACCGCGGCTGTCTTCGAGCGGATGAAGTGCCACGAAGCAGATTGCAAGTCCCGCAAAGAGGGCCGCCGCCACCATGCGAAAATGTTTCCTGACTGGGGGCGCGAGCCGCCCTCCGAAACGGGAGATGAGAATCACCACGCCGAAGACTGCCGCCAGATAGATCGCCACGCCGGGAAGGCCGGAGTATTTTTGGACAAATCCGGTTGAGGGAAACGCCAGCAGAAAAGCGAACGGGACTAGACTGAACTTGGAGGGTGATGCGGTCATGTTGCTCCCTATCAATTAGAACTTCGACCACAGCATTTCCACGTGCCGGCCGAGCGGGCTGGCGGTGAGGAAATTGAAAATGTTCCAGCAGACAGGAACCCCGAAAAGCAGGAGATACCAGTCCTTCGCCCGAACGTGTTGGAAAAACCAGGAGATGCCCTGAGTCTCGAAAATTTTTCTAACCAGGCTTTCGATCCACTGCGGTGCCCGGCGTCCAGTAATGTGCAGGATCATCGAGCTCGTCATCCAGAAGAACAGCCACCGGCCATAATCGACGCCTAGCAGAAACAGCGGCGAGATGAAAACCAACTGCGCCAGCAGGATCGCGGCCACCTTGATTTTCACCTCCATGGCGGTGCGACCGATTTGGTCCCTGCCGGTGAAAAGCAGCACGAGCACGATGGAAATGCTGTAAACGATGGCCCACGCCGTCGGCTGATAGAACCCGGAGGTCAGCATGTAGCTGCTGAGCGAAAGCCCTTTTTCGGAACTCCACCCGAGCGCCATGATGGCATTGGTGGCGAGCTCCACATCCGTGTTTCCCGGATCGGTAATCCGCCACAGGGGCAGCCACGAATCGTTGACCGCCTCCGCAATCGCCGGCGTGCCATGGAAGGTGATGGCCAGAATCAGACAAACCGCGGCCGGCAGCAGTGCAAGCTCGCGGAGCACCGCTCCTGCCGGGGGATTCCGGCCCACGATGACCGCCAGCGCGGGCAGCGCAAAGAAAGCGAACGCCTCGTGCGTGAGGATGGCGACGCCTGCCAGCACGTTGACCAACAGAATCCTAACCGCCGGGGAAAGCCCGCTGTCCGCCGCCTTGATGCAGCCGAGGAACAGCAGCAGCAGCAGACAGTCCTTGCGGATGATGCAGTCCTGATAGCCCGGGAACCCCATGATCACGCAGGACAGCACCAGCGACGCGGGGAAAAAGGTACCGCGACGGCGGAGAAGCCACAGCGCTAGCAGAACATAACAGGCCAGGCTCGCGACGATCACGACATGGTTCGCCTGTAAGCCCGTCGCGTTAGAAACGAGCTGGACGAGCGTCCCCGTCAGCCCTCGGCGCACGAAGCCGCCGGCGTAGTTGATCAGCCAATCGCCCAGTTGCCAGCTCTCGTGGCCCCACGCCAGCGCCGAATGAAGCTGGGTGGCGGTCGCCCAAAATAGCAGCCCGACCATCAGGGCGAGCGCGGGAGAAAATCCTTCCGTTGCCGCTTCCTGCCGGTTCATTGGTTCTCCGGGCATGCGGCGATTTCCCAGTGCGGCAGACGTTTTTCTGCAATTGGCGAGACGATCCCGCCGAGCCAACGGTCAGGCATCAGCACCCGCTGGCCGGGCTTCCCGCCGTGCCACGCGGCCCACCAAGAGTAGCTGCTGTTAGCGATGACGTGGTGGCGCGCCAGGCTCATGAGATGCAGGTCGGTTAGTGCGGACAGGTCCCCGGCGTGCAGCACGACTTCCACATCCGGTTCGTGAAAATTTTCAATGCACCACTGCGGATCGTCGGAGAACACGAAGAAGCGCTTGCCCCCATCCGCCCGCATCCGGCGCATCGCGTTCTGATAGTAGGCGGGGCCGCAGTGGTTGAGCAGTGGATTCCCAGTGTAGTCCGCGCGGCGGACATGCACTGCTACCGACCCCGGCTGCCGCAGACGGTCCGCCAGATCCTCGCGGCCTTTTTCTAAGCCCAGCCCGGCGGTGGAAAGCTCTTCCCGCAGCGTCGATTCCATTCCCTTGAAATACAGCGGCGTCTGAAAATATCCGAACAACAGGCAATCGGCGGGAGCGTCGAGGAAGCGCGGATCGAAGGAATGATCGCTTGGCGACTCCTTCAGAACTGGCACACCCCGGTACTCCCAATAATGCCTGCCGGTGATTTTCAGCAGCGCACGCGACGCCAGCGAGCCGCGCCTAACAACCTTGACCCTGCCTGCCGCCGGGCCGGGCAAGCGCTTCAAACAGTTCACCTGCCGCCAGCCGGTTTCATTGAACCACGAAGCATCCATGGCAAACGTGACGCCGTGTTTCTCCGCCAGCACCCGGCCCAGCGCGTATTGAAACAGATTGTTTCCCAGCCGGCCTAACATGACGATGCGGATCATCTACCAATGGATCAGCGTGACGCCGTTCAGGTGGTCGCCCGGACCTAGCAGCTCGTTCGAGGTCTCCAGTTTCGCCGGGATTCCCGCGCGGCGAAGCCAGCCGATCAGCTCATCGTCGGACCGGCCTTGGATGGAGCGGGAGAAAATGGCCGCATTGCTAACAATGACTCCGTGGGCTGCGTTTTTCAAATACCGGGCGAGGTAATCCTCCTGCACCGCAGCGCTGAGTTCGGTGAAGGCGTAGTTGGAAATCACCAGTTCGGCGGAGCGCGCCGACGATCCGTCGCCCGGTCTCGCGTGCTTGGCCAACCCGGTCTCCCCGAGCATCCGCATGGCGCAGCTTTCCACTTGGGGCAGATCCACCAAGGTCGTTACCGTGTTAGAAACGAGGCCGTTCATCGCTGCCAGGCCGCCGAAACCGACTCCGATCTCGATGATTTCCGCGCCCGGCGGCAGGTCGCGGTTGCGCTTCAGCCAGAGCGCGGTCGCCAGATAGCGAAGCGTCGTCGGGCTGAACGCGCGCGGGGTGCCAAGCAGAAAAGCCGGCCAGCGGATGGGATTTCCCCATGCGTCGAGGGCGGCGATTGCCGGGTCTGTTAGCCAGCCAGCGCCCCACTCCCGGATGCGGCGGGCGTAGAACCGGCCCTCGACCGCGCCCACCGTTTCCACGATGTCGCGCACGGCGGCCGTCCTGCGGAAGTTGTGGCTGTCCAGCCCGCCGTTAGCGAGTCCCGCGCAGAGGCCGGCCCACGGCATCGCCGCCGAGACGCTGGATGAGGCGCCGCTCTCGGCGTCTGCCTCCCGATACTCCGTGCGTCTCGCGAGTGACTTTCCAACCTCGCTCCAGGCGCGATCATGGAGGCGGTGCCAGATCCTGCGTTTCATCTAACGTTTCAAGTTTGCCAACTAGCGTCTGCCGGGATCCGTGACATCCTCGACCACGACTCCTTCGGGCAATGAATTCCGAAAGCGGGAAACGGCGTCCCTGATATCGGATGAATATTCCGCATCTGTCGCATAAAAGGTCACCTCGTTCCATGCCGGCGTGATCAGTTTGCGGGACAGTCGGAGGACTGCGACCCGTTCCCACCCGGGCGGGCGATTTTGAAACCACGGCGAATAGACCATGGCAAGCCGGACCTGATGCCGCTGGGTGAGATCGGACATCCAGACCACCGGCTCACCTTTCAAACGTGCCTTCAGCGCCTCGATGGATGCCAGCCCCCAGAGATCCAGGACATAGCGGGGATTTTCGAAAGTCACGTATCCGAGATCGTTGACGGCAACGGGTTCTTGCCAGAAATCCACGACAAACCGGTGCATCTGATAGTGCTGCTCGTAGATGTTGTTGCAGGCGAGGGGAAGAACCGCCAGTCCCTGAAAATACGGGAGGCCGATGACGGGAACGATGGGAAGAACGGCCCATGCGAACCGCGGACCCGGGCGGATGTCCACCGATTGAAGAAACGCAGCTCCGGTGCCGGCAAATCCCCAGATCAATCCGGCAAGGATGTAGATCTCGTAGCGGTTTACCCAGCCATAGGCTCCCGCAGCCAGGTGGAGCACCCCCGCGCAGGCCATCAAACAGGCGGTTAGACGCCATACTCCTCCCCGTTTCCACGCCAGGGCGATCCCGATCAGCAGCGCTACCAGGATCGCAACAAGGGTGCCGCGGCCCTGGGCGACCGACACCTTTACGTTTTTCATGACGGCATAGAGGATGTTCTGATCGGTGAAGCTAGATTTCGCCTGAATTGAGGCGGGAACCGGCGATAGTCCGAGAGAGACGAGATAGGCGCTGAACGCGACAAGTCCTGACAGACAAGCGGCTCCGAGCGCGAGAGCCCTCCAGCGTTTCCCGGTGAGGAAAAGCAGTGCGAGATAGGGTAGCGTCAAAGCGAGGTTTTCATAGCGGACCCAAGGGCCGACCACCACCGCAAGCTCAACCCATCCGGCTGGCTGCGCGCCCTCGGCCAGGCGCAGCATTCCCTCGATCACCAGGACTGCCAAGAGCACCTGCAGGCTGTGCTCCATGCCCGTGAAGACGAGGCCGATGATGTTGGTTGTTAGCAGGAACACGATAGCGATTCCGGCCGGGCCGAGCGGGTTCGCGTCCGGTGGGAACCAGCGCCGGATCCGGCCCAGAGCCAGCAGGGCGGTGGCAAGTCCCGCCGCCATGCTCAGGAAAAATGGAGCGAGCTCAAAGCATGGCAGCCTGGCGAATGGCACCAATAGAAAGGGCCATAGCGGACTCGAACAGGGAGCCGAGGACTCTCCCGGATTGACTCCATAGTTTCCGTGAAGCGCCAGCTCCTCGGCCACTGCCAGATGAATGTAAGGATCATCCAGCATGTAGGTGAAAACCCCGCGGTTGATGATCATCACGGAAATGAATGCCAGGACGACCGCGCCGACAAAAAAGAGGCCGACGACGAGTCTGTCGTTTCGCAGGAATCGAACGATGGAATCCTTGGATTTCAGTTGATCGGTATTCATGAGATCTTAGTTCTCTAACCGCGAAATGCCTAATTGGCCGCCATGCTCCGGAAGACCTGCAGCATCCTTGCAGCCACCTTGTCCGCCGCGTAGGTTCCGCGGAGGTTCATCCCGCACTCGCGCACCTCTTCGACCCCCATCGCCATGACCTCGCCGAGCGCGGAGAACAGCGATTCCCTGGAGTCCAGCGAGAACCCTCCCTTGCGGGTCGCTACGCCGATAACCTCCTCCACCGAGGTGCCTTGGACAAAGCAAACGGGAGTGCCCAGATAGTAGGCTTCCAGCGCCGGCAGTCCGAAACCCTCGATCTCGGACGGCAGGATGAGCGCGCGGGCGCCCAGATAGGCGGCCTGCAGCGTCCCGTCGTCCAGAAACGGGCGTTTTAGAATCGTGCGCGAGCCAGCTAACAAAGGTGCCACCTCTGGCGGGAGCGTGCCGATCAGGTGCAGCATCGGCAGGCCAATTCCGAGCGCTTCCGCCTCGCTCCACCAGCGGACCAGGTGGGCCGTGCGCTTGTGGGGTTCGCACGATGCCAGGTGAATCACATAGTTCTCCTTCGCGGGTTCCAGCGGCTGGGAAATGTTCTCATAGAGGCACGGCTCATGAGTCACGGTGATTTCCTTCGGCGGAATCCGGTGGCGCTCCATGAACTCACGGATCTGTCGTTGCGAGGAACCGGAAACAGTTAGGATCCGGTCGGCGTTTCGCAAAGTATGCTTGAGCATGATCGCCCAGTAGCCGTACTCCCAGCGGCTTCTCCACTTGGGATAGTGGTCTTCATCGTATTGGATGATCGTGTCATGGATCGTCACCACGGACGGCCGGCAGAACGAATTCATCAGCGGCAGATAGCCTTTGGGAAAGTAATACAAATCAGGTTCGCGCCTGCGGCTTTTGAACAGTGGATGGAAGTGGTCGGTTAGAAGGCGCACCCATTTGCGACGGGTTCCCCACGGCAGGATCCAGTTGAGTTTCACGCTGGCGGGCGCTTGCTGGGAAGTTCTGGATGCGATGATCCCGATGGTTACCTCACCGCTGGTTTGGAGAGCGTCGAGCACCACCTGGGACATCCGGGAAATGCCGAAGCTCCGGTCGTGGCCCGGGTTTTGGTCCGCCAGATAGGCCGTGACCCGCAGCAGCCCCCCGTTGACAACGACTTCTTGGAACGCCGTTTCCACCCGCTCGACGAAGCGCCGGGGCAGGAAGTGCTTTCGATAGAACGCGCGCGAAGCCTCCGCGGTTGCCTCGCTTTCCTGGCCGCCGGAAACCAACCCGGACAAGGCGGCGGCGTATTGGTCCGGGGACCGGATCGGCAACAGGCGGGCCGTCCCGCAGCCTTCCAGCATGGCGGGAATCCCGGCCCAGCGGGTGGAAATGACTGGCAGGCCCGCACCCAGGGCCTCCATCACCACGATCGGGGTCGCCTCGGACGAATAATGGGTCGGGAAAAAAAACACGTCCGCCTCCCGGTAGGCGTGCCACTTTTCTTCCGCGATGAGCTGGCCTGCGAATTCCACCATCGACTCCAGCTCCGCCTCGGACCGCAGCCGGCGCGCTTCGTGCTCGAAGTCCTTGGAAAACCATTTGCCGACGAGACGGAATTTGAAATCCAGCTCCCGGCCCTGCGCCTTGAGCAACGCCGCCGTCCGCAGGATCTCGAGCACTCCCTTGCCCTCCTGCAGGCTGCCGACGAACAACACCGTCAAGGGTTGGTTCTTCGTACGCCGGCCCCGCTCCAGTTCCGGCACCTCGATCCCGCAAGGGCACCACTGCCAGGACTTCGCGGCAAACACCTCGTGCGGCATCACCGCTTCCCGGGCCACCTCCAGGGACATGTCCGCCCGCTGATAGATGAACGATCCCAGCAGCCGCCGCAGCACCGAACCCCGCACGAAGACCGGAAGGCCGCTCGCGTGATAGATGAAAACCGTGGATCCCGCCAGATAGCGGACGGTCGTTAGAAAGACGACGTCCCGCAGGAAGGGGATCCATTTCGCGCTGGCGGGCGGATAGAAAAGTATGCTGTTAGGATTTGCCTTGAGCACCCGCCGCGCGCGCCGGATGAGGTCGCATAAGTGGCCGATCTTTTTCCACTGGAAGCGGCCGACTTCCTGCATCTCCTCGCTGAACTCCATGCGCAGCCGATGCACCTCGAAGTCCGGCCAGTCGTGATCGAAGAGGATCTGCGTGGCGACCGCCTGGCCATGCCATGGCGGCGGCGTCTGGCCCATTAGCAGCAGGCTGGGTCGGGAAGGTTGGACCAATCGGCCGCCCACCTGCGGTTGCCGCCTGCCATTGGCTCGTTGGTTTTCCAAATTGCGAAGCATGTGAACTGAAAATCGGTGAGTCAGGCCAGCGGACACCGGAACCTGAGGGAAGATGGAGGATCCGGCTAACAATCCGCGCCGCTATCTGATGCACCCATGATTCGCCAGGCGTTTGACCACACGTCGTGCTTGGAAAATCCTGCGTAAAAATGCCAGCGCCAGGCGTGATCCCATGACCCGCGGAAATTTTCGCTCTTCAATGTGTGCCCGTTGTGCGCGGAGTCCTTCCTCGATCATCCGTTGCCAGTTTTTCCGGGTAGTGCTTTCCTCGTGCCATCGGAAGGCCGCCAGGGGCAGTGGCAAATACCCGAACCGATAGTTGAGACGCATCAACCGAAGATAGTATTCCCAGTCCATGCAGTTCTTATAGTCGATCCGCAGAAGTTCACCCGAGTCGATGATTTTCCTTCGATAGAACGCCGATGTGGAAGGGATGATGCAACCGACAAACAACAGGTCGAATTCGTCCACCGGCGTATCCCGTTTTCTCCGGATGGGAACGCCCTTGTCAGTCACATAAACACAATCTCCATGAATGATGTCGATCTTTGGATTGCGGAGGATGTAATCACGGACTTGGACCAGCGCGTCCTTGAGCAGGTAGTCGTCGCAATTCAGCCACATCAACCAATCTCCGTCCGCCTTGAGAAATCCCTTATTAATGCCATCGCTCATTCCCTGGTCGGGACCGCTGGTCCACTTCACGTGGGGGTATCTCTTCAGGACTTCCAGTGTTTCATCGGTGGACCCGGCATCGATGACAATGTGTTCGAATTGGACATCGGATTGGGAAAGCACGCTTTCGATGCATTCCGTAAGAAACTTTCCCTGATTGTAACTTGGAGTAATGATTGAAAACTTCATTACTGGTTCGGTTTGCGATTCAGGCATTCAAGGACTTTCGCCGCGATTTCCATGATTTCGGCATCGTCCGGCCCCGACCGATGATAGCGGCAGCAATAGCGTTGGAAAAACCAGGGAAAGAAGCGGGTGTCGATTTGCGCCCCGTTTTTTTCGAAATCACGGATCTTCTCCTCAAGTTCCCCCGCGTTTCCCACGCCCTTCGCCAAGTGGTCCCCGGTGTAGAGAGATCTACCCAGACAGATCACCGGCTTCTTGAATAAGAGCGCTTGGAATCCCACGGATGAGTTCACATTGATTACAAGAGAAGCTTGTCCGATGAGCCGGGCAAGTGGGATGTCTTTGACCCATACGATGTCCCGGAAATTGTCGAGAATCGCGTCGAATGATACATTCGGTGATTCTCCCGGATGGGGCTTGACCACGAGTTGCATGTCAGGACACGCCGCTTTGAGTGCTTTGTAGGTTTCCTCAATGCTCCGCTGCGGAGTTTTGATCCAATCCGAGTGAGCGTGAAACTGCGAGTCGTGGGCCACCTGCAGGGGTAGAAAAGCGAATTTCGCGGGCAGGGTTTGTTGGAACCTGATCGGAATCCGGGGCCGCCTTCCGAGAGCCACACCGGCTTTTCTAGCGGCAGTCATCAGGATCTCCGGTGCTGTCTGCGGGAAATCGCGAATGCCGGACCGGAGCAAGGCAACCGCTTTTTCCGCGCGGGCGAGCGGATGCACGGTGTAGGTGGTCGATCGCGCGGGAGAATTGCTCCACGCGACCAGTGCCGCGGCTTTACTCCTGACAAAGTCGTCGGCGTGTTCGGGTGAAATCGTACTCCACGCGGACGAGTCAAGGGTCATGACTTCACTGTAACCGTTTGTGCCTTGGGAATCGATATGGGCGGTGTCGGGATACATCCCATTCTCCATGAAAGCGGTGGTGATTCCCGCAGACTTCGCGCACTTTTTGGCAATCTGTTCGAGGTAGTACGCGCCATTGTAGAACACCGCTCCCTGAATCGACTCTTCCATGAACAGGCGGTCGAGCCATTTCTCGGTCTGAATGCAGCGGCTTGTTAGATAGGAAGCTAACTTGAAGGGCAGGCGGCTATCC
>JANMSI010000084.1:0-43847 GCA_031389115.1 Akkermansiaceae bacterium
CACCCAGCAGCGCATCCGGGACGGGAAACTCGTGGAAAATCTTCTTCAGGAAAAGAGAACCCCGGCGGAGGTGATTGCGCACCTCTATCTATCGGTGATGAGCCGCCAGCCCACGGACATGGAGCGCGAGAAGCTTCTCGCCGTGGTCAACGAGCAAACGGAACCGGCCAAAGTGCGCGAAGTATTGGAAGATGTTTTCTGGGCCCTGCTGAACTCGAAGGAGTTCATTTTCAATCATTGATCGAACTCAAAGTCCGCCAGGATTTACGTTAGTCACCAGGGAAGGAATAATCACTGGCGGTACGAACGGGGTGAAATCGAACCGGTCCAGCGGGTTTGGCGTCTCGGGAGCGATGATCGACGCGACCTCGGCGTCCTTGCCTCCTTTGGCGCTTTTCGCGCTTTTCGAACTGTAACCGGCATCGCCGCTGTTAGGATCGAGTTCTGCGAGGAGTGCTTGAACCTCCGCGATGGATTCCGGCATGGTGGCGATCGCACATTGCGAAATGATCCTCATGCTGTCCGGCGCGGCAGTGATCGCGGTCTCGACGATGGCGACGACCCGCGCCACATCGGCACCGCTCGCGGTGATGGCGGATTTGACGATTTCACAAGCGCAGCTGGGATTGGCACCGACCTCGGATTCGACGATCTCGAGCACCTTCGAGATATCGGATTGGATTCGCTGCTCCACCGAGTGGGAGACGGCGGCACAATCCGTAGTTTCCGCCTGTTTGCCGGATTCGCGATAGATGGTCGCCATCTGCGACAGGCCGGTTTGCAAGCTGTCCGCGTCGATCTTGTAGCGCTTGGCTCCCGCGCCTGCGGCGAGGAGGGCTTTCTCGTTGACCGCGAAACTTACGTCCCGGCGGTTCGAGGACTGGCGATCCAAGGGGAGGTTGCCTTGGATTGAATAGGCGGGTTTCTCACCAAGAAGGTGGCTTTGCAAGGGGTCTGCGTTTGAGACACTGGCTTCGGCTTGAATCACGGATTCGGCGTTTTTGCTGAATTCCGGGGACGGAGGGGTGCTGGCCGTGTTTTGAGCCGAAAGCGTCGCAATCGTGCTGAAAACAAGGGCAACAACCATGTGGGGGGACACGGGTGTTTTCATGGGGGTGGGGGGAACGGGGAAAACGACAGGCGATCAGTAGAATTTTTGCAAACATTGATCATATTATTTTTTGTAATACTAACCCATGAAACACAAAATGCTGAATATCAATGAAATGAGAAATTACCGTAAGACAGGTAATCAAATAATTTGCAAAACTTAAATATGTTGGATGTCTTACTAAATTGAAGATCTGGATGCATCACGAACCGTGGAAGGCTGCGTCATTTCGTCGGGTTAGGACTTGATGCCCCCCATCTCGTGAGAAATTGTTGGTGGAAACAATGAGGCGGTGGATGGTCTTTTAAATTCACGGTTTAGCCCCACCCGTTTTCAAATGATCCCCACGCCACGCCAGATTTTCGCCAATTTCGAGAAGGGTGAGATTGATCGTGATGAGCTGCATACCTTGATGGCACTGCACGCGCGGGAGTTGATTGAGGAAATGGAAGAGGACTATCAGAATCCTGCGGCGGCATGGATTGAGAGCCTGCTGGCGAGACGCGCCGCGAGCCGACTGGTGCGCCAGCATGGATCCAGGCTCTTGCGGGAAGTGCTGGTCGCTCTCGGGGAAATCCCTGATTTCCCGCCGGTCCGTCATCTTTGGAATGCCGCCCACCCGGACATTCCCTTGCGGTGCTTCCTGAGAATGCGGCGCGAACCCGTTTTCCGGATCCTGAGTCTCGATACTCTATCCGGCGAAATTCGCGTGGTGATTGAGCATGGCCAGACCACCAAAGGAAAAGGAACCCGGCGGACGTTCCTGATGAAACGTGACGCTCAGTGGAAATTCAGGGTGGTCAACAACGACCGCGCGTGACGCAGCGGGATCTCGCTTGATTAGTTAAGATTTGCGAAATAATCTCCGCGCCTCTCCGCATGGTGAAAAAAAGCCCGCAGAAACCGACCGCGCGTCCGTTGAAAAACCAGCGGCGCCCGCGGATTTCCTTCGCCCAAGTGCTCAGCTCGGCGAACCGTCGGGCCCATGAGCAGGCGAACCGCCGCGGCGGAAACCGCAGCAAAAAATATGTGTGGGTGGCCGACGCAGCCGCCGGAAATGATGATGAGGGCCATTCCGCCGAGTGGACCACCCGCCTGCTGCGGTGGGGCTTCGCCTCGCTGCTCCTGCCGCTGTGCTGGGTGACGATGTGGACGTTCCTGTCCAGATTCTCGCAGGCCACGGTCGGTACCGAGTTCTGGCGAACGCCGGAGTTCTGGTACTTCGCGACCGGGGCGCTGATGATGATCGGCTGGTTCTGGTCGGGTCTATTTCAGTCGTTGTTCCTCTATCTGTATGTGCTGGGTCACGAGCTGACCCATGCGGTTTTCGTTTTGCTTTTCCGGGGAAAAGTCACGGAGTTCCACGTCAGTACGGACGGCGGCTATATCACGACGAACAAGACGAACCTCATCATCGCGCTGTCCCCGTATTTCGTGCCGTTCTGGTCGGTCGTCGCGGCGTTGTTTTATGCGCTTGTCCGACATTTTGCCGAACTTGATCCGGAGTGGGACCGTGCGCTGTATGGCCTGCTCGGACTGACTTGGACGTTCCACATGATGTGGACCTTGTGGATGATTCCGCGCGACCAGCCGGATTTGAAGGAGAACGGAACCTACCTCTCGCTGGTCGTGATTTACCTGGCCAATCTGCTGGTGCTGGCCGGATTGCTGTGTCTGGCGCGGGGATCGCCTTGGGAAAATTCTCGGGCGTTCGCGATGGAATGGTTCCGTTACGCCGCGACGGCGGGGGACACGCTGCTGCGCTGGGGCACCTCGCTGATCGTCGATCTGCGTGCTGCGGGAAAGTTTTGAGCGCGATTGCGGGTTGATCTCGGCCGCGCGGGTAAGGATGTTGGCGCATGATTTATCTGGATGCCAACGCGACCACGCCGCTTCTGCCGGAGGTGTTGGAGGCGATGTTGCCGTGGTTGCGGGACGGGTTTGCCAATCCTTCGGGATCGCATGCCGGAGCGAAATTGGCGCGCAAGGCCATCGACGAAGCGCGGGGTCAGGTCGCGGAACTGATCGGCGCGGATGCAGGAGAAATAATTTTCACCGGAGGCGGCACGGAGAGCGTGAATACCGCGCTGCATTCGCTGGACTGGCTTGCGGGTCCGGGGACCGCAGTGGTTTCTTCGATCGAGCACAGCGCAGTCCTTCGCTACGCGGAAAATCGAGCAAGAGGAGTGGCGCGAGTTCCCGTCACTGCGGGAGGGCGCTTGGAGCTGGCTGAATTTAGCCAGGCGTTGGAAGGTGCCGCGTATGTCTCTCTGATGGCGGCCAATAATGAAAGCGGAGTCATCCAACCCCTGCGGGAAGCGGCGGCTCTCGCCCGCGCCCGCGGCCTGCCGGTGCATTCGGACGCGATTCAAGCAGTGGGTAAAATCCTGCTCGATGTGCGTGACCTTGGCGTGGACATGCTTTCCCTATCCGCTCACAAATTTCATGGACCCAAGGGTGTGGGCGCGCTTTTCGTCCGCGATGGTCTGCGCTTTAAGCCGCTGCTGGAAGGTGGCGGGCAGGAAGCCGGGCGGCGCAGCGGTACGGAAAATACCGCAGGAATCGTCGGCATGGGCGCGGCGGCAAGCGCCATGAAGCGGGCGTCCGTCGAATCTCTGAGAGCGATGCGCGATGCCTTCGAAACCGCAGTGCTTCAGGAAATCGCTGGAGTGACCGTCAATGGTGACACCGCCCACCGACTGCCGAATACCAGCCATTTGTCGTTCGACCAGTGCGACGCGGCGGGCCTGTTGATTCTTCTCGATGAGGCTGGCATCGCTTGCTCGGCGGGCTCGGCCTGCATGACCGGCAAACAGCGACCGTCGCATGTCCAATCGGCGATGGGGATCCCCGAATCGAGAGCGAAAACCAGCCTGCGATTCAGCTTTTCCCGGCTCAATACCCTTGCGGAAGCGCTGGAGGCAGCTGCGGTTTTAAACAAGGCGGTTGAAAAACTTCGGAGAGTCCAAGGTCGAGGGATGGGTCCCGTTGTGGTCTATTCGCCGTGATCGAGAGTAGTCGTGGTTGTCGGTCAAAACCCAATCTGCGGGCTGAAGCCCACGACTACCATTCAGCCGCCACCGGCCGCTTTCACCCGCAACATGGATTCGCGGATTTTGGGATCGGTCGCGCTTTCCAGCGCGGCGGTGACGACCGCTAACAATTTGCTGCGGTTTTTGGATCGCTTGATCACGGCCACGGCACTCTCCTCCGCCTCTTTCTGGAAGTCCGCGTTCTTCGAGTATTGAGCCACCGCGAGAAACGGTTCGAATTGTTCGTCTCCGGCCAGCGGGCGGATCGCTTTAAGAATTGCGATTGCGGACGGGGCGTCCTTCGTGCTGCGAGCGAAGTCCAACAAGGCTGGCACCATCGCGGCATTGACCCGGGCGGTAAGGACTTCGCGAACCAGAGCCTCTCTGACTTCGGGCAGGATTTCCACGGTCTGGATGATGAATCCTGCGGTCAACCCATTGAAGTCGGCACCGTCATTTGGCTTGGCCTTGCTAAGGACGCGGAAGGTGGCTTTCCGAGTTTCATCGGTATCCGCATCGGCAGCGTCCTGGAGGTATCGGGTGTATTCCGCCGCTGACATCGGAATCTCCAGCGTCTCCGGCTTTGCCGCTTCGGCGAGCATCACATCGTGGCGCTGGCTGCCTTTACTTTTTTTAATCCGGTCCATGAGAAACAAGCCTGCCGCCACTAGGATCAGGACGACGACTGCGGCAAGGGCAAGCTTGAAGCCGACGCTCTTGGTGCGTTTTTGCGGGAGCGTGAGGCGCTTGGATGGCGGGATCCGCGAGGTCGGGTTCAGTGGCGTCGTCGGTGTCGCATAGGCGGTGGTCACTGCGGACGGAAGATCTTCAGGACCGGTGTGAATGCTGGGCTTGGAGCCCTCGGGCGGCAGCAGCGGCTGCGGAGCCGTGGTCGTTTTCGGCGGCTCAGGAATGACGATTGGCTCGGGAGACATCTCCACCGGAGCGACGTAACCCGGCGGGGCCATTCGCGGATCAAGGATGGGGCGGCTCGGAGTAACTGGCTGAATGCCGGACCCCGGGATCACCAGCCGGGGACGCGGGCCGACCGGCACTACGGGGGTGACCCGCCCAAGGCTCATGGTGGGGGCCGGGTTCTTGTCGTTTTGCAGGAAAACTTGCAGCGAGTGGCGAGCCGAGTCCGGTCGATCGGCCGGCATCCGGTTGATTTGCCACATGATCCAGTCGCAGGCCCACACCGGAATGTCCGAGCGGACCTCCTGGATCGGCACCACCGTGTGATGGAGGTGGGCGACCATCACATCGTGGCCCGTTTCGCCCTTGAAGGGGTAATCTCCCGTCAGCGCCTGGTAATAGACGCAGCCCATCGCATACATGTCTGTCCTGGCATCCAGCGGCACCCGTTCGAACTGCTCCGGAGCCATGAAAAAAATCGAACCGAACACCGCCTCGATCTCCTGCAGCTCTTCCAGCGATTGACTCTGCGTCAGCGTCGCCAGCCCGAAATCCACGATTTTCATCTGGAACTTCCCCGACGGCAACCACGTCAGCATCAAGTTGGACGGCTTGATATCGCTATGAATTAAATGCAATTCCTGCGCCGCGATGAGCCCTTCCTGAGTTTGCAGGGCCAGCTCCCGAAAATCCGGCCACGTCAGCGGCGCGCGCTCGATCAGCTCGTCGAGCGTCTTGCCACTGATCAGCTCCATCACCACGTACGGTCCGTCCTCGTCCGCCCCGACATCGTAAATCGTGACAATGTGCGGGTGCTGGAGCGACGCCAGCGCGCCTGCCTCCTTGATCAGTTGCCGCGTGGATTCCTCCTGCAGCGTCGGGTCGTCATTCGCCATCGAAATCCGTTTGATCGCGACCTCGCGATTCATCCGTTTATCGTACGCCCGGTAAACCGCGCCGAGGCCTCCCTGGCCGATTTTTCCGCGGATTTCGTAACGTTCTTCCATGATCTCGAAGTGCCGGAGACTGTGAAACAAAGCCACACCCGTGCAACCACGAAAACCAACTATCAGATTGTCCCCGCCGCCACATCGCCGCTTGCCCGCCGCACTGCTTCGTGCTTGCCTCCCGCCCTCATGAAAATCGTCGTCGCCTACTCTGGAGGTCTTGATACCTCCGTCCTCCTGCTCTGGCTGAAAGCAAAATACAACGCGGAAATCATCGCCTACTGCGCCGATGTCGGCCAGGGCGACGAACTCGACGGCCTCGAAGCCAAGGCCCTCAGCACCGGCGCCTCCAAGTGCTTCATCGGCGACCTCAAGGAAGACTTCGCCGCCAATTACATTTTCCCCATGATCCAGGCTGGCGCGATTTACGAGGGCCGCTACCTCCTCGGCACCTCCATCGCCCGCCCCTGCATCACCCACGACATGATTAAGATCGCCCTCGCCGAAGGGGCCGATGCCATCGCCCACGGTGCCACTGGAAAAGGCAACGACCAGGTCCGCTTCGAGCTCTCCGCCGCCGCCCTCGCGCCCAATGTGAAATGCATCGCCCCTTGGCGCGACGCCAGTTTCCGCAAGGAATTCCCCGGCCGAGCCGAAATGATCGCCTACGCCGAGGCCAACGACATCCCGATCAAGGCCTCCATGAAAAAGCCCCACTCCATGGACCGCAACCTCCTCCACATCTCCTTCGAAGCCGGAGCCATGGAAGACCCCTGGTATGACGCCACCACCCCAGCCGATACCGACATGTATGTCCTCTCCGTTTCCCCCGAAGACGCCCCCGACCAGGCCGAATACATCGAGATTCTTTTCGAAAAAGGCAACGCCATCGGCCTCAAGCACGACAACCTCGCCGCCCTCCTCACCGAGCTCGGCGACGTCAAATCCACCGGCCAGCGGGACGGCTACGCCCTCCTCACTCCCTACGGTGTCATGCGCGTCCTCAACCTCCTCGGCGGGCGAAATGGCATCGGCCGCATCGACATCGTCGAGAACCGTTTCGTCGGCATGAAATCTCGCGGCATCTACGAAACCCCCGGCGGCACCATCCTCCTCGCCGCCCACCGCGACCTGGAAACCCTCGTCGTCGATCGCGAGTCCATGCACATCCGCGACAGCCTCATCCCGAAATACGCCCAGCTCGTTTACAACGGCTTCTGGTTCGCCCCCGAGCGCGTCGCCATCCAGGCCCTCGTCACCGAGACCCAGAAAACGGTGACCGGGGAAGTCCGCCTGAAGCTCTACAAAGGCAACGTCATGCAAGCCGGCCGCCGCTCGCCCTTCAGCATGTATTCCGAAGCCGTCGCCACCATGGAAGGCGGCCAGGAAGAAGCCTACAACCAGGACGACGCCACCGGCTTCATCGCCCTCAACGCCCTCCGTCTCAAAGCCACCGCCCGCCAAGGCAACTAGTTAAAGCCCCGCCTCGGCCAGGCGCTCGTCCATCTCGGTCTTCTGCAGCTCGTTGGTGAACTCGCTGAGGTCGCCGGCGATGACCCCGGTTAGATTGTGCGAGGTGAAGCCGATGCGGTGGTCGGTGATGCGGCTTTGCGGGAAATTATAAGTGCGGATTTTTTCCGAGCGGTCGCCCGAGCCGATGAGCGAGCGGCGGTGGCTCGAGTAGGCCTCCTGCTGGTCGCGGAGTTTTTGTTCGTAGAGCTTCGAACGCAGGATCTGGAGGGCCATTTCCTTGTTCTTGATCTGCGAGCGGCCGTCCTCGCAGCGGACATACAGACCGGTGGGAAGGTGGAAGATCTGGACGGCGGACTCGGTGCGGTTGACGTGCTGGCCGCCGGCCCCGCCGGCGCGGCAGACTTCAATGCGGAGATCCTCGGGCTTGAGTTCGACATCGACTTCCTCGGCCTCGGGCAGGACGGCGACGGTGACCGTGGAGGTATGCACGCGGCCCTGCGTCTCGGTGGCGGGCACGCGCTGGACGCGGTGCACGCCGGATTCGTATTTCAAATAACGAAACACTTCCTGCCCGGTGACCTTGAGGATGACTTCCTTGAAGCCGCCGACCTCGGAGGGGCTGCTTTCGAGGTGCTCGCATTTCCAGCCGCAGAGGTCGGAGTAGCGTTGATACATGCGCATCAGTTCCGCGGCGAATAGCGAGGCCTCGTCGCCCCCGGCACCGGCGCGGATTTCTATCAGCGCGTCGCGGTCCTCGTTCGGATCGGCGGGAAGCAGGGCGTATTGGAGGTCCGTGCCGAGCGTTTCGATCTCGGCTTCGAGCGCGGGAATTTCCTCGGCGGCCATGGCGGAGAATTCGGGATCGTCGGATTTGGCGAGTTCCTGGTTGTCGGCGAGGTGGCGTTTGGCGGACTCGATTTTTTCCCAGAGAGCGAGGGTTTGCTTGAGCTTCCCATGTTCGCGCAGGATCTCGGTGGCGCGCTTCGGATCGGAAAAAAGTTCCGGATCGCCGACGGCTTCCTCCAGCTCGGAGAAGCGGTCGCGGCGTTTGGAGATGAGCGAAGAGTAGTCCATGCGGGGCGGAAGCGTGCGCCAAGCTGCCGCATTCCGGTCAATTGGGAAGCAACTTTGACAGGCGATTTCCCTAACTCCCAAATCGGTGCGTTTAAACCGGCGCTGAATAAATTCCGCGGTCCGGCGGCGCCCGCGCTTGCGGGGGTGCGTGGGTTTGGTAGGTAGGGGCCGTGGCGCAGCAAAGTGACGTTCGGGAGGTCCTCCAATATATTCCTCAATTCCGCGGGAAGGTGTTTTTCGTCTTGATCGAGGCGGGGCTGCTGCCCGAACCGGCGGTGGCGGAAACGTTGCTGGATCTGGCGGTGCTCGAGGACCTGGGAGTGAAGCTGATACTCGGGGTGCTGGGAGGCGATTTGAAGGACCTTTACGATTGGACTCTGGAGTGTGAAATCATGGCGGCCCGCGTCTCGCGGCCCATCACCGATCCGCTGGCCGTGCGCGAGGCCATGGAAATCCTGGCGCGCGGCCAGTCCGCCATCATCGATGCTTCGGCGACCGGTCCGCTGGATTCGCCCGTCGTGGACTTCGCCCTGCGGATCGGCGTGGCGAAGATCATTGCGTTGTTAGAAGAGGCCATTCTCATCGACGGCGCCCCGGCGCATGCCATTCGCGCGGCGGATGCCGAGGCACTCTCAAGCCGCAGCGACGAGGCGGGGGCGGCGCTGCTGCTGGCAGCCGCAGCCGCCTGCAAACGGGGCGTGCCGCGAGTGCATGTGCTGAACGGTCGGCAGCAAGGAGTGCTCGTGGATGAGCTTTTCTCGAACGAAGGCGTCGGCACGATGGTCCACGCGGACAGCTACCGCGTGATTCGCGAACTGCGCGAGGAGGATATCCCCGAACTGCTAGGCATGATCGGCCGCTCGGTCCGGCGCACCAAGCTCGTCGAGCGGACCTACGAAGACATCCAGTCGCGGATCGACGACTACCGGGTCATGGCGATCGATGACAACGTCGTCGGTTGCGTGGCATTGCATGAATACCAGGAGGAAAATTGCGCGGAAGTCGCCTGTCTTTATGTGAAACTGGCGCACGAAGGTCGCGGCTACGGCCTCGAGTTGGTGCGGCACGCGCAAAAAATCGCAAGCGAGCGGGGGATCGGCAGGATGTTCGCACTGAGCAACCGCGCGGCGGATTTTTTCACCACCAAGCTCGGCTATGCGCCCGCGACGGTGCTGGACCTGCCGGAGAAGCGACGCGCCCAATACGAAGCGAGCGGCCGTGACTCCCTGGTTTTTTCCCTCGGCCTGAAAACGTGAAGTATCGCGGAATGTGTCCCGGGCTGTCCCAGCTGGGGACCTAACAACCGGTTCCATTCATCCAAGAATGAATAGATTGGGAATCATCAACAGGCAGGACGTAAAAACTTCGTCTAACCGCATCACTCCTCTCAGAGAGAAGATACCGCCCACGCCACGAATGGCGCCGAGTTGCAAGGTCGTGGTAACGACCACGGACTCGCAATCGTCACTCAACGCTGATGATGAAGTCCGCACGGACAATCGCAAAAACTCCCGGCGCACTGTTAGCACGGAGTTTTGCAACCTATCCCGCACTTCCATCCTATTGGACGTATCGACGAGTGGTTCGTGCTGTGATTACATCGCGAGAAGTACGAATTTCGAGCGATCTTGTGCAGTGCCTCCGGTCCGGTGCAGATTCGCAAATCACTCAACCCATCCACCAGTCTTCACGATGCGCAAACTCGTCTTTATTCTCTTCCTTTTCGTATTCCATACTGCCGTCCAAGCGAAGAACGGGCGGACTTGCCGAGTCTTGTTTCTAGGCGCCCCTGATCAAGCGCCGAAAACACTTCATCTATTTCACGGCAAAGCCTCCCAAGAAGTCGAACTTCCGAGAATAAACTTCTCTCCGGTTTATAAAATTCCTGGTGGGGCACTCGTGTTAAAGATGCTGCCTGCGGCTGAGAATGACCCTAAGAAAGTAAGCGCGGACGCGCCAAGTGTGACCGTCTCCGAAGCAGTGACTGATTTCTATCTCCTCGTCAGCAGCGATCCTGCCAATGCCGTCGCTCCGGTGAAGCTGGAAATCATCGACGCCACCAAGTTCACTAAAGGTCACATGCTTTGGTTCAATCTCACGGCAAACCGCATTGATGGTCAGATCGGCACTGAGAAGCTTGCTTTGGGCGGGAATTCGCAAGCAATCCTCAATCCCCCGGCGGTCAAAAACGAGGATTACAACGTCGATATCTCATTCGGTAAGCCGGACAACGACCTTCTTCAGCCGTTTTGCGAAACCAAATGGCGCCACGATCCACAAGTGCGGAACGTGTTTTTTGTGGTGACAGACGAAGGTGCCCGCGCACCTCGCGTGATGGGATTGCGGGATCAGCGTGAGCCCGTCAAGAAAGCTGGAAAACGCTAAACATACCCTGGCCCAGCCCGTTTCCACTATCGCGGAGATCGAGTCGACGACCGCAGATTGGCGCTGTAGCCGGGTCGATGATGCTGACCACGGGTTTTACGCATCCCAATGGACGTATTGCAAGTGGTTGAGTTTCGAACAATCCTGATGGAAGACACGTGAAAAATCCCATGATCCATTCCGCATCTAAACTCGCACTGCTAGGACTCTTCGTTTTAGGCCAGAAACCGTTGCTTGCGCAGAGTCTGGTATTGGACGGCATCGGTGTGGGGGCGGCGGTGACGGTAACCGGCGGTGGCGGGCCGCCTGCCTCATCGGTCGAGCTATTGCGTAACGGCGTTTCGGTGGGGTCTGCTCCGACCACCGCGGGCGGGCAGTTCAGTTTCACCAATGTCACCAGTGTGCTCAATGATTCGTTCCAGGTCGCTGCCGGGCAGGTTTGGAATTTCAATACTAACGGCAATACCGAAAGCTGGAACGGCGGCGGCGACACCACTCTCGTCACCGGCGGGATATGGAAGCAGACGGAAACCGCCAATGGCAGCGACATGACGTTGAATCTTTACGGCGATAACCTCATCAAAACCAAGGCCCGCGGCCTGGAAATCCGGATGCGCCTCCAAGGGGGCGGTTCTCGTCAGGCGAGTCTCATCCTCCAAAGTGCCGGACCCAATGGCGTCGCTGGCGGCGGCGATGATGTGCAGTCAGTCATCCCTAATTCAGTCACCCTTCAGAACAACGCGAACTATCAGACGTTGGTGTTTGATCTCGGTGTCGATCACGCCGGCGCGCCTACCTGCTGGCAGGGGGGGGCGGCTCCCATCCAGCTCAGCCTTTACATTCCAAGCACCAACATCGGCAACACCGTGGAGGTCGATTCCATTCGCCTAACCGAGTCCATGCGCTGGGAATTCGATTCGGGCGCGGATCTTGCCGAGTGGCAGGGCAACGCGAACACAACTCTGAGTGCCACCGGCGGACTTGTGAAAATGCAGGCATCGGCCAGTGGCTCGGTTGCCATGTTCCGCCCGTTCCGCAACATCGGCTCAGGATATTTCAATCAGCTTGAAACCCGATTCCGCCAAGTCACCACTCAGCAGCCGAATTTGATTTCATGGCAATATGTTAGTAACCCCGCTGGCTACGCGGGCGGTGGTTTCCAAGTGAATGGAACTCCCGCCAATGGAAGCTTTCAAATCGTCAATCTCAATCTCTCAGGAACCCCGACCTATGGAAATCTCTGGGGTGCAGGTGGTGCGGCAACTATGAACACTCCCACGGATGCCTTCACCGGAATGTTTGCCAGTGCGGCCGGTAACTTCACGGAAGTGGATTACATTCGTTTGCACCCGGTCACACGTTATGGGCCGAGTCTTCCCGTGATGGCCTCCGGCACACCCGTGCCTCCGTCCTATTATGTCAGCTTCACGGGTGGCAATGATTTGAATTCGGGGCGCACACCCGCAACGGCGTGGAAAACCTTTGCAAACCTCAACGGACTTACACTTGGAGCCGGCTCCACCGTTCATTTGAAACGAGGAGATGTCTGGGCCAACAGCAAGTTGGTGCTCGGTGGTAAAGGAACCAGCGGCAACCCGATTAAGCTTACGGCTTATGGCGATGGCAACCGCCCGCGAATTACCGGGATCGATCTAACTACCGAGCAGTGCATCGTTTGGAACAACCCCTCGTTCGTCACGATTGATTCCATGGATTGCCGCGATGCCAAAATCGGTCTCTATCTCCGCTACACAGGTGGGAATCTCGATGGGACGGGTGAAATGTTCAATAACACCGACGTGACGATCACTCACTGTTATTTCAAAAACATGGATGAGGTCTGGAGTGATGTGAACGGCGCCATCAATGTTCTTCCTCCCTACGAAATTTCATGGGGCACCGGCATCTGGGTGGGCGGGAATATCCCGTCTCCGCCAGGCGGACCCTGGGCATCGACCAGCACGCCGATCCTGAACAACCTGACGGTGAGATATTGCGGTTTCGAGGGAGTCAGTCAGGGAGTCGGGATGAATTTCTACTTTCCTCCGGTCTATCGAAGCCGCTTCACCAACTTTGTGTTCGAGGATTCCTGGGTGACCGGCTGTGAAGCGGGATCGATGGCGTTGTTTTATGTCGATGGAGGGCGGGCGAGAAGAGTTGACACCTTCCTCGGCGGAAACGGTTTTTATAACACGGGCACTACCGGCGGACTCGTCCAGGATGTGCGGAATTTTTCCATCGAGGACTGTCAGTTCGCTTTCAATAAACGCAACGGAACCGCCAACGACGGAGTGAGTTTCGACTATGAGGGAAATACCGAGAACGTGTCCTTCCAGCACAACGTCCTCCACGACAGTGACGGCGGAGGAATTCTCATGATCAATACCAACGGATCCAATCAAGGGTTCAACATCAGCAATAACACGATCTGGAACAACTGCCGCAATCCCAGGAATTCAGTACAAAACGTAGAGATGCAGGCGAATTCAGGTAATGCTGGGACTTATACGAACAATGGAATCTATCTGGGTGCTGGAAATGGAATCGGCGCACCGGGCGTGTATAATAATGCGAGTCGCTGGCAAAGTTTCACGGGTGGCACGCTCAATCGCACGACCACTCCGTATTCATCGGTCAGCAGCCGCCCGCTGACATGGGCCTTTACTTCTTCCGTGGAGGGGTGGGGTGGTGCCAATCAATGGACAGGATTTGGTGCCTCAGGCGGCGCTCTCGCCGGAATCTCATCCGGTTCTGATCCATACGCGGAGAGCGCGAACACCTGGGTGAACACCCGCGAGCGCCGCTGGGTCCTCGTCCGCATGAGCCAGACGGCGGGCACGACCGCGCAGATCTTTTTCCAAACCGAAACCTTCCCCACCTTCACCGCCGACAAGGCCGTGGCATTTCCAGTCATCGCGGACGGCGTCATGCGTGACTATGTCGTCCCGCTCGGCGCTGCGGCGACTTACCGTGGCGTGGTCACGAAGTGGCGGCTCGATCCCACCGACGCGGCGGGTTCGGCAATGGTCATCGACGCTTTCGAATCGCTGCCAAATCCTTATCTTCTATCGGTTTCCCAGGTTTCCTCGAACGTCATTGATGTAAAATTTAACCAAGCGATGCACCCGGATGGAGGAGTTTTCAACCCGGCGAACTACCAGCTTTCCGGTCTGGGCCGCGGCACCGCTTCAGCCAGCCCGTCCACCGTCAGCCTCATTTCCACCACTACCGAACCGATCTATCGGCTGACTTGGAGCACCGGTCACACCAACGGGCTGTCCGCGATCCTCACCGCTTCCAATTCTCTGGATGTGCGGGGCAACGTCCTCTGGAGCGGCAGCCAATTCCCGCTCGTCACTTTGCCAGAACCCATTACCGACACAGATAGCGATGGAATGCCGGATGCCTGGGAAACCGCCGCAGGCCTGAATCCGAACCTCGCCGGGGACGCCGCCACTGACAAGGATGGCGATGGACAATCGAACCTGGACGAATACCTGGCAGACACCAATCCGAGTGATCCGTCATCGCGTTTCCACGTCCTGCGGCTCGAAGAATTGCCATTGAATCCCGGCTTCAAGCGCGTCGTCTGGGCATCCCGAACCGGCGTCGTCTATCATGTGGAAATGTCCGATACCCTGCTCGGCGGATCTTGGACCACTCTGAATCCTGGGCCGATCGTCGCCACCACGGCAGAAACCTTCTGGGATGCCGCAACTGCCGGCGCACGCCATTTCTATCGGGTGCGCTCGTTCCGGCCCAACCCGCTGCTCGCACCATGAGTCTCGCAGTCCGATGGATCTGGATCTCGATTCTGCTGGTGTTAGATTTCTCCCGGCACACGTCGGCTGGCATGGATAGGCCTGCGGGCGATTGGAAAGCCGAGTGGATCGGCGTGTCCGGTGCGAGCCGACCAAACGCCTGGATCTGTTTCCGGAAAGACATCGAGCTGCTAAATAAGCCGGAATCCGCTCCGACCCGCATCGCGTGCGATAGCAAATACTGGCTATGGATCAACGGTGGGTTGGTGGTCTTCGATGGCCAGCTCAAACGCGGGCCGACGCCGGACGACACTTACTTCGATGCGCTCGATCTGGCACCGCATCTCGTGGCTGGCAAAAACACCGTCGCCATTCTCGTCTGTTATTTCGGCCGCGATGGTTACTCACATCACTCATCCGCCGAGGCGGGACTATTGTTTGAAGCCCAAATCGGCAACCAACTCTTCGCATCGGACGGCAGTTGGAAGGCACGCGTGCATCCCGCGTTCGGGACGACCGACCCGCCGCTCGACAATATCCGACTCCCGGAGGCGAACCTGCGATTCGATGCGCGTTTGGACATCGGGGATTGGCAGTCGCCCGGCTACGACCACTCCGGCTGGTCAGCGCCTCATGTCTTCGGTCCTGCACCGAGGGCTCCCTGGAACCAACTCTATCAGCGACCGATCCCGCAATGGAAGGATAGTGGTCTCGTTGACTACATTTCAAAACCCAGTCTGCCGCGGGAAGGCGATGGCCAGCCGATGATTTGCAAACTTCCTGACAATCGCCATGTCACGCCGTGGCTGAAAATTGAAGCAAGCGCGGGGAAGCTGATCAGGATTGATAACGATATCAGTGCGGGCTACGGCAGTCTTCCAAAAATACAAACCCACCGGCATGAGTATATCACTCGGGATGGAGTGCAGGAGTTCGAGATTCCTAACTGGTTCAACGGCCATGAGGTGCATTACACGGTTTCCCCCGGCGTCAAAGTGCTGGATTTGAAATACCGGGAAACCGGTTACGATACCGAGATGACCGGACGTTTTGAGTCCAGCGACGCGCGTCTCAACCAGCTTTGGGAAGAATCCCGCCGCACGCTTTATGTCACGATGCGGGACAGCTACATGGATTGTCCTGACCGCGAGCGAGCCCAGTGGTGGGGGGATGTTGCCAATGAACTGGGTGAGGCGTTCTATGCTTTCGAGCCGGTGAAATCGCCTCTCATTGTTAAGAAAGGCATCGATGAACTCGTCCGCTGGCAACGCCCGGATCATGTGCTTTACTCCCCAGTCCCCTCAGGAGTCCGCGGACCTGGAGTCATGGATCCCGCCGATGGAACGATCCATGACGAGCTTCCCCAACAGATGTTAGCGAGCATCGGCTGGTATGGATTCTGGACTTACTATTGGTATAGCGGCGACAAACAGACCGTGGTCGATGCCTACCCTGCGGCCAAGCGTTACCTCTCGCTCTGGAAGCTCGGCGATGATGGGCTTGTGATCCATCGCAAAGGCGGCTGGGACTGGACGGATTGGGGAACGGAATTCGATACTCCGGTGATCGAGAATGCTTGGCTCTATCTCGCACTAAAGGGGGCGGTGGCGATGGCGGATCTCAGTGGCAATGCAGCGGATATCCCAAACTATCAGAAAATGATGAAGTCGATTGAGACTCACTACCAATCAGCCTTCTGGCAGGGAGACCGCTATCGGAGTCTCGGTCACCGTGGAGCGACCGATGATCGTGCGAATGCGATGGCTGTCGTTTCCGGACTCGCCAATGCCGCGCAATTTCCCGCGATTGTGAGAGTGCTGGAGAAAGAACGCCACGCCAGCCCCTACATGGAGAAATATGTATTGGAGTCGCTCCTGCTGATGGATCGTCCGGATGCCGCCATGGTGCGCATGAAGGAACGTTATAAGGCAATGCTGGATGACCAATCGTCCACTCTCTGGGAAGCATTTAATCCGATGGTGATTCCTGGCTATGAAACCATCGGACGTGGGACGTGCAATCACGCGTGGTCCGGTGGGCCGCTCACCATTCTTAGCCAATATGTGGGCGGCATCACGCCTACCGCTCCGGCCTTCCGCGAGTATCAGGTGCTGCCTCAACCCGGCGAATTGACCTTCATCCATTCGGTCGTGCCGACTCGGTTCGGAAACATTGAATCGAAGATCGACCGCAAAGATGGAAGCTACCGCATGAACTTGGTTTCGCCCCAAGGCACCGCGGCGGTGGTTGGGATTCCCATTGCGGAACTGGCCAATGGCAAAAGGGTGCTCATCAACGGCAAGACCGCCGAGGCATTTGAGAGCGATGTGCGGTTTGCGCGTTTTCGCATCCAACCCGGAACTTGGAAAATTGAAGTCACTCCATGAAAAATGTCTCGTCAATCATTGCGACATTGAAGTCGAAGTCGCTCTACCGGCTGATGCCTGCCGCGTTCTTTGCGAGCACGATCCACAGCGGGGCGGCGGATATCGATTATGCGCGAGACATCCAGCCGATCCTCAGTGAACATTGTTTTCATTGTCATGGCCCCGATGAAAATACTCGTGAGGCAGGGTTGCGCTTGGATAGTCATGCAGGTGCGATCGCCAAATCCGACGAACATGCAGTTGCCATCGTTCCGGGAAATCCGGATGCGAGCGAATTGATCCAGCGCGTCATCGCGAAAGATCCCGATGATATCATGCCGCCGCCGGATCAGCACAAGCCGGTCAATGAAACGCAGATCAAGTTGCTCCGCCAATGGATCGAAGAAGGCGCACCCTACAGCCAACACTGGGCGTTCATACCGCCGATCAAGCAGGCATTGCCAAACGTTGAATCCAATCCCGTCGATTCCTGGGTTCGGGAGCGTTTGAAAAAAAATGATATCGCCTATTCGCAACCCGCTTCGCCTGAAGTTCTAGCACGGCGGATTTATCTCGATCTTGTGGGTTTGCCTCCCTCACCGGGGCAGACCGAAGCATTTGTATCCGCTTCAACGGCGGATTCTCACGCCGCAGTCGTGGAGTTGGTGGACGGCCTGTTAGCCAGTGAGCAGTTCGGTGCGAAATGGGCGCGGCATTGGTTGGATATCGCCCGTTACTCGGACAGCAATGGATTCGAAAAAGACCTGCCGCGCGAGCAGTGGGCATACCGGGATTGGGTAGTCGGCGCGCTTAACGATGACATGCCATACAATCAGTTCCTGATCGAGCAAATCGCCGGTGACATGCTGCCGAACCGTAATCAGGATCAAGTGATCGCCAGTGGATTCCTAAGCAATGGCATGATCAACGAGGAGGGTGCCATCATACCCGAGGAGTTCCGGATTGCGGGCATCGTTGACCGTATGGATGTCATTGGCAAAGCCGCCATTGGCTTGTCCTTACAATGCGCCCAGTGCCACACTCATAAATTCGATCCCATCACGCACGATGAATACTTCGGCATCTTCGCATTCCTGAATGACACACACGAGGCACAGTCATGGATCTATAATCCGCAACAAAAAAGTTTATTGGATCGTCTTCGGAACGAGATTCATGCCTTGGAGGAACAACTGAGAACATCGCGTCCGGCGTGGCGGGAAGAGATCAGCAATTGGGTAAAGGCGGAGCAGGCGATTGCGATTCCCTGGACCGTGTTGGACACCGACAAACAGATTTTCGATGGGGGCTTGAATCATCCGGTAGAACTGCCAGACCACAGCATTTCGATTCTCGGGCATCGTTCCAATTTCGGGCTGCTGATTTTTGAAGCCGAGCCAAAGCAAATGGGCCTCACCGGTATGCGTCTGGAAGCGCTGCGAGATAAAGATCTGGCGTTCGGCGGTCCGGGCCGGAGTAACTTGGGAACGTTCGCGATTTCCGAGATGGCAGTCGATATCAAGTCGCCCGGCTCCGAGGAGTGGAAGCCCGTGCCGGTTATCAATGCCTCGGCGGACTCTGCACCGTCCGAGCGTTTGTTCACTGAGGTTTTTTCACCGAGGGAAGACCGGGATAAGGACAAAGTTCGTAAGCTGGGCCCAGTGTCGTTCCTGGTCGACGGAGATGAACTCTTCGGCTGGTTTCCAGACCGGGGGCCGGTGCTTAGGCATACCGAATCAACGGCCGCTTTTCAGTTTGTAAATCCGCTGGATGTTCCTGAAGGGACTCGTATGCGAATCCGGATGACCCAGACCCATGGTGGAGGCAAGGATGGTATCGAAAACAATCAACTCGGGCGGGTGAAGTTTTCCTTTTCAAAGGCCGAGCGCCCGTTCGTACCTCCCTACGATCATGCCGCGACATTGGCGATGGCCGTGCCTGTTAGTGAGCGAACGCCGGAGGAAGAAGCCGCACTATTCCGTGCTTGGCGGCTACATGCATCTGGAGATGCGGATATCAATGCGAAGATTGACGCGCTGGAAAAGCAATTGCCCGATGCGGAAACCAGCGTGCTCCATCAGGAAGCGCGCAAGCCACTCGACCACCGGGCCACCCGCCTTCTTGACCGGGGCGCTTGGAATATGCCAAAGCAGGAAATCAAACCGCATGTGCCTGCGGCGCTTCACCCCATGAAGTCGGAGACGGCGACCCGGCTGGACTTCGCCCGCTGGCTGGCGGCCCGTGAATCTCCGCTCACTGCGCGGGTGCAGGTGAATCGCGTGTGGCAGGCGGTTTTCGGTCTTGGGTTTGTCGAAACTCCTGAGGACTTTGGTGTCCGCGCGGCCCGGCCTGAGTATCTTGAGCTTCTCGATTGGCTGTCCGTCGATTTCATGGACCGTGGGTGGAGCCTCAAAACATTGTTGCGGACTATTCTAACCAGTGCTGTCTATCGGCAGAATTCTGAAATCAGTCCTGCCATGCTGGAGAAGGATCCTTCAAATCGTCTTCTCGCCCGTGGCCCGCGCTTCCGCCTGGAAGCTGAGGTTTTGCGGGATTTGGCACTTGGTGCGAGCGGGTTGCTAGATTTGAAAGCCGGAGGTCCCGGTGTCTATCCGCCCGTGCCGCAAAGCGTGCTGGACAATAATTTCGTGAAGCCGGAATACTGGATCGCTGCCGAAGGTTCGGAGCGATACCGCCGGTCGATTTATCTATTCCGCCAGCGCTCGATGCCGGATCCGGTGCTCAGCGGCTTCGATGCTCCCTATGGCGATTTTTCCTGTGCGCGCCGCCTGCGGTCGAATAGTCCGCTCGCCGCTCTCACCTCGCTGAACGAGCCTGTTTTCGTCGAAGCGGCCAGGGCGCTTGCCCTTCGTGTGCTTGGCGAGGCGGGCTTGTCGGAAGTCGAGCGCATTGCCTTGGCCTACCGCCTCAGCACCGGGCGCGGACCCACCGGGCAAGAGTCCGGGATTGTGCAGGCGTTTCTCGCAAGCCAGCGAAGCCGTATCGATTCAGGAGAACTCAAATCTGATGAAATCATCGCGGATAAAATACCGGAGGGTATGGATCTCAAAGAAACCGCGGCATGGGTGATCACCGCCCGTGTCATGTTGAATCTCGATGAAACTCTTAACAAAAACTAAGCCGTTATGAAAATTCGTGAAGAACTTGATCGCGAGCGTGCCCGCTTTATTTCGCGCCGCTGGTTTCTCCGCGACTGCGGGGTAGGTCTCGCCGGATTGATGCTCAATTCAGTCGGTGGAAACTCCGCCAGCGCCGCGAATGTGGCTGGATCATCCATGTCATTGGTGCCCCATTTCATGCCCAGGGCCAAACGGGTTATCTATCTGTTTCAAGCCGGCGGACCCAGTCAGTTCGAACTGTTCGATCCCAAACCCGAGCTGACCCGGATGGATGGAAAACTCCCGCCCGCTGGCTTGCTTGATGGCTATCGAGCCGCGTTCATTAATCCCAACTCATCGTTGATGGGGGCGAAGTTCAAGTTTTCGAAACATGGATCGGCGGGCATGGACTTCAGCGAGTTGATCCCTCACATGGCGGGCATCGCCGATGACGCGTGCTTTGTTAGGTCGATGTTTACGGACGCCGTGAATCACGCGCCGGCGCAGATTCTCATGAACACCGGCAGTCAGCAGTTCGGCCGCCCGAGTTTTGGTTCCTGGGCACTCTATGGACTCGGCAGCGAAACGGAAAATCTTCCGGGCTACGTCGTTCTCGCCAGCGCGAAGGGCACGAGCGGCGGCGCGAGCAACTATGGTTCTGGCTTCCTTCCTTCCTCCTACGGCGGAGTGCCCTTCCGCGGCTCGGGCGATCCCTTGCTCTATCTATCAAATCCCCGTGGCTTCGATGTGAAGGCGCAGCGCGAGTCCCTCGATGTGCTCAAGCAGCTCAATGAAACCGGCCATCAACAACACGGAGATCCTGAAACTCTGGCCCGCGTCCATGCCTATGAATCAGCCTTTCATCTCCAGGCCAGTGCTCCCGAGTTGATGGATCTCAAGCAGGAACCGCAGCACATTCTCGATCTGTATGGGATCAAAGACATCAATGTTTCCAGCTACGCTTGCAACTGTTTGTTGGCCCGGCGTCTCATCGAGCGTGGCGTGCGTTTCGTCCAACTTTTCCACGAGGCGTGGGATCAGCACGACAAGCTGACCAACCAGATGAAAAGGAATTGCGAGGATACCGATCAAGCCAGCGCCGCCCTCGTTACCGACCTCAAGCAGCGCGGTCTGCTGGACGACACGCTGGTGCTCTGGGGCGGCGAGTTCGGCCGCACCCCGATGGTCCAAGGCGGCAACGACGGCCGCGACCACCACAGCCGTGCCTTTACGATGTGGATGGCCGGTGGAGGATTGAAGGCCGGGCACATTCACGGGGAGACGGATGATCTTGGATTCAATATCACGAAAGATCCGGTTCACGTGCACGACTTGCACGCTACCATGCTCCACCTTTTAGGATTCGATCACACTCGCCTGACCTATCGTTTCCAAGGCCGTGATTTCCGGCTTACCGATGTCCACGGCAAGCTGGTGAAGGGTATCCTAGCGTAAGGAATGCGAGGCGGAATTGTTGATAGCCGTTTGGAGTTTTAATCTGAGTCCGTATCAAAGAGTGCTCGGGGATCCGTTTGCTCCTCGCGGCGTAGAAATTGCTTGCGGCTGCTACGCGAACAAAAGCCGAGCCGGCCTACAATCAAGGAAGCTCCCACACGATTTCAGCGAGGGGTGCGCTGAAATCAATCGCATGAAGAAACCAGCCATCACCTTCTTGGGACCAGTGCCAGCGTTTCGCTTGGGCATACTGTGGCAGGACTCCGGCGCTTGGATAGGGGCCGATGCGGATGCTTGCGATAGAGAGCGGCTTTTCGCTGTTCATGTGGAGTCGATAGCCTCCGGCTGGCAGGCGGTTGTAATGGAAGTCGATAGTTGTCCGGGTCCAATTACCGTTGGCGTCGGCGACTCGCACCGGCCACTTTTTGGCTTCGATGCTAGACCAGCCATTGGGTAGCCGGGGAATCAATGCTAGTCCGGCTGAAGAAGCGCGGTCGTCAATTCCTGCCACAATGCGGATCATTTTAAGGATCTCGGTCTGCTGCATAAGGTTCCCAAGGTCGCCGTTGCGGAACCAGCAGTGTCCATCCGGGTGGACGATGACGCCCTCGGGAACGATGAATGGATGATCCTGATGATAGCAAAAGGCGGCGGCCCGTTCGACGGCGCGGGTGGCATCGCCGGTGCGATCAAGCAGCAACGCGGATTGGGCGAAGTAGGCTTGGCCGTAACCGAGCGTGCGGCCGGCGTCGGGAGCGATGGCTTCGGGTCCGCGGAGCTGGCGGTAGGTGTTGGCGAGTCGTCCCAGCTCGCCGGGTGGGGTCGGCGGGGTAAAGCCTGCGAGATCGGCGTTTGCTAGGAGCGGGGCCATGCGTTTCCAGCCATAGGCCCAACTATCGAACAATAGATCGGTGTCGATGTAGCGTGGTGAAAGTGAGTCGCTTTCATTAAATGGAATAGTTAGATTCTGGGCGATGGCACTCTCGATTTGAGCTGCTGCCGCGTTCCAATCTATCACCTTGTCGTCCACGCCACGACTTGAGGCTAATTTCGCGAAGGCTCTCAGGGCGAGAGCGGCTTGGGCATTGGAGAAAAGGTCGCGCCCGCCGCCGCCGGAGGACTCGGATTCATTATAGAGCAAGCCGTCAAACGCGGAGATCTCAGGATGGGAGATTTGCCACTGAAACCAGTCACCCGCATCGACGAACGCAGGCCAGTTTCTATCAATCCATGCGCGGTCCACGGCCGGTGACGTGGCGAGTTGTGCCATGGCCAGCATGATTGCCGCATGTCCGTCGTTCTCAGCCCGCAAGTGCTTGCGCTTTTCGCCCTCGCCGACCTCATAGGCATTGATCACACGCTTCCAGTTAGGACGACTGTAGCGTGAGTCCCCATCGTAGAGGTAGCGCAGAAACATTTCTCCGGCGGCACGCGCCTCGCGGTCCCGGCCAAGCGCCAGTAGTTCACGAAGCGCCGGTCCCGCGTCCCGCGACCAGCTGTGATGGGCATACTGCCCGACATCATCGCGCCATGTCCCCATGCCGATGTAGCCGCCGAAATTTGAAGCGCCCGGTGATGAACTACCGATGCGTCCGTTAGGGTTCAGCTTGTTTTCGACAAGGTCGCGGGCATTGGCGGCAAAGACGTGGCTGAGGATGGTGGCTGCGGGCGGACCGGTAAAGATGAGTTGCGGGTAGCCCGCCGCAGGTTCCGGCGGTTTGAGATTGGAGGGGAGGGAATCTTCGAATTGATAGAGACGGCGTGCAAGTGCATCGGTAGGTGCGCGATCTTGCTGGCGAATGAAGAATGCCTCGTCCATGAGCCGCAGCCCCGCGGGTGGGGACGCGCCTGGGGGAAGCCCGCTGATGGCACCTACCTGCCAACCGGCATTGCGCAATTTCTCGTCGATCAGTTCGATAGACTTCAGCGGGACGGGTCTCACCCGGATTGCCATGAGATAGCGCAGGAATTTGGGGGCGTCCGGGTTTTCTAAATTATGGAGACTGGCGGCGAGCAGCGCGGCAGCAGTCGGATCGCTTGCGAAGGGCTCCCGGTAAGGGCCGGCTTTCAACGCGTTCGTATTGAGGAGGCTTTGCTCGCCGGATTGCGGGCGGGTGAAAAGTTCGTATGGCCAGGCGTTCACGCCGAAGAGGATCGGTACTTGTTCAAGGGTATCGTCGGCGTATCGGACGATCACGCGGCCCAAGCGATCTCCCATAAACAGCCGCCCTTCGTAGGCGTGGGCTGGTTCATTCATGCCCCAGCGGTCGCTTGCTTCGGGGCCTGCCGTCGTCATTCCTGCTAGAATCACGGCACCCAGCGTGGCGTTAGTTAGGTAGAGGCCCGGCACCAAGTTCCGAGGATCTTTGGATTTCAGAAATGGAATTCCTTGAAGGGTTACGCTGTCCTTGGCGTCAGCGGGTTCTAGCGGGACAGGCGCCTTGTCAGCAAATACGTGAGGGGGCACCACGAACATCCAGGCGGCCAGAATGCGGGGAACTAACGGGGAAGCTTTCAAGGTGTTTCTGTCGCGCAGAGCTTTGAGTTCATGATCGGTTGGCGTGGTAGCTCTGGTCCGCTGCATTCGAGTTCAAGTTGGCTGCCACGGCCTGCCGGCTGGTTAGAATCGAGACACAACGGGTGGAATCCTGCCTTGAGGCGGACTACGGCACTGAGCGACGATGGGGTGTGGTGTAAGTCATTGTCGATGACGAGTGCTTGGTGCAGGCGCAGCTGGGCGCGATTTGCGGACTGCAAGTGGAAGGTGTATTCGCCATCCGCAGGGGCGTGAAAATAGGTTTTTAAACGCAAGCCGTGCGGTGCTTCGCGCGCCGGACTTTCGGGATCCAGGGATGCACGCCGTCCTTTTTCGGCCGGTCCGAGAGAGTCGAAATCCGGGAGCCATGGCCAGGTTCCCCGGTAGATGGTAAAGTCCAAGTGTCCGTCTGTCTTGTTCTTGAGAGCGAGAGACGGGATCAGGGAAGCGTCATAGGGACGGGGTGCGTCTATCAGCGGTCGGCGCGATCTCAGGGCTTCGTTGATCCATGGAATTGCGGGTGCGATTTTCCGGGCGGCAAGATCGGTGGACTGGCGGAGATCTTCGATCACATTATATACCTCAAATTCTGCCTCGGGACGGGTGATGTTTACCCGCAATCCAGCGAATTCATTTTTTCGAAGCATTTGCATCTGCCCGCGCGACCGACCCCGAATGGAAGTAGGGAATTCAGGGAAGTTAGGAGTGCTTCCTCCGACATGGTATTCGATATAGATGGTGGGCGGATGTTGGACACCGTGGGTGGTGAGCGTCGGTAAGAGGGACTTTCCATCGGTGCGGGCGGGGTCCGGCAGCCCTGCGATTTCCGCGAAGGTGGGGAGCCAGTCCCAATGGCCACAGGGAAGATTGCTGGTCCGGCCGGCCGGAATTCCAGCGGGCCAACGGGCGATCGCTCCCACCCGGATGCCGCCTTCCCAGATGTCTCGCTTGATACCGGAGAACGGGCCAAAACTACCAAAGAACTCCGGCGTATAAGGTTCCTCTAAATAAGACTCCACGCTTGGTCCATTATCACTCGTGAAGACAACCAGTGTTTCACGATCTATATCAAGACCCTTGAGCTGCTGGAGGAGGTCGCCCACGCAGTCGTCGATGCGACGGACGCTGGTTGCGTAGCGCTGATAGACGTTCGGCCAGGTTGTTTCGTGAGTCGTGGAATTCTGGTCGTGGTCCCAAGTCGCGCTGGCATAATCGGGATGGATCCATGAGTCGATCGCGCCGCTGGCGGTATTGATCATGTGCCCTGGTTTACCAAGCCATTGCAATCCGTCGGCAGGGTAAGGCTGGGTGGGAAGCTCGAGGACGGCGTGCGGGGTGGCGAACGCGAGATAGAGGAAAAAGGGTTGTTTGGGTTTTGTATCATGCTGCTTGGCGATCCAGTGCTTCGCCCGAGCGGTGAAAAGATCGGTGGTATAGCACTTGTCGAGACCCGTGGAAATTTCGCGGTGGTTCTCCCATATTTCCTTAGGACCGCGATAGGGGCCTTCCTTGGGATAGTGGTCATGGCCGTCGGTGTGGCGGAGGACTCCGAAAAATTCGTCGAACCCCCGGTGGAGGGGATGGGCCGGGAACTCAGGTGACTTGCCCGCGAGGCCCCACTTGCCGATGCAGGCGGTGGCATAGCCTGCGGCCTTGAGAACGGTGGCGAGGTTGTGGTTGTCCTCGAGCGCCTTGTCGAATTGGTTGTCGCGGACATTAGCATGGCCTTGATGCAGTCCTGTTAGGAGGGATGCGCGGGATGGAGCGCAGACCGGGGCGGCGCAGTAATGATGGGGCAGGGCAATGCCTTCTGCGGCGAGTCGGTCAATGTTAGGGGTTCGGTGCCAGGGCTTTGACCTGTCTCCCGAATCTCTACGCTGGTTCTGATGGAAAACGCCGAGGTCACCATTGCCAAGATCGTCAGCAAGAATGAAAACGATGTTAGGGCGGGGTGCGGTCTTGTCCTGTGAGCCGCACGCGGAACCTGTGCGGGAAAAGCAAACGATCATCAACAAGGCAAGGCGCATGGCAGTAGTTGTCATGGCTCGGCCGGGAAGGTGGTTTCGAAATCGGATTCAAGAACCCAACCGGCAGCAGGCCGTTCACCCAGCATGAAACGCCCGTGAAAGTTTCGCAGGGATTCACGTGAGTAGGGGTAACTATCGAACATGGCTCCCTTGTCCGACATCCGTGGATCGCCTTGGGCGGTGAGCGTGGCGAACAATTGTTGCTTGAGATCGCGAATTAACTTTTGTGATTCGGGATGGGTGGCGAGATTATCGAGGCAATCCGAATCGGTATCGATATGATAGAGTTCCTGGGTGGGGCGCTTGCCGAAGTTGAGTTCCCAAATGCGTTTGTCGCCGCCGCTGCGGCTGCGGAGGATTTCGGTCTTGGTGGGGCTGCCGTCGCAGTCGAGGTAACCGGTTTGCGGGTTACCGCCCGGCCAGCGGTCGGGTTCGAAGTTATGCAAATAAAGTCGCTGATCCCGGATAATGCCACGCACGGGGTAGCCTTGATCTTGAGGGCGGCCGACGTCATTGCGCTCCCGCCCGAGGATGATCCGGTCTCGCTGCGGCGCTTTGGAATCAGCCTGGAAAATGTCCGTTAGGCTGCGGCCGGCAAGGAGAGCCATCCCGGTTTCCTCAGGCTTCAGACCGGCAAGGTTCAGGAAAGTGGGAGCAAGATCGATCAAGCTAACATACGCAGCTCCGGTGCGGCCAGGGTGCTTGATGCCCGCCGGCCAACTCGCCGCCAGTGGAATGTGGTTAGAACTTTCGTAAGCCTGCCCTTTCGCGCGGGGGAATGGCATGCCGTTGTCCGAGGTGACGATGACGAGGGTGTTCTCGAGCAAGCCTTTGGCTGCGAGTAGATCGAGCATTCGGCCGAGGTGGTGGTCGAAGTGTTCGATTTCGAGGGCATAGTCGAGCAGGTCGTTGCGCACGACTTCATTGTCCGGCCAGTAGCCAGGAACACGGTCGATGTTCTGGATCTTTTTACCACCCTTGGCCGCGCCGGAACCGGCTTCGTAATTCCGGTGGGGCTCGCCGGAGCCATACCAAAAACACCACGGGTGGCCGGTTGGGGCTTCCTTCAGAAAATCGGAGAAGCTAGCGGCATAGTCGATTGGCAGAATGCCGGACGTAGGTGGCTTGGCGCTGTGGCTATTGAACGGCCTTCCTGCTAGATCTCTGGGACTTCCCGCAACATCAAGTGCGATTCCGGGTGACCATCCTTTTGCGGTCATGCCGACGAAGTAGCCATGCGCTGCTAGGGTCTCGGGATAGGTTTTAAATTCTGGCGGGAAATACGGCTCATGGTTGGCGGCGGCGCCAAGTTGCCAAGGGTAGCGGCCGGTGAGCAGTGCCGCCCGGGACGGCGAGCACTTTGCATTCGGAGTGTAGGCGCGGGTGAAGAGAATCCCATTGCGGGCGATGCGGTCGAACGCGGGGGTTTTCACCCACGTGCAGCCATAGGCACCGGCGTGGCCGTAGGACCAGTCGTCGGCCACGGCTATCAGGATGTTAGGCCGCCTCTCCGGGGATGCCGTGGCGAGTCCGAGAATCGTTAGCACGATGGCAACGATGCAACGGAGGCACACTTGGACGATCATTTTGACAGGCGGATTTTCTTTTGATCAACGATCCATTTTCACTGGGATGGAGACGGTGATGGTCTTCTTCTCATTCATTCCAATGCATAACTCCACAAAACCATTTCTAGCAGATGTTGGATCGACTGATACAGCAAGAAGCCGGGAGCTGCCAGGTGCAATCCATACCGGGGCCATGGGTTCCGCCTTGGCGTGCTTTGTCCAAGCGGTGACAAGTGCCGATTCGGATGCGGCGCTAACCACCTCGACGATCCATATTTGCGGATGCCCCGGGAGTAGGGGAATGGGAGGAAGTCCCAGTGCGGCCTGAGCGTCATTGGCGCGCATGAGGACGGTGGCTTTGGGCTTTCCTAGAATTGCATGCGCGGCGATCTCGCGAAGTGTTAGAAGTAGCTTGCCTGCAAGTGATGCGGGTGGGTCTGCCGGGCGATCCAGCCATTTTTCCAGAACTTCGGGAGCTACTTTTCCATGGAGTGTGGAATCGAGGTACCTGAGCAAGCTGAGGATTGCCTCAGGTTCGGTGCGATCGAAGGGGCGCGGCTTGTGTGCTTCTGCCGCGGCAGGGCTGCCCTTCTCGATCTCTAGCAGGCGCTCGATGAAACGTGCCGATAGCCAGATCCCGGTGTGGGGCTTGCTCTCCGGCAGCAACTCTTTCGGATGTGGATACCAGGATTGGACGACGAAATTGTCCGGCTTTCCGCCCGCTGCGAGATAGGCATCCAGATATTTCAAGGAATCTTCCGAGAATGCTTGGGCGGATACATAGCCGGTTTCGGAATTTGCCGTTAGGTTAAAGCGGGTTCCCTTGCTGCGGGCGTAGGATTCCAATTGAAGAATTCGTTCGGGCCAGTTCACGGTGGCGGCGATCGCGTCCGTGGGTTGCTCGGCGAAGTAACGCCAGGGGAAATCACCCTGCAGGGCGTAGATCGACTGGCCAGCTTCATGGACGGCAGGAAACAGCGCCTCAAGGGCTAGATGGGCGTCGCCCCAGTTCATCGTGCCACTGCGACCCGGCCCGGTGAGGAATGCGGGTTCGCCCTTCCACCCCCAGTTCGGGAAATTCATGATGACGACGAACCGGACCGCTGGGAATTTTTCCCTCATCACTTGCATATAGGAGACGATTTCGAGCGCGGCTAACGGATAGTCGGCCATGCCTTGGAGAAGTTGAGCGGGATTGTCCTGACCTGGTATCGTTAGACGCCGCATCGGGTCATCCAGCACGATGTAGTCGGGCTGATGTCCCGCTTGCCAGAGAGATCGAAGTTTCGCGATTTCGATACGTGCCGTGCGTGCTCCGACTCCGGGGAGCAGTGAAGGCAACTCGCGGGTGGGAATCACCTCGGATGCGTCATTTGTAGAGTCTTTGAGAGCTTGCTGGTGGTCAAAGTACCCGCATTCCACGCCGATCTTGATGCCATTTCTCCGGAGCTTGTCCGCCGCCGCCGCCGCGGCCTTTGGCGAGATGCTCAGTTCCATCGGCTTCTCAAGCGGCCACAGGGTATTGATGGCGAAGAAGGCGGTGTCCAATCCCCCGCGAGTGACCGGCCAATCGCCGTCGTTTGCACTGGCAAGTGACCCGAGTTTGAAATGGTTGAGCCACACTCCAGGAGATTCTCCCCGATTCTCTGTGGTTAGACTTCCCGTGATTGCGAGATTACAAAGCGCCAAACGCAAACATGGCCCCGGCAGATGCCGGAGCCATGATCGTGTCGAAGCAACTGTTGAGTGAATCAAAGAGTGCTTCATTAAGCGTATAACCGTTACGGGAGGAGGAACACTCGCACGAACACCTTCGACCGCGGGCCTGGACCGAATGCGGCATCCAATTGTGCGTCCGAGATGCTGAAGTTCGTGAGAACCGCAGTGGTAACTTCTTTGGTTTCCATAACTGCCCAAGGTGCCAGGAGATTCAAACTGGCTTCAATTCGGTAGTTGCCAGCTCGCACCGCCCGGAAAGTCCCTGAGAAGGCGATGTCAGGACCGGCTGAGGTAATCTGCGTAATCTTAAATGAACCCGTATCCCGCGGGGTGATGTTACCAAACAAGAAACCAATTCCAGGGCCGAAAGTCCAGAGGTCGGTGATGTTGGGCGAGGCTCCGTTCAAGGTGCTGAATCCAGTGCCGTCATTGTAATAGCCATAGATCGTTTGGAGATCATTGTTAGGAAGGGTTTCCTCAGGCGGGGCGGTGTCGCGCCCGAGCACCAAGTCATCCATGCCATCGCCATTGATGTCGGAGACCGAGATGGTGTCACCTGCGATACCGAGGCTGATCGGGCCGTAATCCGCTACGCCATCGCCGAAGCTTCCTGTGGTGCTCAAGTCGATGAAGAGTTGGTTGGTCGAAGTCCGACGAATCATCCGGTCGGCGATTCCGTCGCCATTGAAGTCACCGAGGTAAGGCTTGTCTCCCAGCGCTTTGTCTCCGAAGGGTGCCCAACCGATGAAATTGGAGAATCCTCCTTGGTCAGCGGAGATTCCGATTTGTCCGTTGGATTTCAAAATTCCCCAAACCATGACATTCGCCGAACCGCCTACTTCCGACGCCTCCACATACACGCCTGAGTCGTCGATTCCATCACCGTCGAGATCGCCGAAGACCAAGTCGGTTTCTGAAGCACTTAGAAAGGCAAAAGGGACATCGAGGTCTCCATGGGTAAAGTTGGGACTGATGGGATTGAAAAGAACCACCGCGAATCCATCCGCTGCGCCGGTCGTGTAGGCGGCGACGATTTGTGAAGGATTCGTTCCGCCGTTGGTAGCGGTTTGCCGCCAAACTTTGTCGCTCATTCCATCACCGTTGAGGTCGGCAAGATAAACGTCGGTGGTCCCGGAATAGCCAAAATTAGAAGTTTGAACATTGTTGAGAGCAATTTGCCAATCCGTGGCAGTCCGAGTGGTGGGGAGCCAAATCACCTCCGTCGCCTGGGGTGGCACCAATTGATAGCCCACCAGGATGTCGCGAGGTATTGCCACCGAAAGCGGGTTCGGATCGAGTGCGGTGATGGTGAACGGGCTGGTGGTGGCTACACTGAATGGGTTGGCAGGACCTTCATAGGTAAACTCAGTCAGTGGCGGGGTCGCGAGATCGGTGGCGAACGAAGTGCCCGACACGACTCGGACAATCCGTTGTCCGACGCTTTGTGCTCCTGCGTTGAAGGGGTCGTGGCCATTTTCATGCACCACCTTGCAACCGTCGCTCAATGTTACTTTGGTTCCGTTATTGGCGGTTCCTGCTCCGTTAATGGTGTTTCTCGATGTTCCGGGAGACGCCGCGAAAATATGCATCTCGCTGGTTCCAGTTAGATTAACAACCGCATCGACTGCCACGTTGTTGCAATTGAGGATGGAATCGATGGCGTTCAAAACAGAATCGTCATCACTATCCACCAGCACCCCTTGGAAGCTGCTGGTGGTGAGGGTGAAGTTTTTCAGAGTCAACGTCCGTCCCGATGCGAGGACGAGGGTTCCACCTGTTGCGGAACCATCCAGCATCAGAATGTTCCCATCGAACGGTGTGCCAGCAGTGGGGCCAACTCCGTCAGACCAGTTGTCAGGATCAAATAAACCTCCCCCCGGTGTTCCCACCCACTCGATGTCGGCGGCGTGAGCTGTAGCGGAGAATGCGACGAACAGGGTGGTTAAAATGGAAGCGAGACGGAATTTGGGTTTCATGAATCTTGGGTTTTAGGTGGTTGGTAACCTATGCCCTCGACACCGCAGGTGCGCTGTCGAGGGCGATGGGCTGGGTCAGAATTGAGTGATGGATGAAGGCGCGCTCAACAGGCAGTCAATTGCGTCGGCGGCGCATGAGAGCGAGAACGCCTAAGCCACCGAGGAAGGTCGATGAGGGTTCCGGGATGGGAGCTGAGAAAACCTGTAGATTGTCGAACTGGTGTTCAGCGGCTCCGAATCCGACAAAGTTGGTGCTTCCTTCCATGGTCATCACATTGTCGGTATAGCCCCCGGCACCTCGGGTGTAGCTGCCGACTGCCGTGCTGTTCACCGTGACGTCGATGGTGGTGGATCCGATTCCGTCCCATGGATTTCCATCAGCAAGATCGGTGATGTCTAGAATCACCGTCATGGAGCCGGCCCCGGCTGGATTGGCCAATAAGTTCGCAACTAAAGTAGCGCCGTCAAAAAATTGAATGAAATTGCCGTTTGGAGTCGCCCCGAATTGATCTTCCACGAAGCGGACGCTGAAGCCAGCGGCAGTGGTTCCGGACTCTGCGCGGCCAAATATTGGAGTTGGCGTATTCACTGAACCTACGGTGAATGCCGCATGTGAGTAAGAGTTGCTGCCAGGAGTGTTGGTGAACATATCGAGGGTAAATCTGATCTGTTTGCCAAGTACTTCGCCGCCGGTCGTAAAGCCATCGAAATTATAGAAGGGCGAAAGGGTAGTGATGCCCTGCGTGCCATTCGTCGGTGTCGCAGCATCACCGGTGAGTTGCAAATAACCATTTGTCGGCGCGCCAAGGATTCGGTCGTGGAAGTCGGTCGGTTGAGTTGGAGTGTAACCGGGTGTCAGAACACCGATACCGGCGGTGACTGTAGCACCAGGAATTCCAGAGGCAGGATTGAAAAATTGCCGACTGAAAGCAGAGCTTCGTTCAAATCGGCTATCCAGCGAGTTTGCACTGGTATTGTAGCTGTCACTCCACATCAGAGTGGCAGCGTGGCTGGTCGAAAAGAACGTGAGGGGAAGCGCCAGTGCCGCGCAGTATATGGATTTTTTAGATTTCATTGCGGAGGCAATGTGTCACCTCTGCGAATTGGAAGCTATCCTGATGCTCCACAAGAATGTATTGGAAAAACACGAATTCCCGACATTCGTTCGGATGGTTCGGTTCTGTTGTCTGAGTGGAAATTGTTGAAAATGAGTGGTTTAACGATCCGAATTCCAGCCTTGCATCCGATCGGATGTGTTGATGACGCACAAAGATCGCCTTGGCAATTGGGGAATACCATGGGCTTCATGCTCCTCTGTCCATCACCATGAAACCCCATTTTATTCCGGTAAGTATTCTGCAACGCCCAAGGCTCAAGACATTGCTCTGGGGCCTGCTGCTCACTCTACCTACGGAAGCGGCGGACGAATGGGTAAACGCGGCGGATTTCGGACTCGGCAAACTACAGCCCGGAATGGATGCAACGCCAATGCTGCGCGCGGCGATGGAATCTTGCATCGCGCGAAAGGCGGGTGGCTTGAAAATTCCGCCCGGCGAGTGGCACTTATACTCCGACCACGCCTTCGAGGAAAATCTAGCCGTTGCTAACAATGATCCTGGAATCAAGCGGGTGATTTTTCCGATCAATGGTTTCGAGGGATTCACACTTGACGCAGAAGGAGTGAAATTCGTTTGTCATGGGTCGTTGATTCCGATCAGCGCGGAGAATTCCAAGAACGTCACGCTCAAGGGATTCAGCATCGACTGGCAGCGTCCATTCAGTTTGCAAGGGGCGGTGGTGGCGGTGCATCCGGAGATGAAAGCCTTCGATTTGAAGCTTCACCCGGAGGTCTGTTACGAAATGCGTGGCAGTCGCTTCATCTTCCGGGAAAAGCCCAGTCCCACGGCGAATACCTGGAAGGAATGGGCACCGCCGGTCACTGCAACGCTGGCGTGGCAGCACAATTTGCAATGGAACATGTGGTTTCAAGGTGGCACCCGCCAGCCGGTGCCGGACGAATTCATGTATGCGATGGAACCCGACCCGAGGGTGGAGGAACTCGCTCCCCATTTGATTCGGATCTATGACTCCACCAAGGTGATGCCGAAGCCGGGGATGGTGCTCATCGTCAGCGGCATGTTAGATCCTAACCGCACCTCGCCTGCGATCCGGATTTCCGGGTGTAAGGATACATTACTCGAAGATGTGACGGTGCATCACGCCGGTGGCATGGGTCTCATTGGCCAGCGTTCGGAAAACTTCACCCTGCGGCGCTATCGGGTGGCGTTGCCGGAGGGTAAGGACCGCTATGTCACGACTACGGCGGATGCCACTCATTTCAACGGTTGCCGGGGAGATATACTGATTGAGGACAGTTTGTTTGAAAACATGCTGGATGATGCCACGAATGTACACGGCTGCTTCGTGCGGGTGGAAAAGGCGGTTGGCAATACGCTCACCTGCCAGCGTGTCCATAGCCAGCAGCGCGGCCTGGTCATCGCCGCAGCGGGCGATGCGATCCGCTTCGTCACCAGCGCGGATCTCCAAGGCTATGGCGATGCGAAAGTGCTATCCGTCCGCGACCTGAATTCGGATCGGTTTGAAATGACCATCGACCACTTGCCTGAGGGTGGCATCCGCGCGCTTTCCGGACTCTACAATCTCTCGTGGCAGGCGAATCTCACATTTAGAAACAGCACGGTCCGAAATCACCGCGCGCGGACGATGCTGATTGCCACCTCGGGCAAGGTGCTCATTGAGGGTAATAGATTCCAGAACTCCTCGATGGCAGGCATCCAGATGGAAGGCGACAACGGATTCTGGTGGGAGTCCGGCCCCACTCGGGATGCGGTGATCCGGAAAAATACGTTTACCAACGGCGCTGGAGCCGTGCTGAGGATGTCCGCCGAAGTGGATGCAAAACTTTTCCCTAACGCCCTCTACCACGGTGGAATCGTTTTCGAGGACAATATCATTGAGACATACCATGGAAAGATCGTCGAGGGGCAGGCGATTGACGGTCTGATCTTTCGCAATAACCTCATCCGTATGACAGACTTCGCACCGCCCTATCTCCCGGAACTCGCATCCTTTGCTTTCAACTCCGGGCGCAATATCGTGCTGGAAGGAAATATCTTCGTAGGCACGGAGAAAGTGCCGCATCTGGATGTGCATGCAGGCACCGCCGATGCACTTCCCATTTTGAATAATAACCAAGGCATCATCCTAAAGAAATGAAACGACTTCATCATTTCATCGCAGCGATCCTGTTAGTTTTGCCATCGCTTGCCGAAGAGCAGACGAGCTTTAAGCGGATCACTCCCGCACAGCTCGCGCACCAATCCGTGCGGGTGGCGGCTGTCCAGATTACCGGTCCTTGGAATTGGCAGGTGCCGACCACGGAAGAGAACGATACCGCTGCCGCCATCGTGCCATACATTGACCGCGCCGGGAAAGATAAGGCAGATCTGGTGGTTTTCCCGGAGTTATATCTCGGGATGTTTCGTGTGCCGAGTCCGCAGACTGAGGCGATCGCTGCGGCGGCGAAACGGAACGCTATCTATGTGATGGTCGGCTGTTTCGAAGTAATTAATGAGAAGGGCGACTATGGAAACTCAACCCTGATCTTCGATCGCAAAGGGGAAATCATGGGCCGCTATTTCAAAGCTTATCAGGCAGTCGGCGGAGCACCTTACTGCTGGCCGCCGGTAGCGAATGATCCCGAGTGGATGATGACTCCGGGCGAGGAGTGTCCGGTGTTCGATCTCGATTTCGGGCGGGTGGGGATTCTCACCTGCTATGACGGTTATTTCCCGGAAATGTTCCGCCTGCTTAGTCTCAGGGGCGCTGAATTGATTATTTGGCCGAATGCGCGTCACGGCGTGGTCGAGGACTATATCGTGAGGGCGAATGTTCATCAGAATTATGTTCACATGGTAACGACGAACAAAGCCATCGGCGCGGGCACGATGATTGCGGAATGGCCACAAGGCGTGAAACGGCAAATCACCGAGGCGAAGGAAGACTACATCATGGCGGACCTCAATCTGGCCCAACTGAGGAACTCGCGCGTCAACGCCCGTGAGTTCCGCCAGCGCCGTCCAGGTATGTTCACGGATCTCGCGAAGGCCTCATCGATTGCGGAAATGTATGGCGTCAAGGAAGCGGGAGTGATCGTGCCGGCACCGTCCGCCGAAGCGAAGTCGAAGGTTCTGGAGCGCTCGGGGGTCACTGCCAAACCATGAAAAATTTCATCGAACCAGGGCTTCTATCAGCCATTGCGGCTCTGGCATTCGGCGGTTGGGCTGCGGCGCATCCCGGCCACGGCAAGGACGGGGAGATCCATCACCCGCTGGAAATCCCCATCGTCGCGCGGGTGGATGCCCAGCCCTTGCTGCTGCAATGCCAGCGTCTGGCGGAAGCGTTAGAAAGCATCGGCGCTCCCCTTTCCCCGGAGACCGAGGCCTCGCTCAAAAAGCTGGCCGTCCTCAAGGATGAGGGGGAAATCACGCGCGCCGTGCAAGAGCTGCTGGATCACCGCTGCGTCGCCGCGCTTGAAATCGGCGCGGATGGGAAACTCGTCGCGTCGCCCGCGCTCAACGGCATGGAGCTGGAGGAAAACGGCTGGCGCACGGCGCTGGTGAAGGTCATCAACCAGGCCGGGGTGACCTCGCGGCTCAGAATTGACAGTCCCAGCGCGCAACCGATGCCGCGCGCCCCGGCGGAAGAAGTGGCTAACCGCTGGATGTCTCTATCCGTATTTGATGGCCGCCCGCTCGCTGCCGGACTCAGCGGACTCGGGTTGGAATATCGGGTGATCCAGCTTTCCGCCATCGGCACGGGGGAACGGACTGCGGAGCTTGAGTTCAGCGTCGGCGGTCTGCCGGGGCAGAAATCCGGCGTCATCCGCGAGTGGGATTTCACCAGGGATGCCGACGGCTGGGGAAATCCTAACAACGGTGTGATCGAAGCGGGCGGAGGATCGCTGCGGTTTAAATCCGACGGGACCGATCCATTCATGTCCGCTCCGGTGGCAGCGCGCGGCGGACGCATGGTGCTGCGGTTCTTCGCCCAGAGCGACATGGGCGGCATGGGGCAGCTTTTCTGGACTTCTCCCGATGCCCCGGCCCCGGACGGGCAACGTCAGGTGGCGATCCAAATGCATTCCGGCGCTCCGCAGATTTATGAAGTGGAGTTTGAAGCCGTGGGCAGACTTGGCGGGTTGCGGCTCGATCCCGGGATGGCTCCGGGGAATTGCCGCATCGACTGGATCCATCTCGAATACGCCAGGGGCGAAACCGCGGACTGGTCGCCCATGTCCATGAAATTTCACATCCTGCCAAGCACCGCCGTGACCTTCGAGGTGAAGGATGCGGATGGCACCCCGTGCATGGCGGCGTTCGAAATCCAGGATTCGGAAGGTCGGGTCTATCCGGCGCAGCCGAAGCGGCTGGCACCGGATTTCTTTTTCCAGCGGCAGATTTATCGGGAGTCCGGCGAGACTATTCGCCTTCCGCCCGGGAATTATAGAGTGAAATGTTCGCATGGGCCGGAGAGCGTCATTGAAAACCGGGATCTGGTCGTAGGCATGGAACCGGTTAGATTTATCTATGAGGCGAAGCGCTGGATTGACACCGCCAAGCACGGTTACTGGAGCGGCGATCACCACATCCATGCGGCGGGTTGCCTGCACTATGATAATCCGACTCAGGGCGCGCTTCCCGCAGACATGCTCCGGCACATCATGGGAGAGGATGTCAAAGTCGGGTGTTGTCTGACGTGGGGGCCGTGTTTCGATTTCCAAAAACAATTCTTCACCGGCAAGCCCGACGATGTCAGCCGTTATCCTTATATACTTAGATACGATATTGAGGTCAGCGGCTTCGGCTCGCAAGTTTCGGGACATCTCAATCTGCTAAACCTGAAGCGCCAGATCCCGGCGGGCGGGGATTCTGTTGCCCACTGGCCCACACTCGGCCTCAACACCCTGCGCTGGGCGAAGGCTCAGGGTGCGGTCACGGGCACGGCCCACAGTGCGGGTGGTTTGATGACTGCTGTCGGTCGCACGCCGGGCACGGACGGTCCTCACGGCATTCCGAATTTCCGGTTGCCCGCGTTCGATGGCATCGGGGCCATGGAGTTCATCGTGGATGTCACGCACCAGGTGCCGGGAGAAAACGGCGAACCGGTCCCCGCCATCGACTTCATCGCCACCATGAACACCCCGCGCGTCGAGGAATGGAGTATCTGGTATCATGTGCTGAACTGCGGGCTGGACGTGGTCGCAAGCGGCGAGACGGATTTCCCGTGTATGTCCGGCGAGCGGGTGGGCATCGGCCGGGTCTATGTAAAACTGCCGGGCAAGCTGACTTATGGGGAATGGATCGAAGGACTGCGCGCGGGGCGGAGTTATGTTAGCGATGGCACCGGGCATCTGATGAATTTCGAGCGCGCGGCGGATGGCTCGTTCTCGGTGGACGCCGCCGTGAGACGAGAAGGGGGCACGCCGCAGGAAGTCGAGCTGATCGTCAACGGACTGCCGGTGGCCAAACAAACGTTGCCGGCCGATGGCACGCTCACCCGTTTGGTTTTCCCCAAGCCGGAGCTCACCCGCAGCAGTTGGGTGGCGATCCGCCATTTTCCCAGCGCCCATACGAATCCCATCAAAGTGCTCGTCGATGGCAAACCGATCCGCGCAAGCAAGGACAGCGCCGCGTGGTGCCTCGCTAGCGTGGATCAGTGCTGGAAACAGAAGAGCAGCAGCTATGCCGAGGCGGAGCAGGCAGAAGCCAAGGCCGCCTATGAGCACGCGCGGGAAACGTATCGACGAATCATGGCCGAGTCGGAACAGTGAGTGTGATGAATCTCGGTTTCCCGCTTCCCGCCACCGCATCGGCAGTGGGAAAAATGGTCGTGCTGATGTTGCCGCTCGCGCTGGCCGCGCCGCTTTTTTCTAACCGGGACAGTGAGTCCTCACCCGTCACAACCGCATCGGTGGACGCTTTCTGCATGGACGAACTTGAGCGGCTGAGCGGAGGACGGACAGCCGGCGGCGATATTCCGCTGGGCCTTGAGCAGATTTCCCAGCTCGCCTCGCAGCCTGACGACGTGCGGACGGTGATCGAAAGCGCCCGCATTGAAACCGTGGGGCAGATCGCGCGCGACCCGGCCGATCCCACGCGCTGGAGGATCTCCCTCCAGCCCGTCACCTGTTGTGCGGCGGACGCCCGCGCGGTTTCGGTGGCGCTCGAGTATGAGAGCGATCCCTCGCAATGGGAGCCGGGCTGGTATCGCACCGTCGGGCGGATCGCCCTCGACAGCTCCCGCCTGCCGGTTTTCAAGGTTGAGTCCGCGGTTCCGATCGAGCCGCCGCGCCGCCTGACGATCGAGTGATTTCACGCTGAAATCCCATCCCATTGGACGTCTAGACGGGATCTGTCGGACTTCGCATCATGTGCGTATTGAAATCGTTCATGTGCTTGGCCGATACAAGCGCACGATGCGGTCCAGCCGATCTCATGCGTTCCGTTTTTCCACGTTTTGCCGTTTCCCTGCTGGTCGCATGGCTTGGTGTGCCGGGTCCGCTTGACGCCGCAGGGAGGGACTTGATCGAGGTCAGTATTTCGCCCGAATCGCGCGTCAAGGCGGCGGAAGGCGACGCCCCGCTAGAACTCACTCAGGGGGATTGGTGCGAGTTCGACATTACGATCCACAACGCCGCCGGAATCACTTCGCCGCTTCAGATCGAGAGTGAAAATCTCATGCCCGCCGCACCCGCCACTCCAGGCCGCGACCAATGGCTGCGGCTCGAACTCGTGCCGCAGGGACCGCTCACAGGCGACCGTCGCGAAACCCGCAAACTCCGGCTTTGGACGGACCACAGCGGAGTGCGCTCCGCTGTGGTCAACATTAATGCTGGTCAAGGAACCCAGGATCTCGGCTTTCGCAGTGATCTTCTGCTGAGTTTTAAAATCAACCCTGCCGCCCGCCAGTCGCTGCATTTCGACATCCGCGATGAAGCGGGCAATCCGCTTGCCGCACGGATTCATCTAACTGACAGTGCGGGCAAACCGGTGAATCCGGCGCGGGCTGAACTCCCGTTCTGGCACGACCATTTCGTATGCGACGGCAACGCCTCGTTTCCCATCGCTTCGGGAAACTATCACTATCGAATCGAAAAAGGCCCCGGGTGGAAATCCATCAAGGGTGAGATTCTGATCAAGGGCGATGTTACACCTGTTAGTGTGAAGATGCACCGCCTGGTGGACATGGCCGCAGAAGGTTGGTGGTCGGGCGAAACCCATATTCATCGGGATCCCGCACAGATCCCCCTGTTGATGAAAGCGGAGGATCTTTGGATCGCGCAAACGAACACTTGGTGGAACGATGAGAATGCATGGTCGGGCAAGACTCTCCCCGCAGGTCCGGTTTCTAACACCACCGATGGACGCCTTTATAACGTCATGGCCGGCAAGGACGAGCGGGGTGGGGGATCCTTGCTGATGTTCGGTCTCAAGGAGCCGTTTCCGCTTGCCGGCTATCGGGGAAAAACCCGCGAGTGGCCGCTATCCGGGTTTTTTTTTGAGATGGCAAAAAAGCGGGGTGCCTGGATCGATGCCGAGAAGCCCTTCTGGCAGGATTTTCCGATCTGGCTGGCGAGTGGCAAACTCGACTCGGTCGGCGTGGCTCACAACCACATGCATCGCGGCGGCGTGCTCGATAACGAGGCGTGGGGCCGCCCGCGCGACCTTTCGAAATATCCGGGAGTGCACGGCAACGGGCTTTGGAGCCATGATCTTTATTTCCGCTCCCTAAACTGCGGCCTTCGCCTGCCTCCCAGCGCGGGCAGTGCGAGCGGCATGCAGCCGAATCCGGTCGGCTACAACCGCATGTATGTCCACACCGGCACCAAGCTGGATTGGCAGGCATGGTGGGATGGATTCAAGGCCGGAAGAGTGGTAGTTAGCAACGGGCCTTTGTTGAGGCTAACAGCTAACGGCACGATGCCGGGCGAGATTTTGAGAACTGCAAACGGCCCCTTGCAAGTGCATCTCGCAGGGAATCTCGATTCGCAGGATCCGATCAAGTCCATCGAGCTGATCCGCAACGGCCGCTCGGAAATCATCCACCTTCCCGCGCTGGTGACGATCAACGAGAGCGGCTGGTTCGCCGTGCGTGCCATTGCGGATGTTGACCACACCTTCCGCTTCGCGATGACCGCTCCATGGTATGTCGAGCTGGGTGGCGAACCCATGAGGCCGAGGAAACAGGATACGGAGTTTTTCCTCGAATGGACACGGCAGCGGATCGCGGAGATTAGGAATTTGATCCATGATCCGGAGCAACTGAAATCCTCGCTTGCCGATCTGGCCAAAGCGGAGACGTATTGGTCTAACAAGTCTGGTGATGTGCAACTAACGACCCGGGTCCGCGGTCGGATTCTCGATGCCGATGGTAAAACTCCGATGCCCGCCCGCATCTACATCCGGAATGCGGATGGCGCTTGGTTCTTTCCGGAAAGCGAAGGCGGCACGGCGGTGCGCTACGAAAAACGCAATTTTAACAATCCGCTCAGCTCGGAAAACCATACCACGCTCAGCGCACAGCCATGGACCGCCGAGTTGCCGCCTGGTCGATATACCCTCACGATCGAACGCGGCAAGGAATGGAAACCTTTGACCCGTGAGATTGAAGTCGGGAGGGAGATGCTGGATCTCGAACTTCCGCTGGAGCGCTGGGTGAACATGGCCTCCGAGGGATGGTTCAGTGGGGAAACCCACGTCCATCGCTCCCTTGCGGATTTGCCTAACATCATGCTCGCGGAAGATCTCAACGTTGCCTTTCCCATCACTTACTGGTGTACGCATGGAGAAGCGCCTCCGTTCCATTTCGACAAAGGCATGGAAGCCGGGAAGCAAGCCTCCGTCCATCATGTGGACGCTACGCATGTCATCTGGCCGCTCAATACCGAGTGGGAAATCTTCACGATGAAGGGGCACGACCACACGCTCGGTGCGATTCTCGCACTCGGCCACCGTGATTCGATTTCTCACGGCGCGCCGCCGTTCGGTAAGATCGCTCATGCGGTCAAGGAGCAGAATGCTTTCATTGATATGGATAAACCGGATTGGCCGTGGTCACCGGCCCTGCCCGCCGCGATGGACATTCATCTTTACGAGCTTTCTAACAATCATGTCTGGCGCGTGCCGTTCGCCCTCACCAACTGGTTCACACCCGCGCCGGAATGGATGCTGCCGGGAGCAGCCAAATCCGGAACCGAGCGCGATTGGCTCGAATACACCCACCGCACCTACTGGGCCATGCTTAACTGTGGTCGTCGCCTGCAACCCTCCGCCGGCACGGCGAGTGGCGTGCATCCCGTGCCGCTCGGCTACAGCCGGGTCTATGTAAATTGCCCGGATGGGTTTAGCTATGAAAACTGGTGCGCCGGTCTCAGGGCCGGTCGCAGCTTCGTCACCACCGGTCCCATGCTCGATTACAAGGTCAGCCGTGATGGCGGCGCAGCGGTGGTCGAGACGCGGGTTCGTTCCCGGTCCGGGGGCGGCGATGTCGAAATCATCGTCAACGGTACCATCCACGAAATTCATTCCGCGACGGGAAATGACACCACTTTCACGGTTAGAGTCCCGCTGGACGGCACCACTTGGATCGCCGTGCGGGCGTGGGAACCCCAGTCTGATGGACGATTTCGCTTTGCGCACAGCGCACCGGTCTGGTTCGAAGATGCACAAAAGCCGCTTCGTCCGCTCAAGCGCGAGGCCGAGTTTCTTGCCTCCCGGGTTCGCGACGAGATCGCCCGCAGCCGCGGCGTACTGCCACCTGCGTCTCTCGCAGAATTCCAACAGGCACTCGCCGTATGGGAACAAGCCGCCGCGCGCGCCCGCTGATTTTCAACCAACTAACAAAATCCCCAAATCGTCATGTTTGCCAAATCCATCGCCCGTTCTATCAAGTCAGCAACTTCATCCGCCCTGCCGCCGTCGCGCGATGTGCTGGTCCGTGCGACGGATTGGAGTGCTGGGAAATCTCACAAACCGGACTTCTCCTCAGTCCCCCAGCTCAGCACCCGTGGAATCCTCCAAGCGGGTGTCTCGACCACTCCGCCACCGTTGAGAATCGACGGCAGGTCCCCGGCGGAAGCGCTTTGGATGGTTTGCTTCAACCGTCCTGCCATGGTTTCGGTGCGCGGTGCGTGGCAGCCCTACGACGCGGGGACCGCTTGCCTGCTTAAGAATCCTGCTGCCATTAATATCGATCCCGGTGACGACAGCAATTGGGGCTATGCTTTCGTCTGTTATACAGGGAATCTCGGCGGCATCACGCCGGATCGTTTCAATGGCAGCCTTTGCCGCCCTTGGCAGGCGGGTGGACTGGTGCAGGCGATCCGTGGTCTGCATGGAGAAGCGGCATGCGGCAATTCGCCTGCTTTAGTTCATCACTGGGTGGAACTTGTTCACGGTTATGTCATGGGTTTTTCCTGCCCATCGAAGACCGATGAGCGGGTCGCCCGCGCATGGCGCGTGATCTCCTCCAATCTCAGACGCGACTGGAGCGTGGTTGATATGGCATCCGCCGCGATGATGAGTTCCGAGCATTTTCGGCGGCTTTGTCTGAAGGATCTCGGTTGCAGTCCCATGAAGCATCTCACCACGCTGCGGGTCGAGAAAGCTGCGGAATTACTTAGTTCGACCAACTCCAAGATCGAGGCGATTTGCGAGGAGGTCGGCTACGAGTACCGATCCACGTTTTCTAACGTTTTCACCAAAGCCTTCGGGATTCGTCCGTCGGCATACCGTGAGTCGAGAACCAGCATTTCATGATTCATGAAGCATATCCTTCGCGTCAGTTTTGCGGCAACACTATCTGGGGCATGCGAGCAAAAAGCCCTCAACTACCCAACTAGCGATCCAAAAATCCGTTCATCTCATTTCGCATTCCTGCGGCGTATCGACCTGCGACGGCATCAAAGCCTACTCCTCCTCAACCCTAAAGAAGCCTTTGGCACCTTGAGTGAAGCCGACCGTAGTCGATGTTTCATTTAGGGCGGGAGCGCCCGGAATGCCCGTGGCCACCGGAAGCCATGGTGCCAAGAGATTGGTTGATGTTGTGACCCTGTAGCTTTTCGTATCGGTGGATCCCCAAGTCAGCGTGAGCTCGTCGGTGTCAAAGTTGAAGTTATAGTTGGTAATCACCAGCGGGACGTCACCGGCGGGCGGCGGATCCTGCGAGAATTGAAAATTGGAAAAGCCGCCATTCCCACTTTGAGCGCCGGTAATGGTCAGCGTCACCGTAGTACCTGTAGCGGCACTCAAGCCGCCGGAAAAATTTACCGTGGAATGTCCGGTAACAGGAGCCAAAAGGCT
>JANMSI010000154.1:0-2485 GCA_031389115.1 Akkermansiaceae bacterium
TCGACGACACCAACCCGGAAAAGGAAGAATCCGAATATGTCGATAGCATCAAGGCCGACGTGAAATGGCTCGGCTTCGAATGGGGCGGCGACCTTTATTTTGCCAGTGACTACTTCACGTTTTTCCATGACTGCGCCGTCCATCTAATCAACGAGGGCAAGGCCTACGTCGAACAACAATCCGCCGAGGAAATGCGCGCCAACCGGGGCAATCTCACCACGCCCGGCACGCCCTCGCCGTTCCGCGACCGGCCGGTGGAGGAAAACCTCGATCTCTTCGCCCGCATGAAAGCCGGCGAGTTCAAGGAGGGCGATTGCGTCCTCCGCGCCAGGATCGACCTCGCCTCGCCGAACATGAACCTGCGCGATCCGGTGCTCTATCGGATCATGCACGCGGAGCATCATAACACCGGCAGCGATTGGTGTATCTATCCGCTCTACGATTTCGCGCACCCGCTTGAGGACGCACTCGAATCCATTACCCACTCGCTTTGCACTTTAGAGTTCGAGAACCACCGCCCGCTTTACGATTGGTTCATCGAGAACTGCCCGGTGCCTTCCAGGCCGCGCCAGATCGAGTTCGCCCGTTTGAATCTAACGTACACGATCATGAGCAAGCGCAAGCTGCTCCAACTCGTGCAGGAAGGCCACGTCGGCGGGTGGGACGATCCGCGCCTGCCGACTCTATCAGGCCTGCGCCGCCGCGGCTATCCACCGGAAGCCGTGGTGCATTTTTGCAAGCGCGTCGGCATCACCAAGTTCAGCGGCACCACTGATGTCGCGCTGTTGGAGTTCGATGTTAGGGATTTCCTCAACGCCTCCGCCCCGCGCCGGATGGTGGTGCTCGATCCGGTGAAGGTCGTGCTGGAAAACTGGGCCGCCGAGCCCGTCGCCACCGTCGAGGTTCCTAATCACCCGCAGAACCCGGAAGCTGGCAACCGCGACATTCCGATCTCCCAGGAAGTCTGGATCGAGCGGGAGGACTTCATGGAAATTCCCGAGAAAAAGTTCCATCGCCTCGGCCCCGACCGCCACGTCCGGCTTAAGGGTGGCCACATCATCCGCTGCATCGGTTTCGAGAAAGACGCTTCAGGAGCGATCACTCTCATCCGCGCGGAAATCCTGCCTCACACCATCGGCGCCGACTCACCGCCAGGCGTCGAGTGCAAGGCCGCGATCCACTGGGTGGATGCCGCCACCGGCGTCGATGCCGAGGTGCGTATTTACGACCGGCTCTTCACCGTCGAAGACCCCGACGCCGCGGAAGGCGGCTTTCTAACCGTCATCAATCCCGAGTCGCTGAAAACCCTAACCGCCAAGGTCGAGCCCGCGCTCGCCGCCGCGGATGGCGGGTTTTCCTGCCAGTTCGAGCGCACCGGCTACTTCATCTCCGACGCCATCGACCATCAGCCCGGTGTGAAGCCCGTCTTCAACCGCACCGTCGCGCTCAGGGATTCCTGGGTGAAAAAGGGCGGGCGATGAATCTGCCACGGTAGTGAGGCTGAAACATAAATTCTCCCGTTATTTTAGATGCGGACACTTGGTTTTGGTTGCGTTGAACATTGAAGACAACGCCCGAATTCACATCGCAGGCAACAAATGAGGACGCTTGCCACTTGTTCCAGTATCTCACTGAGAAATTCCGTCGTGTGTTGCTCAGAAATCTCTCTATTTCACACGCATGCGCCTGCTCCTCATCGAAGACAATGCGGCTCTGCGCAATGCGATCAGCCAGTATCTTCAAGAAGCGGGATACTTGGTGGATGCGATGGCAGCCGGCGACGAGGGGTTGTGGGCGGCTGAGGGAAATGTCCATGACTTGATCCTGCTGGATCTCATGCTGCCCAAGATGGACGGCCTGGAGATCCTCCGGCGGCTGCGAAAGAAGGGAAACCCGGTGCACATCATCGTCATCAGCGCGCGGGATGGATTGGAGGACCGGTTAGAGACGCTGGACACCGGCGCGGACGATTATTTGGTGAAGCCTTTCCCTCTTTCCGAACTCTTGGCGCGGGTCCGCTCGCTGCTCCGCCGGAGTTACGCCAAGAAGAGTCCGCAAATGCGCGTCGGCGATCTGGAGCTCGATCCCATGCGACGCACGGTGACGCGCGGGGATCGGCCGGTCGAGCTGACCGGTCTGGAATACCGGCTGCTGGAATATTTGTTTTACCGCTCCGGAGAGGTGGTGGCGCGGACGGACATCTGGGAGCATGTTTTCGAGGATGAAAGCGGCGGCACAAGCAACGCGGTGGACGTTTACATCGGCTACCTGCGGAAAAAGCTGAACGCCGGAGATCTGCCTGATTTCATCCAAACCCGCCGCGGCCAGGGCTATCAGTTGGAGGAACCCGCCCCATGAGAGCGCCCTCGATTCGCCGGAGTTTGCTGATCCGCTGCGGCCTCGGCGTGGGCGTGCTGCTTTGCCTTTTGTCGCTCGGCGCATATCTCCTGGTGAAGAGGGGACTCTATCAGGAGCTGGATGAATC